>JASMLX010000030.1 GCA_030748495.1 Candidatus Poribacteria bacterium | reverse complement strand
ATTTATGGTTTCAATGATCAATCTTTTACCTAGAAGAAGTTTATCTTCAACTGGAATCAACTTGTTTTCCATCTTCGATCGGAGGTTAGTTATCCGAATCTGAGTGAGCTCAGGCTAAGAATATCTGAGGTGTTTTCGTTTTTGCTTTCGGTAAGGTGGTCAATTCAGTTGGGAACTTAAATAGACTTTCAGTCGGTTGGAGTAAATCCGTGAAAAGAAAAATTACCGATCGGTTACGTTGTCGAAGTAGGTGAACAACTTGACGCCCTTGAATCCCATATACATTAATAAAGTCATAGATAATTTTAGGCAGTTGATCGACCTGATTGGCAGCATATGGCGAATAGGATTCAATTTGCCAAGTCTCTGTTTCGAGTGGTAGGCCCATTTTCTGGTATTGCGCTGGTTGATCGGATGGTGTAAAAAGGTGTAAAATCTCTCGCTTGACAGGCGGCTGTTTCCCCCAACGTCGCTGAAGCGAATCAAAGACTCCACCAGGAGGATCTATAAAAGAGGAGACGGGAATACTGAGTTGCTGTAGCGGATTGTCCGACGAGACATATTGGCAAATTAGTAGGTGTAGATTACCGAGCGATAGGTGGAAATAGGCGTAGTGCCATTTGGGCATCCGAACCAAGTCGATCAAATCAGCGAAGGTTTCGACTTCATACTCTTCAGCAACCTGTAGTAAAATTTCATTGGACAGGTCGAAATTATAGAACATAAAGCGGCTATCAATCTGGGTTGGAGGCTCACCAATTACTTGTTCCAGTTCGATAACTTGCTGATGGATTTGATCCAAAATAGACCTGGAAATTATTTCTTGATTTTGAATTGTTCGATCGATGAGCTGGTTTAGATCGTATATCAGCCGGGCCTTTTCCTCTTGAACCTTTTGGAAGTTAAGTCCTGATGCCGTTAACACATCCAAACGATCTAGATATTCCATGTATAGACGAAGATCTTTGGCTGAGATCTCGATGGCGGTTTGGATCTGCTTTAACGATTCTGAAGGGGTAGTATGCTGGTTGTTAGAACCAATGAGGTTATGAATCCACTGTTTTTGCATCCTCGAGTAAGATTATTCCTTCCGTATAACTAGTAACTGTGCTATAATGTAGCCAGTTTCTACCTCCTGAAGAGTCGAACATTATACAATAGAATAACATAGTAAGTAAAATGCTTTTCAGGTGACAGAAACGAAGCCGAGTAGCATCGGCATAGATCCTTTTATTTTTATCACAATCATTTTGGGTTTGGAGGATGATAAATGGCGGACTGGACTGAGTTTATCGACAGTGCGTTAGATCGGCTATCGGGGAAACAGCGTAGAAATGCGCTACCGCAACTGGCAATTGCTGCCCCGGAGGAAGATCGGGCAGGTAAGTTAGTACTTCTGGAGAAGAAGCACAAGCGTAAAGAACGGCAAGTAAAACAACGGTTGAGTTACCAACTGCTAGAGAAAATGCGCCGTCGATCTTTGAGCTGGAAGTCTTATTACTATCACGATCAACACCAGATTCCGCGTTTAGCCATTACCAACGACAACGCAACAGGGGCTCGCGTGGTGGAGCGACGGTACATCATACCCTATGACCAGATTATCGAAGCCAATTTTCATACTGACCAGAATGGGTCTGTTATTTTTATTGATGTGAACGATCTGCAACATATCCATCGCAACCAATTTGATCAACTGGAGCGGGGTGAAATCCAGTTTCAGGTCTATGATAAAGTATTTGGGCTTCGCATTTGGTATGGTGGAACAGAACGTAATGGCGAAAATCGTACAAACAATGGTGACCAACTTCAGCAATTGGGTAGACACAAAATCTTTATCGACAAGTCAATCGCTTTTCTACTGCGTCCCTTTCGGAATCTTGGTGCTGATGGGTTCGCCGCTGTTGCCAATCGCTTGCTGATTCAGGAAGACGTCACCGTTGATGGTAAGAACGCAATCGAGTCTCTCCTAATGGAATTGGGAAATGAAGAGCTACTTCAACATTATCAATCAGCATTAGATGCCTTTAACCAGAAATCAGCACTTCGTCGCTCGGCTAAATCGCTTCAAGACAACTCTGAAATTCCATTGATTATAACCAAGGCTAATCAACAAGCTAAAAACAAGCAAAATAATAAGGATACGGATCAACACAACCTAGTTGTTGAGCAGCCTGTACCAGACAGTATTTATCAACTATTTGCGATAATGGGTGACAATCATTTTGCTGAAATCGAGGAAGACCTACTCTATATTAGTCTTTCCTCCATTAGTTTTGACCGATCAGGAGTTCTAGATGGCTGCTCAATTTTGAAAGACAAACTGCATCAGTATGTCGAAACAGATTTACTGTCAGCTTTACAGTTGGAGCATTTTTACCAATTCCTGAGTCAGGAAATAGAAGCGCAGGGTGAGCATGAAACAATTGTAGATCCACTCCGCTATTCTCCACTAGAAGACGAAGCCTATGAGGAGATTTCAGTAGAAATTCTGGAGGATATTCGTCAAATTGTTACCGACTATCGTTACTTCAGTTATCCTCCAATTAGTACCCAAATTAATCAACTCCAGGAAGTTATCCAATCTTTAGGGCAAGCCCTGGAAGATGCACGCGAACTCCATCGCCGCCGTGAGATCACTGACCCTCGTCAAATTTTGACCCAGAAAGCTTTTGAGCTACCCAATGACGGTCAATATGAACTTGCCGCTGACGCTGAACATAGAAGTTATTATGACCACTTGCTGGATGTACAACAGATCATCGGTGACATCCAAAGCCAAATGTTACGATCGGTATCTGATGTCTCATTGTCATTAACTAAATCAGCGTTCTTGATCGTCCAACTTAATTTGCATGATTTCCCCACCCTGGAACCCATGTCTGTTCGACTACTTGAACTAATGGCGCAAATTACATTGGCACAACAGCAGGCAACAGCCAATTCGGTTGAGTCAGTGTCCACAGAGTTGGCGCAGTCTAATGATTTTGAACTCGAAATCATCGATCAACTGGTTCAGTTGACAGTCGAAATACAACAGATCTTGGAAACTCAAAACCAGTCAGGTGAAGATCCTCGCCAATTACAAACCCTAGTGAGTGAATTAGAGCAGATTTGTCTGCACAACCAACTGTTCTCTAGTACTGACTGGCATAAAGAGTATATAGCCTTTGCCGACCAACGGGTTGCAGCTTTCAATGACCGTATCTTTGATATGGCTATCGACCGCAGAGACCAGATCCAAGAAGAGTTGGAAAATTTAACAGAATTGGTTGATACCTTCATCAGTGGTGTCAGTGTTCCAGCTCTTCTACCAGCTCAATTACACGAATCTGGGAACGGGTTACAGACCTACCTTGTACAAGAATTGCAGGGGTACCTCAACTCTCAAAATTTGCAGTTGCATACTGTTCCCGGGAGAGAACAACAACTGCAATCTTTGCTACATGAACTGCTTCCCAAGCATCTGGATACCCCACTTGAACAGATTGAGTACTTTTTTCGTTTCTGTTAGCCGACCTTAATTGTTATTAGGAGAAGGAATGAGAAGACCGGTGCCAAACAATGCGGAAAAACAAATTCTCAGTCAACTCGATGCAAATCAAGATCCGGGCCTTAATCTCACCAGATCTTTTGAGATGGAGAGGGCAACCGATCGGTTAAAACAAATCCTACCTACCTACAATCCAGAAGTCTCTCCTATCAAGCAAACCAAGCGAGCAATTCGATTCATTTTTCTGGCGTTAGTTCCAATGGGTTTGATGGTTTTCCTGGCTGTGGTTGGTTTTATCGGTTATCGAGCCTCAGGTGATTTTGAGACCTTTTGGCATCATTTGAAAGAGAATAAAACTATTGCAGTCAGTTTGAGCAAAGACAAGACGGTACAGGACGTCGCCATCGAGGATGTACTGGTTCAGCTTGAAAACCCGGGTAAGTCCGTGTACCAGAAACTGATCGAGTTGGCCGCTATCGGCTATAACCCGCATAGTGCTACAGGGCTGATTGTCTACGACGAGAAGAAACGAACGCAATATCGAATGACTTTTGAGCAGCAGATTCAATTGGCTATCGATCAGGCTTACGAGATCTACAATCGTTATGACCCCTCTACCGAACAAACCGTCTATGGAGTGACAACTGAAGATCTGATTTACCAGAAAGGGCTCAAAATCGATGGGTACGCCCCCATGACGCTTCGGCGATCCCTCTACGAAGGTCGACGCTATTTCCCATTTGCCTTAATCGCCGGACAGTTAGCGGGAATAGACCCTCTCCGTTTGCTGAAGATCTTTGAAATTGAAACCAACTTTACTGAGACCGCAGTTGGTGCTAACCAAGAAGGTAGTGCCGACGATGATATCGGCATCGCACAAAATAACCTGCTAGTAATCCCTGGGCTGATCCGCGACATGTTGAATCCAAGCAACAGTATCTATTGTCCCTATTTTGAATTTTTAGCCATAGGCGAAGACTTAGAAACAGGAAAACCGCTAACGTGGCCAACCTATCTAGTACGTCTAGAAGCTGAACTTGACGGCACCTATCATCGCCCCAGTAATCCATCCAGCAAACACTACATTAATCTCCTCAAAGCCCCCCACATTAGTGCTATTTTAGCGGCCTATCACATTAAACGAGACCAATACTATGGCTTTCAAAAGTGCGTTATTTTTTATCGGGAAAACGCTAAGGTGCTGAAAAAGACACTCCAACTTAGAACCGACCTCGATCCCTATCACTGGACTGACTACAGCTTTTATAATGGAGGGCCCACTCGGTGGCGGATTATAGAAAATTATCTTCGATTGTTATCAGAGGAAAAAACCGTACATAAAGATATGAAAACGGTGGTAGAGTTGACCAAACACCGAAACATTAATGCCCAAAAGGTCGGAACTAAAAATGAAGCCTTACGAAACATAGCCTATGATGGGAGCAAGGGACAACTCATCGAAAATGATGGTGTTCTGCAGTTTGGCCTTTATGACTTCTGCCAAGCCTTTGAGCCTCGCCAATTGATGTATAACCTGAATCAAGAAGTGGCTCAAAACCCAGTGACTACCGCCCCTGAAAATCGCCTCCATTTACGAACACAGTAGATTTAGATTCTAATTAGTGATCTCGCTAGCCCTTCTGCTTGTTCATTGTAGGTCTAGTACTAAACAATAAGGGGTTAACCGGTGGCTTGCACTCTCAAGTTGGCGCAGAACCCCCCTTAGACGATGCCTAGAAAGCATAACCTCACCCCCGCTTCAATCCTAATCCTGTTTTTAATTTCGGCCTATCTGCTAATTTTCCTCATCTACCCGCTACTTTACGTTTTTAAATCCTCTTTGTGGATTAACGGCCGGTTTAGCCTTCAATTTTTCGTTAATATCTTGACTGACGACAGTCAACGGGAATTGGTAGTTAACAGTTTTAAGCTGGCTATCGCTGTTACCCTGGTGACTACTTTCGTTAGTTTACCATTGGCTTATATGCTAACCCGTTACCGCTTCCCTGGCCGTAGTTTATTCCAAGGAATTATCTTAATTCCGATGATCATGCCCCCTTTTGTCGGTGCTATTGGTATGAAGCAGTTCTTTGGACTGTACGGCAGTATCAACACCTTTTTGCTCAAAGCGGGCCTAGTCGATATAGCGGATCTAAGTCCGGACTCGTTTCTGGATTGGTTCGGTGGCGGTTTTTGGGCGGTGGTAATGTTGTCAACCTTGCACCTGTACCCAATTATGTACCTCAACGTTGCGGCCTCTTTAGCCAATGTCGATCCTAGTTTGGAAGAAGCCGCCGAAAATATGGGGGCCGGTAAGTTCCAACTTTTCTGGACCATCACCTTGCCGCTAATGATCCCCGGCTACTTCGCCGGCGCAATCATCGTCTTTATTTGGGCCTTCACCGATTTAGGAACTCCACTCATCTTCGATTACAACAAAGTGATTGCTGTTCGGATCTTCAAGCAGGTTAGCGATATCAATGTCAATCCCAACGGTTATGCTTTGGTTGTTCTAATCGTTGTGCTGACCTCTGCATGCTTCTGGATTTCCAAGCAGATAACTGCCCGTCGGCAATATGCCACGGTTGGACGTGGTCATGTAGGGTCACGTGAGATGGAGGCCAAAGGTATCATGCGACTGGTGATTTACGGTTTTATTTGCGGCCTTGGGTTTTTAGCTATTTTGCCCCATCTGAGCATTATTATGATTTCGCTCACCCCCGGCGCAAGTGATCTGGAACCGTTGGTCGATGTCATCCCTAAAAATGTTACTCTTTCCCACTACGGCGAGGTCTTTAGACACGATGATACCTTTCCCAGTATAAAAAATAGTCTCTTTTACAGTATTTTTAGCACTATTCTAGCTGTCACTATCGGCTTGCTGATTTCCTTCATCTTGACTCGCAAGGAGTTGCCGTTCAAGAACCTATTGGATGCCGTTGCAATGCTGCCATTGGCCTTACCGGGTGTAGCAATTGCTTTTGGATATGTCGGCAGTTTTTCCAGTACTACCATCTTCGCTTTTCTCGATCCGCGCAAAAATCCTACTGCCTTGTTGATTATCGGTTATTCCATCCGTCGCCTTCCCTACATGCTGAGATCTATCTACGCGGGGCTTCAGCAAACGTCGATCACTTACGAAGAAGCATCGCAAAATCTGGGGGCTACCCCTGTTCAAACTTTGTTCAAAATTACCTTGCCACTGGTAGCTGCTAATATTATCGCCGGCTCGATTTTAGTCTTCTCGTTTTCAATGCTGGAGGTAAGCGAAAGTCTGATTTTAGCCATGAAAGACCAGTTTGCCCCGATTACCAAAGCTATTTATAAACTATCACTGTATCCCGGAGGTGAAGGCACTTTTTTAGCTAGTGCGCTGGGCGTGGTTGGCATGTTGTTGCTAACTGCTTGTTTAGTTTCTGCTGGGCGCTCTCTCGGTGGAAAGCTAGGTGAGATTTTTAAGATCTGAAGCCGGTATTGAAACTCAAAGGTTGGCCTAATGACACAACTTGCACATCGATTAATCCAATCTTCACTGCTAGAAGCTCAAAATCTACTGACACAATTCATTCAAAATTCACAAACAGTGGAAACTATGGTTGAAGTCGCGCAACGAATTCAATCTCTCTTTGAGAAACGAGGAAGGGTTTTTGTCTGTGGAAATGGTGGGAGCATGTGTGATGCCATGCACTTTGCGGAGGAGTGGACAGGTCGATTCCGGCAAGATCGAGATCCGATGCCGGTTATCGCTCTTGGTGACCCATCGCACTTGACCTGCGTTGCCAATGATTTCGGATTTGAAGAGGTTTTTTCGCGTCCGGTTTTAGCGCTTGGGCATCCGGGAGACCTGCTGATTGCTATCTCAACCAGTGGCAACTCTGAAAATGTATTGCGGGCAGCCAGTGCGGCTAAAAAGCGACAGATGGCCGTTTTTGGTATGCTAGGTAAAGATGGTGGCAAACTAAAAGACCAATGTGATTGCTACCTTCTCGCACCTGGCGCAACCTCAGACCGGATTCAGGAGATCCACATGATGGTCTTTCATATTTTGATCGAAGCTGTCGAGAATCAGATGTTTCCAACCGAGACGGACATGGCTAGTTCTGGCTAAGATAAGGGACGCCGGATACATTCCGGTTCCGAATTACCTGTGGTTCTCTTCTATTTTTCTCTTTTTCTAACCCAACAAATCTCAGTTGACAGCCTCCAACAACTCTGCTATGCTAGCGATGTTAGCGGTAACTGGGAGATATACCGTTTAGACCTGGATACGCTAGTTTCGATCAACTTAACGCAAAATTCAGATTTGGACGCTTACCCGTCATGGTCGCCCGATGGTCAACAGATCACCTTTTTTTCCTCACGGGACGGCAATAATGAGATCTATATCATGCAGGCGGATGGGAGTCATTCCCGGCGCTTAACCAATCATCCGGCAGTTGATAAAGCCTCTTCCTGGTCGCCCGACGGCAGTTTTCTAGCTTTCACCTCAGATCGTCGTGGCAATTTTGACATTTACTTGTTGCGATTATCAGATCTATCATTGCAACTTCTGACGAACCATCCGGCGGATGATGAAGTGCCCGCCTGGTCCAGTGACGGGTCGCAGATTGCCTTTCAATCTTATCGTCAACAAAACTGGGATATTTATGTCATCGAAGTGGAAACAGGGCGAGAGCGTCGATTGACTCATCAGCGGTTACCCGACATGTACCCCGCCTGGTCGCCTGACAATCGAAGAATCGCTTATGCGTCAATGCGCCAGGACGGCCTTAATTTCGACTTTGAACTCTTTCTGATGGGTGCTGAAACCGGCCAACACAAAATCCAGTTAACTCATAATGATACGGATGATGCTTGTCCTGACTGGTCTGACGACTTAAGACAGATTGTATTCCAGCATGAGAAAAATGGACGCTGGATCGTCAGTTCAATCAATTTAGAAACCGAACATCAACGATCCTTAGTAGAAAGTGTGGGTTGGTCAATCCAACCCCGTTGGCAAAAAGGCCAACCACAATACGTCGTACCTGTGGAACGACATTATCAGCTCCCACAAATGTGGGGACAACTCAAAAAAGGAGAATAAGTTAAATGCGTAGATTTGTGTTTATACTGGGGCTGATCTTAATAACGATGAGTTTAACTCAGGCTTCGATAAAAAGTATAGAGATTGCCTTGGAAGCCGAGTTGGCACAAAAGGTAGAGGCTCCGATGAAAGTCGACGACGATGCAGTCGGCAAAGGGGCTTCCAACGGAAAGTTCATCTGGATGGAAGGCAAACCCGTTACTGGTGGTGGTGGTAAAGGTTGGGCTGAATTTGTTGTTCCAATTAAGGAAAAAGGAAAATACGCCATTTGGGGGCGGTGTCCTAGCCTGGGACGGCAATAGCGACTCATTCTGGGCTACGTGGCAACCTGCTGATCCGAACGAAGACGCTCAAGCGACTATAAAAATACCAAGTTCCGCTGGGCGGTAGCAGGAGGAGCCGTCTGGCATTGGGATCGCATCAACGCCTGGCTGGATGGCGGTAAACCAGAACGAACCTGGAAGTTCGATCAACCGGGGAAAACCACGCTACGGATTTCAGTGCGGGAAGATGCAACCATGCTGGATACCCTGTTCATCACCACCAATGTTAAAGCTATCGAACCCGCAGATGCCAATGTTCGGTTGCCTACTGCCGTAGATCGAGAACTACAGGTTAAAGGTTCAACCGCTGTCGATCCTAATGGAAAAGTAACCACCACTTGGGTCGCCCTCAAACATCTTTAAGGAAGACATTGTCAACAATAACATAGATTCATCAAGATGAGTCGATGTTATTTCAGTTTATCTAGAGACTAAATAGATTAAATAAATGAAATAATAAGGAGCAGAGTATGCGTAAACAGATGCTAATTTTTGGACTAGTTGTTTGGGTTTGTGGTCTTACCCAGGCCAAAGATGTTGAAATCGCACTGGAGGCAGAATTAGCCCAGAAAATAGAGGCGCCAATGAAGGCCGATGATAATGCAGTTGGTAAAGGGGCCTCTAATGGAGAATTTATCTGGATGGAAGGCAAACCCGTTGCCGGTGGTGGTGGTAAAGGTTGGGCTGAATTTGTTGTTCCAATTAAGGAAAAAGGAAAATACGCCATTTGGGGGCGTGTAATTGCGTGGGATGGTAATAGTGACTCTTTTTGGGTCACATGGCAACCTGCTGATCCGAACGAAGACGCTCAAGCGACTAAAAATACCAAGTTCCGCTGGGCGGTAGCAGGAGGAGCCGTCTGGCATTGGGACCGAATTAATGCTTGGCTGGATGGTGGCAAACCAGAACGGGAATGGGAATTCAAACAACCTGGTGAAACAACGTTACGAATCTCGGTCCGTGAAGATGCAACCATGTTGGATACCCTATTTATCACCAGTAACGTCAAAGCTAAGGATCCCGGTGCTGCTAATGTGCGGCTTCCAACTAAGAAAGACCGGGAGATTCAGGTTAAAGGCCAGGCTGTGGATCCGGCAGATAAAGTTGCAATCACCTGGGCAACTCTAAAGCGCCGATAACTGATTTGACATAAACTGATCAGACAAGCGTTGTTGCTACCCTCAATATCCGCCGTTGGTTGGAGTTGAGAACATACTTCATGGTAATGGTCAAAGGGAAATCTATCAATGAAGATCTTTCTCTCTATAGTTGAAGGCGTGATAGACCAGCTTTTTAGTTTTTCAAGTCGTACAATCGGATGAAAAACTAAGGAGATTTAAGAATGAGTGTGAAGGAGATCACCACTACTAAATCGCAGCCTCGTAAGAATGTTACATGTAATGCCCTTACAAAGCTGCTGTTGCTGTTAATTGCCCTTCTCGGTTTCGGATTGTCCGTTGCACAGGATACATCTTCAACTAAACTGGAGAGCAGTCTCCACGACTCAACTCGAATCCGCCGGGTTGCACCAGTTAACGCTTTCATTGGCGGACTTGCTGATAATACACAGATATCCAACGGTTACCTGTGGAATCCTGCTATCCTTGCCTTCGCCAGAAAAACTGAGATTTCCTTTGTCGGTACACCGATAATTTCTCAACTCCAAGATTCACTAGGATCTACGCCGCTTCGGCGAGCCGGCGGGATCTCAGTCACCGCCAGTGCAACCCAACTTGGAATCCCTAACCAGGCGATTGGTGGTCTAGCTGCTACGGTCTGGTTCGATGAGTGGGCAAACCCCATAACCGATTCATCTCCTCCCCTAGCTTCTACTCAAACTCAGACAGTAGATAGTGAGCAACATACCAGAAGAGGTGTGGCTATTAGCTATGGTTTACCGCTTAACAACATTACCCTTAACCCTAACCAAGGGAGGTGGGGAGTTGGAACTACCGTTCGCTTCTTTCAGTCTGAAACCGTTCCCCGGTTAGTATCTAAGGCCGGTTCTGTTGAGCGGACACAGCGAATGGCTTTAGATTTAGGTATCCAATATGGCCGACCCAATTTTTTGAGAATTGGTCGTCCAATCTCCTTCGGTCTAGCAGTGATGGGAATTGGCAACCTGCCCGAACGAGAACAAATTTCTCGCCAATCCCCAATCATTCGTCTAGGCTCAATCTATCATCTGACTAACCAAACACGGTTGTCAGTTGACTGGAACTCCGTTCGGGATTCTCAACGTCGTTTTCACTTCGGAATTGAACAATGGCTTTTTCGTCTATCCGATTCCAAGCCCGAAAACACCAGGGGATACTTCGCTATCCGAGCAGGTTTAACAGTTCCGGCAAACTCCCCGGCTGGGGTCGGGAGTAAAGGTAATCAATCGTTAGCTGATTATCCATACCAGCTTGGAGCAACCTTGCAGAGTGGCGATATTCAACCGGCCAGTACAAGAACAACTGCCAATCTACGCCTTGACTATACCTACACCCGTTTAGGCCTAGCAGCTAAATCCACAGCCATCACTCCTGTTGCTTCGTACGAGCCAGCGGCTACCAGTGGTCATTGGCTGACAGCAACCATCAGTTGGGGATCTAAATCCAATCCCGTCTCATCTGAATTAGGAACTGATACTCCCGCTTATACATCTGCATCTGAACCAGAGAGAGATCTTACCCTTCGGTCACCTTTAGCTTACGATTCACGGCTAACTGCTTCCACCTCTATTTTCTCGCCTAACAATGATAATCAAACCGATGTTGTCACTTTTACTTTTGGTGATTTAGATATCAACAGCCAGTACACCACAGTAGGCCAACGAAAGTTAGTATTGGAGATTCGAGACCACCATCAACGGATCGTTCGAAAGTTTCAGGTATTCCAATCAACGGCGGACGGTCATCAAGCAGCTTGGGATGGAACAAATCTGGCGCAAAACACGGTTGCTGACGGTCAATACACGGCTATGCTAGTACAAGCTGTACCCGGCGAAGAACGAAAGATTCACAGTCAAACTCGTGTTACTGTGGATACCGTTGCTCCCACCTTCAAGATTTCTGCTGAGCCGATCATCTTTGTCGCTGACGCGTTAGCCGTAGACGGAAGCCCAGTTCACCGACCAACGATTCATTTCAAGAAAGAAAGGGTAGATGGAAATATAATAGATACCTTTGCTTCCATTGCCCATTGGCAAATCACGATTTTAGCTGATGGACAGCGGGTTCTTGATCAACAGCAAGGATATGGTTCCCCGCCTAATCCATTTCTCTGGAATGAGCAGACCAATTTACTCAACCAACTGATGCCCAAGCCGGAAACAGGTGCGGGAATCAATGAACCTCACACAGCCATCATCCCTACAGCTAAGGATAAGGGTTCCATCTACCACTGCGTGGTTACACTCTGCGATTTAGCCGGGAATTGTGCTACCGAGACAACCTCCCTTTCGGTGATTGATCTTCGCCAGTTGTCCGGCAGACAGGATCAGCGTGGCCTAGTACTATCTTTACCGGGTATCATGTTTGATACCGACTCTTATCAGATTAAAACAGGAACCTACGATGGAGAACTAGCCGAAATTGCACAGGCAATTAACGCTTATCCGGAGGCTGAAGTCATCATCGAAGGACATACAGATGATATTGGTGATGCGGACTACAACTTGGAGCTATCTGAGCGGCGAGCGCGGTCGGTTCGAGACTACCTAATCGAACAATTTCAAATCGACCCTGACCGGCTACTGGCTTTAGGACGTGGTGAACTGGATCCGGTCACAACCAACGATTCAGAGGAGAATCGTCAAAAAAATCGACGAGTAGATATTGTTTTACTGACCAAGGATGGTCCGATTCGCAGCAATAAACCAGGTACGCAAGAGTTGTTAATAGACAAGGATCAACTTCTACCAGGAGAATACTACACTCTGTTAGTTGGTTCTTTCCAAGATCTACAAAATGCGCAAAACTTGATGCAACAGCTGAAGGACTTAAATCCGTCTATCCCAATTCAGGTCTCATCAGTTACAACGGATGGATCAAGCCAAGTTTGGCATCGCGTAACGGTCGGTCACTTTTATCAGAGAGAAGCCGCAACCTCAATTATCCAGACCTTGACACCGATCTTGAATACTAAACCGCTCTTAATTTTGTCCCGCTCAGACGATTAAGAATTCCCACATTTCTATAGTCGTTCCAAAAAGTAAGCCGTATGATTTAATAACTGGATCAATGGTTGTTCCTTTAGCGACCAAACAGGGGCTCTTTTTCAGGATAGTAAAGACTTTTTCTATTGGATTGAGGTCCGGCCAAGATGGTGGTAAGAAAATGGCCGGATGCCATTATAATTCGCCATCCGGTTGACCTCTTCTTTGAGGTCAAACTTGGCATTATCGAGGATGATAGTTTTTAGGTCTTAACTCTTGGCATCGATGCTCCTCCATCCATTTATTAAGCCCTCAAGCCGTAGTTGTCTCTTCATCTAGAATAGGTGCGATCATTTTTTGGCCTCTCTTATCTGCAATTAGATTAGTGCGCACACCACCTTTGCGAGCTCTTTCGGCGTCAGATCTTTTTCCTCTTTTTGACCCGGTAGAAGGCCGGTATGTAGATTCTTCAAATCCGGATTCATCACCATCAACAATATCTGCTGATCCGTTCTCCTTGTTCAGGTTATGTATCTTCTGAAGAAAGACAATGCCGTACCATGATCCCGCTCCTGATAGCGAAGGTTTTTTTATCAGTTATTTTCATCTGACGACAGGCATACTGGATAGCATTAGGCCAAACGCCTAATTGGTGAGCAGGTTCAGCCAGAAGTTAATCTGGGTTGAGGTGTGTCTGGCTCTAATTCCTGCCAATCTATTTTTCGGGGCCGGCCGGGGCGGGGGACTTTTGGGCGATAAATCTGCCCGTTGATCCAGTCATCTGCACCCTACTAGCTAACTTGATAAATACGGCTAGCTTCTATCTTATTGCCTCCCGACCGAACAGGATTCACCACGTGCGGGCCTAAATCTATACGGCATGACATTGGCTATTCTCCTTTAAAGGCAATAACACATATGGTTTATTTTTGGAACAGCTATAATTTTGCAATCAATCGATCAACTTAATATGTCTCCATTTTCCTGTTCGAAAACGGTATAACAGGCTCATAAAATCTATGTTATTCATGACAATTAGGGTTGACCAAGCTGTGTATTGATTTACTTCAAGAACATGGGCTAGAACAACGACCGAGGTTGCCATGGCCCAGTGAATGGTAATGGAAACCCACATTGTCCATGTTGTATCACCCGCTGCTCTCAGAGATCCTCCAAGTACAAGTTTACAAGAATTAGCTAGTGTATACAGCGCTAATAGACGAAGCATAATGTTTGCCGTATTTTGGACTTGGCCATTGGTATCTTGGAAACCTGAAGCAAAAACCGATGTCAGAAGATTTGTCGGTCCGATAAATAGTATCATCATAGCAATTGCGTATATGATGCTAATGCGCATAATCAGGTATGTCGAACGCTGAGCGCCATCGTGATCTTTTGCTCCAATATTTTGGCCAACAATGGTTCTGGCTGTAATGCCCAGCCCAAGCATTGGCAGAAATACAACGGTATCCCAATTAAATGCAATGGTTGCAGCCGCTGCGGTGTCAGCCCCATAAGAATGCATGATTTGTACAAAAATATTGAATGCAAACCAATTAAGAAATGGACTAATGCCCGCAGGTAATCCAAATAATAGGAGCCGTTTAATAATTGAGGGTCTTATTTTTAGTAGATTTTTGGTTCGGTAAGGGGAGTGGGACATTTCTCTTAAATAGGTGCCTAGCAGGATGATACAACTTACGCCACTGGAACAGACTGTCCCGAGGGCAGCCCCCTGAATCGCCATTGCAGGCAGGCCAAATTTACCGAAAATGAGGACGTAATTGAGAGGGATGTTGACCAAGGCGCCGATTAAATTGGCAATCATGACAATTTTAGTTTTACCAATTCCAACAAAGAAACTACCTGCGGCAGTACGGGTGATCAAAAAGATGGATCCTGCAAGAAGTGTTCTTGCATACGTGGAAGCGAAGTCTGTAAGAAGTGGTTCTTGTTTGGCAAAAATGAAGACATATTTGATAATAGGTATAAAACAGATCAAAATTGGATAACTGATCAGACTAAGGTAAAGTGCTTGTATAATGGCGAGTCCACACATCCTGGGTTTTTGGGCACCGTAGTATTGGGCAACCAGTGCAGATACATAACCAATTAAACCAACAAAAAAGGAGCATAAAACATAACTCGAGAGTCCACCACTCATAGCGGCCGCGAGTTCTTGTTTCCCAAGTCTTGAAAGGAACAGGCGGTCAACGAAAAGCATAACCGTATGAGATGCGTTAGAGATAATGATAGGAAAGGCTATTTTGAAAATATAACCGAGTTCGGGTTGAATATGGTTGCTAACAGAAGGTTCTTGTTTATTAGGCATGGCTAGGGCTAGTTAACACGATCTAAGCGAATCGACCATAAGCACCAAGAACCAGAAAGCAGAAAACATCCGATCCCGCTGGTCCAAGCGAGAGGAGATCCGGCCAAATCCCTTCCGCCTCCTGAACAATCCTTCCACTTCATTTCCGATTCAAAACCTTCCGATTCGATAGTTTGACGTATCCTCTGGACGGGTAAAGACGGCTTTATTTCTTGATATTGTTCATGTCTTAGTTCCATCATCGTCCATGATACAGGATTGTTAACAGACCCTAGTTTCGACGGTCAGATGATGATCAATTACGTGCCTTTTATATCGATGATGTTCACGATGTGGGAGGTAATGCCATCGAATGGGTCGCTGACTAGTTTCAACGAGACTATTATACTGTCTCCGCAATCAAAAACCCGAAAGGATCAGACAATGGGACATATTAAAGTGATTCGTGGGGGCTTCTCTGCTAGGAGTGACAGAGCAACACGTTTCCCGGCATGACTTTCGGCGTCCTGATTCTGATATTAGCTACGCGATCGGTTTTTGCTGTGTGGTCGATGTAGATAGAGCCCTTGATAATATGGCTAATGCGGTAGCACCAACAAAAGGTTGACTTCTTTCTGCAGTTATGCTAAGATCGCGGCGTGAGAGTAGGGTTTCTGTACGCTGTTTTGTTTTGTATAAGTTAGTAGAAAGAAGAGAAGCGTATTAAACGCAAAGGAGAAGTTATCAAGTATGCGAATGTTTAAAATTAGTTTAGCTTTATTTCTAGTTTTGTTATTGGCCATCTCCTCACAATTAGCCTTAGCTGGCCCGAACGTTAAAGGTGGACCAATCAAGAAAGCAAATTGGATGAAAGAACCAGAAGCCGCAAGATTGAATGAGATGCGGCCCAAAGCGCCATGGATCGAAAGCTGGTATATACCGGATGGCGGTTATATGAACAATGGTGGGTTTGCACCTTCTGCTCCCATTGACCACATCGACGAAGCGACCAAAGGCAAGTTGACTCAACCCATACTCTCGACCATTGAAGGCTTGCTCTCAACCCAAGATATCAAGGTTAAGTTTGATAAAAAGCATGCATTGAAAGGGGCGACTGGTGGGTGGAAGTGTGCGACTTTTACGCCTACAGAAGCGACTGGTCGTAATATGTCTTCTCGCTATGGTCTAGCAGACACCAGCAACTTTGATACCTGGCAAATCATCGTCATCGACGCACCATCTAAAATGAAGGCTATTATGTCACCATCACAAGATGACCATGCCCAAATCTGGGTCAATGGTGAAAAGTGGCACAATGATTCGACGTGGACAGGCAACCCGGTCGATGTCGATTTCGACGTTGAAATTCAGCTTGAACAAGGTGGTAACGTTTTACTTTATCGCTGTGGTGAGTCAGGTGGGCACGACTATGCCAACCTTCACTTAGATGATGCCACCATGAAAAAAGTCAAGATTTATCCCACCAAAGCAGCCAAAACACAAGCTGCCTTTTTTGCCGAAGCAGCCTCTGCTCTATCTGTTGGCCCTGCTGGAAAATTATCTACAAGTTGGGGTGACATCAAAACCAGCGAGTGGTAGACTCCATTTCGACAAGTACCAAACCTGGATCTGAAAGTAGCCTAGACCTTCGGTCACTTTCAATCGGTTATAGAACGGCACCCGCCAGACGGCGCGGTGCCGTTTTTTATGGCGATGTTTCAATGGCCAATTGACCTAAGGATTCCCAGAGCAAACAGGCTTCGTCGTGTCTTGGGGTAATCCTGCCCAATAATCAGTTCTATTAATTGGTACTTGTAGAGTTGCTGGCAGATGTCAGCGCAATTGGTGTCAGCTACTAAATTGCGTTGTTCATTCAAACTGATGTGTAGCTAACTATAACGTTATAAAGTCAACAAGGAGATATTTGATGTCAAACAAGGTTAAAGCGGCCATTATTGGCTTAGGTTGGGCTGGTTGTGAACATCTGAAAGGATATGCAGAAAATCCTCTTTCAGAGGTGGTGGCCGTATGTGATATGGATCAGGAACGGGCAAATCAGGTGGCTCAGGAGAATGATGTTCCCCAAATCTTTACTGATCATCGCCAATTGCTGGAACAGGAAGATATCGCTGTAGTTAGTATCGGGTTACCCAACTTTCTACATGCACCTGTCACCATCGATGCGCTAAATGCGGGCAAACACGTTCTGTGCGAGAAACCCCCGGCTCGGAACGCGGAGGAAGCCATCGCCATGGCTGAGGCCGCCGATAAGAATGGAAAGACCCTGATGTATGCGCTGGTCTTGCGTTTCGCCGGTGATGCGCAAGCCTTACGAAAAATGGTCGATGACGGGGAATTGGGACAGGTCTACTTCGGTAAAGCGGGTTATGTCCGTCGCCGTGGCATTCCGATTGGGGCCGGCGGATGGTTCGTTGATAAGTCTAGATCTGGCGGTGGAGGTCTAATAGATATCGGTGTTCATGCCCTGGACCGTTGCTGGTGGTTAATGGGTGCACCCAAACCGGTCTCGGTACTAGGGGCAACCTTCTCACACTTCAGACATCTAGTACCAGAGGATGTCAAATACGATGTCGATGATTCGGCCTTTGCTCAGATCCGGTTTGAAAACGGAGCCACCTTGATGCTGGAAGCCACTTGGGCCTTGAACCTACCGGGCGGTGGTTATATTCAAATTGCAGGTACAAAAGCAGGTGGTAAAATCGATCCTCTCACTATCTATAAAGACGACCAAGATCTGACGCCAGAGGTAACAGGAGACAACCCCTACCGGGCGGAAGTCAATCACTTTATCGATTGCGTTTTGAACGGTAAAACACCGATCTCTTCGGCCGAGCAAGGGGTTACACTGATGAAAATGCTGGATGCTATTTACGCCTCCTCCGACAAAATGGGTGAGGTTCGTATTACCTGAGTTAGGAATCTCGTTTTAAGTTGAACCGGGATGTAGGTCTTAGGTCGTCAGGCATGAACCCCGTTTCTCAGTAAGAGCGTATTAGATAAAAATAGTACGTATAACGTGTGCCAAAAGAGAATAAGACGAAAAAAGATACTGGCAATAGGTAGTTAGGAGTAGAACGAGGTGATAGGAAGTCATGCTAATAATTGACAACCGACAATTCGTTCTGACCAAATTCGACAGCGAGGCTGGACTTAAGCGTGTCGTCACCGAAAACGCCGAATACATCTTCGGCCCATCGCGATCTATTTTCCGAAATCACTTATCCGAACCACCGATGGGGATAGCACGATCCTCAAAACGTCGCGTACGAAATCCCTGAAGAATTCCGGCCTATCCTTGATACAGAGTCGGATATGTCACCAACAATCCAGACTGCTCGATATGATGTTTCGGTATCCGATCTAATTGATGCCGGGTTACTATCCACTGGTCAACGGCTATCGATGCCGTACAAACTCGCAACGGCGATCAAAAGTCGTACAAAGCTATCGTGATGGATAACGGGGCGCTCCAGGTACTCGGTCGATCATTCTCATCACCCAGCTATGCCGCACTCTTTAGCATTCAAGATGCCGGCAGTTCACGATCTACGGTTAACGGCTGGACCGCATGGAAACTCGAAAACGGATCGAGTTTAGCTGACATTCGTGATAGCCTATTAAGCGATGGAAACGGGCAGACATAATTCACTGGACAAATAACTAAAGCGTCGCACCGGTATAGTACCGATGGAATCGGCTCGCGTTTCGTTTTTCAACGTCGTTAGCCTCTTTCACGTTATCTTTGGGGTTGCTCACTTTCACTTGTGTTGGTTCGTAGCCCGGTAAACGTAGCTGTCGAATAGCTCTTCTCCATTCATGACGCAAAAGTCTATTGATTCAATTTAGCGAACAACACCTTCCTCCTCGCTGGTATGAGTGGGAAGAAGGCTTGCTGTTGCGGGTAAAAGTTTGGTTTGTTTTTTTTGTTAAATTTAAAGACTAGATAGGAGTTAATTTTATGTTATTTGGAAATGGAAATCACAGGTACGAAGTCGAAGAGAATTGGTTGCAATTGACAGACGAGTGGAACTGGGGCTGGATCCCGGCAGTCGCTTGCGATTCTAAAGATAATGTTTACATCTACTCACGAAGTGATCGACCACTAGTCATCTATGATCAGCAGGGAAAAATGCTCGATACCTGGGGGGATGACGTACTGGATTCACCAGGTTCGCACGGGATTTTTATCGACCAAGAAGATAACGTTTACTGCTCAACCATCGGCCTGCACTGTGTCTTCAAGTTCAATTCACAAGGCGAACTGGTTCTGACATTGGGAACACCGGGGCAAACTGGAGCTAATGACGGTGATCCCTTTAACAAAGTCACCGATGTAGCCGTAGCCTCTAACGGCGATATTTTTGTTTCGGATGGCTATGGGAACGCCCGTGTCCACCGCTACTCTGCCGGAGGCGAACATCTTCTATCCTGGGGAGAGCCCGGCGACGGTCCCGGTCAATTTAATCTATCCCATTGTGTGCGAATCGACAGTCAAGATCGGGTTTGGATTTGTGATCGAGAAAACAATCGACTCCAGATCTTTGATATAGAGGGGAATTATCTCGACCAGTGGACAGGGTTACTACAGCCCAACACGATTTTCTTCGATTCGGAAGAAGATGTAATCTACATTGCCGAACTGGCCGGACAACTCAGCATCTATACCCTCGATGGTGAACTAGTTGCCAAGTGGGGTGGAGGGAAATCCAGCCAGGTTGCCGGCGAATTTATCGGGGGGCCACACGGTATGTGGGTCGATTCTCATGGTGATTTATACCTAGGTGAAGTGATGTTGGGGGAGCATCATAGAGCGCAGAAGTATATTCGCCAACGCTAAATCGATTGTCAGATCATTTCATTAAACTTTTTCCACTGGTACTCTATCCAGACTAGACTGTGGGTGTCTGCTGTTGCAAAAGTCGAGGTAGTTGCCAATAGCTCTTTCTGGATTTAGTTACTGGTTCAAAGGCCCTGAGGTAGACACCTTTATACTTTTGGTGGTGCCAGGGTTTCCCACTAAGAGGCTTTGTTGCATAAGTATTTTCCATTTAGTTTCGATAGGTTAATAACTACCTTTAGTTGGTCAGTACTTTCAAACGACCAACATACTTTCGAAACTACCTAACATTCTAAATTGATTCAGAATATTGCCAGCGAGGACAGACTCCACCTGTTGAGAGTTTTTACCTCTCGCTCTGACTTGGTCACCGATCAGTGTTTTATGTCGAAAGAACATATTTTCCACCGCGCTTTGACGGTAGTAGTCGGATGTTCTTGGCCAGGTTAATACACTGTCTTCATAGAATAGACTTAATGTTTGTTTAAAAGGCTAGTGTGGCGACATTGAGTAGTAGCTGGTGCCTCTCACTATCGCAACCTGATAATCCGGGGCGATCAATCCTACTAGCAAAGAAAATGGGAGTAAGTCATAAGTCAAATAGAGACTGATTGACAGTGATACGCTCTCATGTTAGAATGGGCTTGCCGACAATAGATAACAAAATTGAAGCCGAATCGGCAAGCAAAATATAAATTTGTCCAATTAACCTTTATTTTACCTCAGGATTGATTGGAGATTTGAGGAGTTTTTATGGCAGATATTATTCGAGGTGCAGTAATCGGTTACGGCGGTGCCTTTAACATGGGTAAGGGTCACGCCAGTGCCATGCAGAGTACCGATGGTATTGAGTGTGTTGCGATTTGCGATATCGATCCGGAACGGACGGCTACCGCCAAAGAGGATTTCCCCCATGTCTGTACCTACAACAGTAGCGATGCGCTTCTCGCCAACGATGAAGTCGATCTGGTTACCATTGTCCTTCCACACAATCTGCATGCACCGATCGCCATCCAGACACTTAACTCAGGTAAACATGCTATCAGCGAAAAGCCAATGTGCATCACGCTGGCTGAAGCAACTTCTATGATCGAAACCGCCAAAGCCAATAGCAAAATGTTGTCGGTTTATCACAATCGACGATGGGATTCAGACTTTTGGACGTTGCGAGGAATCATTCAAAGCGGCGTAATCGGCAAACCACATACCATTGAGATGCGTGCCAGTAGTTATGGTCGCCCCAATCCAAATTGGTGGCGAAGTGTCAAAGCAATTTCTGGTGGCATCATCTATGACTGGGGGGCTCACTACATCGACTGGTTGCTCAACATCATCGATAATAAAATGATCAATGTGACAGGGTTCTACATCGACAACGAAGTTTGGGACGATATTAGCAACGAGGATCACGCTCGAGCTATCGTCCGCTTTGACGGTGACCTGATCGCTGATGTTGAGTTTTCTCAAATCGCAAAAATCGGTGGGCCACGCTGGAAAATTCTGGGAACGCACGGAGCTATCCAATCCGGTGACGGTAACTTCAAAGTCTGGTCTGAACTGGAGGATCAGCCCGACGAGCAGGAAATTTCGTATCAAGGTAGGCCGGGGCCGAGCTATTACCAAAATATCGTGGCACACTTGAGCAAAGGAGAGCCATTGATCGTAACACCAGAATCTGCTCGTCGAGTGATTGCAGTAATGGATCTGGCTGAGAAGTCGGCCAAAACCCATCAAACGGAGAGTGTTCCTTACGAATTCTAGAGACGCGAATCCATTTTGGGTTGATAATATCGGGAGTCAATAGTGAATTGGCGATTGACTTCCAATATTAAATATCGTAAAACTGATTATGTGATCTAACCGAATACCCTGGACTAAACTTCGATTTCGAGAGTTGCTGTCGCGCTCACCACAGATCGTAATTTAGATGGCAGTTTTTAGAAACCAAAGCGCAAAATTGAAGTTATTTGAACACTTTTTTGATTTTTCGCTAAACAACCTGCGCTTAAGAACCGATAAAAGAGTGCTCGTGTAAAGACAAACGAATAGATGCCAAAGCCGCAACCCGGATCTAAGCACGCCATCACAAACCAAAAAAACAGGGCGTTTGACAAATCCAGTTAGCGGCTTTTTTTATTTTTACTCCCACCGATTGATCACGTTTCTCTTTACTCTCCTATTGACAAAACCTGGTTGACGGCAAAAGCCTTGACATTTCTTCTAACCCTCGTAATAATAGACCTACCATAAATTTCTGGAGGGAAAAGCGAGATGCGCTTTCAATCAATCTTTTTAATTGCGGTTATCTGTTGTCTTTTGAGCACACCTGTTCGAGCTGCAATTGATGATAAGTCGTTGGTACTCTATCTCTCATTTAATGAAGGTAAAGGAAAAGTGGCTAAGGATGGTACCAAGTATGGCCACGATGCCGAACTGGTCAAGGGACCGAAATGGGTAGATGGAAAAGTTGGAAAAGCCCTGGAGTTTAAGGGGGCCGAAAGCCAATACGCGATGGTACCGATTACTGATACTTTGCAAACAACCAAAACCTTATCAATTGCCTTTTGGGTTAAACGAGGTCCCACTAAAGACCAAATTAGAGATTGGAACTATATGATCGGTGGCGGGAGTCTCAAATGGCACGTCATTTTCAAGAAGGGGGGCGAAAAAACGTATGTCTGGACCAAGTCAGGTGGGGCATGGGCCCAAAAAGGCATTTCAGATGATATCCAGCCTGAAGACTGGGTTCATATTGCGGTGACACACGATACGAAAGCCAATGTCTCTATCTATTTTGACGGGAAAAAGGCGGGAGGCGGACCAAAACCACCCGTGATCGATGAAATCGACGGTTCCTTCATGGTCGGAGCCAGGCATCCGGGTCAAGAGTTCTTCACCGGTGTCATCGACGAGGTTTACCTGTTCAACCGGGTGATAAAGCCAGATGAAATCAAGGCGGCTATGGAAGATACATTACTGCCCGTTCAGCCCGGAGGAAAATTAGCCACCACCTGGGCGCGCATTCGATTTCATTGAGATTAATTGAAGCAACACAAGTAAGGTAAGTGTTTCGTAGGACGACCTCGATTGTCGGCCATCCCCGGTTGGTCGAGTTGTTCCTTTGGCTGGTGCTGGTGCTGAAGGCTGAGTTGACGTTTGGCGGTATACCTGTCGATCAACCCCCAGATCTGCTGATCAGACAAGGGGTTGAAGCTGTCAAGAAGGGGGCTTATCAACAGGCAGTACGAATCTTGACTCAGGCTGTTGGTCAACTCACCGTTTCACCTGTTGCCGTTTTCTATTTGGCTGAGGCTTACATGCATTTGGATCAACCGGGCAATGCTATCCCTCACTACCAAAGGTTGGTTCAGTCGCAGCCGGATGCTGTCCAAGCCCACTACGGCCTGGCTTCGGCCTACCGGGAACTGGAGCAGTATCCGCTGGCGGTTGAATCCTATCAACAGGCAGTTAGCCTGTCTCTGGAAGCTAGGCTACCAAACGAACTTCCGATTCTCAAGAATAGATACAGCTCTACCGACATCTTACAGGATCTCGGTGTTGCCTTTTCCCAACTGAAACAGTATCAGTCGGCCATTCAATCCTTTCAGCGCGCAATAAGCCTAGATTCAGGTAAACCAGCTCCTTATTATAACCTGGGATTGGTCTATTTCAAACGGGGTAAGCTCGAGTTGGCGATAACCTCGTTTCAACAGGCAGTTGATTTGGAGCCTAATTATGCCGATGCTTACAACGGGTTGGGCGAAACCTACCTCAAACAATCGAAACTTAAACTGGCAACTCAGGCCTTTCAACAATCGGCTAACATTGATCCTGACCAACTGTCACCATACTACGGTTTAGGACAGATCTACAGCAAACAGGGCAAACATCAGCAGGCAGTTGAAGCTTATCAGCAGGTGATCCGGATCCAACCCGACTATTCCGATGCCCACTATAATTTGGCGCGTACTTACTTAAAACTAGGGTTGAGAGAGAAAGCAACTGAAATCATGTCCTACTTTGAAGATCTGCGACGGACCGATCCCCTATTGAGGCAAGCTCAGTTATGGGTTAAACAGCATCCGGACGATCCCAGAGGCTACCATAATTTGGGGCTGGTCTATGAAGCCCGTCGGCTCTATGATCGAGCAATCGAATTTTATCAACATGCGCTGGCACTCTCTCCAGACTTAGCTGCAACCTGCTATAATTTGGGGTTGGTCTACAGTCGCCTTGATCAGCCGACGGAGGCCATTGATGCCTACCGGCGGGCGATTCAACTCGATGGACAACTGGCAATTGGACACAATAATTTAGCCTTACTACTGATAGCTACTGAACCCAATCAAGCTCTGAAACATGCCCAACAGGCGGTTCGACTGAAACCCAAAAACGCTAATTATTTAGATACTTTGGCTGAGATCTACTACCACCTGAAACGGTATAGAGAAGCCAAACAGGCTGTTGATCAAGCGGTAGCACTGGATTCCGAACAAACCACCTATCAAAAACGACAAGACAAAATCCAACAGGCAATAGCGCAATCACAGAAATGAGGGCAGGTTCTAAGTCTTGACGATATTGGTAATTTCAGAACCTGCTAGATTTACTATCCAAAATCGAGATTAACCAGTATCAGTGCGACAACAGTCAGTACCACGCCAACGGTTAGCCGTTTATTCAACCGCTCGCCGAGAACCAGAATTCCAATGGTGGCTGTGAACAGCATCCCGCCCGATCCAGAGACAGGAAAAGCAATTAAGGCTTCCAAGTGATCTAGCGCGGCCAGAAACATTCCGCTACCTGAGACATTGCAAACACCGATCAAGACCCCGTAGCCGATCTCCCAACCTGTGGGCGATTGCCGTTTGTGCAGGCAGACGAACAGATACGGCACCGTTGTCACCAAAAAGAGAGAGACCAGATACATAGGCTTTTGGTCGACAGGGCACATCTCGTTAAACCCTTTCATTGCTAACCGACCCATTCCCGCATTCAGAAAAAGCAATATCACAACGATCATTCCGATTTTCGATGATGTTTTCCAGGCCGGTCGATTCGTGGCTTCAGCCGGTGTCGTCCGTATTGACAATAACGGTAGAGCTCCCAGAGCAATCAAAATCCCCAAGGTCTGCCAAAGGTTAGGCTTTTCATGCCAGATGATAATTGAAATAAGGATCGGTATAACCATCGATAACCGTATGACAGCGGTGGTGACAACAATCCCATTCAGGCGCATTCCAGTCACAACCAAGACAAAACCGAAAGCATAAGAAATTCCGTTGACCAGACCAAAGGTAAGTGTTAAGGGAGTAAAGGCAAAACTCCTTCCCCGATAGGCTAAAACACACGAGAGAATGAAGGCAGTCGCATAGTTGACCAAACCGATGGGATCTAATCGGTGTCCTCGATTTTCTGCATCTTTTAGAAAGATACCAAAACCAGAAAGTAGCACCACGTGGAGAATCAGATAAATCATGGGTTTTTAAGTATTAAATGCAAATCAATTGGCTTGCAAATTCAACCTCTAAAAGCTCCAAAGTGTAACCCCAAATGTGATCCCTATTTGTTTTATATTTGACTCATCAATCAATCTATCACGGGTGATATTTAGGCGTCAAGTATCCCTCATCGTACCTCCATTCTAGCCCACACTTTATGTGTTGTCAATCGTGTCTGTATTTCTCTCCTATAACCAGTACATTTTTCCTGTTCTTTGATATAAGCATATTGTTCTTGGGTTAATATTCTTACGCTGTATTTCCGAATTTCCGACGATTTCGACCAACTGTATGCTAAATTGGAAACTGGTGAAGGCAAATATGGGGAGCAGACCCGGAGGATAAAGACGAGTACCAAGCTGAAAACGTCTTCTTTGTTCTTGAGGCCACCCACTGTTCATCCCTTCAACCCGAAGCCAAGTCACCTGACGTTGGCAAATGTATTGATGACGCCTGGACGCCATTGAACAGGAAGACCTCTCAAGGGGGTATTACCCAAAGTCTTTGCTTAGAGGAAATTTTGCCCCACCAGTTTAGACGGTTTGATTAATTTGGTCAGTAATGTGGCATTAGGTGAAACTAAAGAGAGAGGTGCCAATGTATTTGGACAGATCTTTGAATACTCCTTGGGTGAATTCGCTCTAGCGGAAGGTAGAAAAGGTAGACAGTTCTATACGCCCCGTAGCGTGGTTGAATTATTTGGTTGAGATGCTAGGCCTCCCGCTGTGGCTCAACGTCACAGTAGAGTGGATAGCATCTCCATTTACGGACAAGAAAGAAACTAAACTACGTGGCAATTGGCTAGGATGAACCTTTGGCGATTCGCGGAATTGATTGCTCTCAAGTTAAATGGAATAGCGAAGGTTCATTTCTCAACGATGCCCGCCAAGATTTTGAAAGCCGACTATGTAATTGCTAATCCATCATTTAACGATAAATTCTTAAAAGCATAAAATGTTAGTTGGCACGGATCAGTTGAGATGGTAGACTAAATTTTAGCCGATTAAGATTTTATTGGCTATGAGCATAGATTTACTGCGTTGATTTCTCTACCTAATCCACCAGATTGATTGTCGGTCATGTATCATCATTCAGATAACTTCGGAGGCGTATCGTGAAAATTCTCCACAAGTGTCATTTCACACGAGTCGCGGCAATCGGCATTTGCACACTAGTCATGATTCCAGCAATCTTTGCCAAACCCCGGTGTCCAACAGACCTCAATTGGCTCAAAGGATTGTGTGGGGATGGTGCTTTAGCACATGAATATAATGGTCAGATTTACCTCACAGAGTTGTCTACCGGCCGGACAGAAGGCGTGGGCAAAGGTGATCAGCCGGAATTTTCGCCGGATAGCTCTAAACTAGCCTGGCTTCACGGTTCAGAAGCTAAAGGACGTCTGCGCCAGGGCGATACTACCATCTACTCTATTGCTACCAATGTCGATCGACGAGGAGGTATCCACTGGGTCAGCAACACGGAGGTGGTCATCCTGGTGAAAAAGGATCAACGGAAAATTTGGTGTCGCGTCTCTCTTTCTGGGGTAAGAACAGAACTGCCACAACTCAAGCGTTTGGGAACTGCTCGACGTGAAACCGATGTTAAGTTGGGTAAAGATGGGGTGTGGTCATATGTGTCAGACGAAACCTGAAAAACGTCTGATGGTAGTAGCGGTCATATCGGCGGTAACTGCTCGGCCAGCCTCTCTCCCGATGGTCGATCGGTCACCGGTTTGCAAGGTGATCACCGGCGTTGCCGATTGACAGCCATTCGTCCAGGCGGTGTCGATGGTTGGCTCCAGTGGAAGTACGACGGCACCTTTGATAATCATCGCTGGTCTTCAAACGACCCACGGTTTATCGTCTGCGAGGACGAAAAATACAAGCGGATGGTGGTGATGGAGTTCGGCACGGGCAAAGCCACGCACATGGGAAAGAAAGGGGAGGGTGACCCAGAGAAGAACATGTATGGTGATTTTACGGTGGGCAATGGAAAAGGTAAGCCTTGGCCAAAGCAAGAGGAATCTCCAACTTCCAAAGCGCCGACAGAGTCTGCCTGGCCATCGAAAATGGTTGTACTGGCTAATACCTGGCCCGGCAATGTCGACGGTCTCATATTCCTGTGGGAAAACCGCCGAAAGCCGAACGAAATTTTCGATGACGAAGCACAGACACCGCGATATTGCAACGGTCGTCTTCGGGGCTTGGCTAAATTTGACCGCTACCATGCAATGGATCTGACGGGAGGAACGTTCGAGGTTCAAGGTATTGATCAGATGCTTTTGGAGGCCTGTCTAAGGACAAATCAACTGGCCCTGGAGGCAGTTGTTACCACAGAGACGATTTCACCTGAGCTTACTTGTCCCATTATCACCTTTTCCTCTGAGCAAGGATCAGGTAATTTTACGTTGGTTCAAAAGGGTGACAATCTGGTATTCCACCTGCGAACAGCGAAAACCGATGCTGACGGAACAAAGCCTGAGACAACCCTTTACAGGATCGATGCAGGCCAACCTAATCACATCGTCGTGGCCTATCGTCCAGGTAGACCTGTCTGTTATGTAAATGGTAAGCGAGTATTTTCGACCGTCGATATGGTTGGGAATTTCTCCAACTGGTCGGCTCAGCGGTTGTTGTTTGGCGGCGAATGGGGAGGCAAACAAGATTGGGCAGGACAGCTCGAAGGAATTGCCATTTACAACCGATTTCTCAGCCCGGAAGAGGCCAAGCATAATTATGCCCACTATGCCAAGCGGTTGAAAGCACGTCAACCCGTGGCGCGATTCGTCGTCAGGGCCAGGCTACGGGAAAAAACGCAGATGCCAACGATTGCCAAGTTGCAGGAATATGTACGCGCATTAGTTGTTCACACCTATGACGCGCAAAATGCGCTGAAAGGTGATCCGGATTCTGGGCGGATTCTGGTTGCACATTGGGTATTTTTAGATCGTCAACCAGTACTATCAATCGACGAAAAGAGGGTCGGACAGCTTTATCGGCTTGAGCTTGAGCGATTCGATGATAACCCACAATTAGAGTCGGAGATGCAATTCAACGATTGCCAGGAGTTCGACCTGCCGTTCTTCTACGATGTGAGCCCAGATCAGAAAACAGAAGGGCAAAAATCTGCGACCAAATTGTAATCAATCTTGCTTAATGAATCGAGGTGAATCACGGGCAATTCGGCGGACTTACAACCACCTACATAGTAGGTAGACAAAAAAGGAAAAGACAAAATGACCGAAAGATGGAGCATTTACGAGATTGAATTAAACGGGCCCATAGATGGTAATCTGTTTCTAGAGGTGCAACTGAGCGCTCGCTTTCAACTAGATGACCGCACCTTTGAACCACAAGGCTTTTATGATGGTGAAGGTGTTTACCGTATCCGTTTCATGCCAGATGAAATTGGGCAATGGCACTATATTACCCGAAGTAATATACCTGATCTCGACGGTAAAACAGGTCAATTTGAGTGTGTTGGACCGTCGGCAGACAACCACGGGCCGGTAAAAATCGATGATACTTTTTATTTTCGCTATGCAGACGGAACACCGTATCATCAGTTTGGTACCACCTGCTACGCTTGGGCGCACCAGGGCGAGGAGATGGAAGAACAGACCCTTAATACATTGTCTAACAGCCCATTCAATAAAATTCGCCTCTGTATTTTCCCCAAAGATTACGTCTATAACAAGAATGAACCCGTCTACTATCCGTACGAAGGTACGCCACTAGACAGTTGGGATTTTTCCCGCTTCAATCCGGCATTCTGGCAGCATTTTGAGCAACGCATCCTCGACTTACAAAAATTGGGTGTTGAAGCCGATATTATCCTGTTCCATACTTACGACCGTTGGGGATTTGAGTATATGGATGCAGAGAGCGACGACCACTATATCCGTTATGCAGTAGCCCGTTTGGCCTCATACCGTAATATCTGGTGGTCACTGGCCAACGAATATGATTTTATGCCCGCCAAACAGGAGTCGGATTGGGACCGATTCTTCCAGATCATCCAAAGCAACGATCCCTATAGCCGTTTGCGGAGCATTCACAACGGACGCCGATGGTATGATCACAACAAGTCGTGGGTGACACATGCCAGCTTACAGACCTCTGACATGGCCGGTGGTATTCGGTATCGTCAACAGTACCAAAAACCCATCGTCTACGACGAATGCAAATACGAAGGCAACATCCCACACGGTTGGGGCAATATCACAGCTAAGCAGATGGTTCAACGCTTTTGGGCTGGAAGCGTTTCGGGCTGTTATGTCGGGCACGGTGAGACCTACGAACATCCGGAAGACTTATTGTGGTGGTCTAAAGGGGGCGGGTTGCATGGCCAGAGCCCATCCCGAATCGCTTACCTGAAAGCGTTTGTGGAGAGCATGCCTGCTTTTGAAACACTTCAACCTATCGGTGATGACCAAGGCCAATATGTGCTAGCGAAGCCGGGAGAATACTATCTGGCCTACTCCACTGAACCGCAGACCATAAGGCTCGACTTGCCGGGCGACCAGCCTTATAAAATCGATGGCATCGACACTTGGAATATGGAGATTGTACCGATTGGTACAGCCCAACCGGGAGAATATGTCTTTTCAATCTACTTGCCCGACTTCGCTTACCGCTTGACGCCTTACGAACCGGGCGAGAAGATTCGGCCTGAAGCCAAAGCCTCAGCTGACGTGATGGAAGGGCACGCACCGTTGGCAATTGCATTTGTCGCTGACAACACTTCAACGAAAGATCTAAAAATAGAGTGGGATTTCGGGGATGGTGAAACCTCAACAGAAACAAATCCGAGCCATACATATCAAACATATGGCCAATACACCACTACCTTAACTGTCACCGATGGGGATGGATTATCGTCTGTCACTGCCTTCGCCGTTAACGTGTTGCCGCCAGCACCGACCAATTTCGATGCCAACAGTCAATTCCCGGGATCGAGTGAAGGGTTGTTATTTCAGTGGGCTAGCGCAAACAGTGAAAATAGCGTACCAGATGCTTCTGAAACTCGCCTCTGCCAAGTCGACCCACGTGGTGATGTTAACACCGGTACAACAGGAGAAATGGTAATTAAGGAGGGAGCATTTGTAGCCAATGTGGAGGCGGAAACACTCATGACGGCCTGTCAATCGACTGATCAACTGACGATTGAATGTGTGGTTATCGTTAATCATCTAGATCAGGATGGACCAGCACGCATCATAACCTGTTCCGAGGATATTGGCAACCGTAATTTCACCCTAGGTCAAGAGGGAGAACGTTTTGCATGGCGATTGCGGACGCCAATAACTGGAGCAAATGGCATCGGTTCAGAGGTGTCGTTTGGTCAAATCCAGTCCAATCAACCGATGCACGTAATTGTCAGCTATTTTCCAGGTAGCCTTTGCTGTTACATCGACGGGGATTTAGTTCATACCTCAAAAAGCATCCAGGGAGATTTCAGCAATTGGAACCCGTACCAATTGCTGTTTGGTCAGGAATTTAATGGCCAACGCAATTGGCAAGGCCAACTGAACCACATTGCCATCTACAACCGTTTTGTCGGTACGGAGGAGGCACGGCATAAATACCAATTGGTCAAAGGCTCCGAATAGATTGGGTTGACCAACCGCCTAACAAAAAAGGGATTCTCTAATCGATGCACGCATTGGATCTTACGTGGAAGAATCTTGCTGACGGACGGTCAAGCTAGGCCTGGCGATACCTGGCTGAAATGGACATCGCCTCACTCCGCGAGGTAAACGAGCAAATGATTGAGCCTGATGGCATGTCGCTTTTTGTATAGGATTACTGATTTGAAATAATCTTTGGACTAAAATCAAGGAACTGACTAGCTTTCGTCGTATTAAGTAGCATTAATATTTCCTGGTGTTTCACATCGGGTAGCACTTAGAGATTGCGAGATAAAAGAGTGATTTTTCCGGCTAAAATGCATCAGATATTTATCTGGGATAAAAAACGATCTCAGTTTTACAAGGGTATCATCCTTAGTTTTGGTGAAAACGCCCAAGTATCGTGGTTTAGGGTAAGGGTTTAATTGGAGGGAAAGTAGTATGCGGTTGCTTATTATTGGAGGCACAGGTCTCATCAGCACAGGTATCACACGTCTGATCGTTGAACGCGGCGACGAAGTCGTGCTCTATAATCGGGGCAGGCGAATTTCGCAGATAGAGGGGTCGTACGAGACAATTATTGGCGATCGAAAAGATTTTACAGTATTTGAAAAGCAGATGGAAGAAGCCGGTCATTTCGATTGTGTGATCGACATGTTCTGTTTCATGCCCGCCGAAGCCGAGAGTGCCGTTCGTGCCTTCACCGGCCGCACTGATCATTACGTTTTTTGTAGCACAGTCGATGTATACAGCAAGCCGGCTATAGCCTATCCCATAACGGAGGAAGCCGAACGTCTACCATCGGAAAAATTCTCCTACGCCTATAACAAAGCCCGTTGTGAAGAATTGCTATTCAAAGCTCATGAAGACGGCAAACTGCCCGTAACCAGTATTCGTCCTGGTCACACCTACGGCGAAGGTGGTAATAACCTTTTACACGCCCTCGGTTTTGGCAACTATCACCTGGATCGTATGAAGAAGGAAAAACCCATTGTTGTGCACGGCAATGGCACGTCCTTCTGGCCGACATGCCACCGTGATGATGTGGCCGTAGCCTTTGCCGGTGCTCTAGGGAACCAAAAGGCCAAGGGGCGCGGCTATCATGTAGCGGGTGAAGAGTGGATGACTTGGGAGCAGTATCATCAGAGACTAGCCCAAGCCATTGGAGCACCGGTGCCGCAGTTTGTGTCTATTCCCACCGATGTACTGGTACGTTTGGCCCCGAAAGCGGCGGCTTGGTGCGAGATGAATTTTAGCTATAATAATCTTTTTGATAACTCAGCGGCTCGCCAGGATCTAGGTTTTCGGGTGACGATTCCCTGGGTGGAAGGCGCGCGACGCACCGTCGACTGGCTGGAGCAAAATGACCAGCTCGAAAAAAGTGAAGACTATCCTCTTTATGACCGGGTCATAGAGGCGTGGCAACAGGCGGTAGATGGGTTACAGGCGGTTTAATGGATCGCTTTTCAAATACTACATTACTTTGATGGCAGGGGGTAATATAGGTTTGTTGCAGCACCGCTTTGAGTTCGCTATCTCTAACCTGCAGGTGCCCAGATACTGTGCCGGCCGCTCTACTATCATGAATCGAAGATGGCAAATTAACCTTATCATTATAGCCTGTGAGAGTTATCAGTTCCTCGGCTAGTAAATACCACGACAGAAGTAAGAGATGAAGGCGTCAGGCATGAGTAGTGAACCTGCTGGCTTGACCGCTATAAATTCGATCTCAATTAGCGCATGGTTCAGTGGCCACCCTTGAGATTCATCTGGGTTGTAGAGTAAAGTATTTGGTTGCATTGACCAAGATAAATGAGATTGATAAAATATAGGTGAGCTATGAAATATGCAAATTTCGGTAATGCTGGTGTCAAAATCAGCCGGCTAGCTTTTGGTTTGGGACTCAGAGGCCAACCTAACGAGGCCGAAGCCCAACGGGTAATTGAACACGCCTTTGATCTTGGAATCAACTTCATTGATTGCGCTAACCTCTACGGGCCGAACGATGATCGAGCCAAGACTGGACGCTCAGAAGTTGTTCTGGGCAAAGCATTGAAAGGAAGACGTGATGATGTTGTAATCACCACCAAAGTTGCTGCTGCCATCGGTTCTGGGCCAAACGATGAAGGGTTATCCCGCTATCATGTGATGCGTGAAGTTGAGCGGTCGCTCAAAAGATTAGATACAGATTATATCGACATCTATTTGGTGCATCGTTTCGATCAGTTAACGCCACTGGAAGAAACGATACGTACACTGGACGACCTAGTGCGTATGGGAAAAGTGCGTTACGTGGGGTGTTGTAACTATGCCGCCTGGCAGGTTTGCAAATCGCTGTGGATCGCGGACCGGATCAATGCCGTACCGTACATGTGTGTCCAAAACCTGTATAACCTTCTGAATCGACAAATGGAAGGAGAGATGTTTAGCCTGATCCAAGATATGGGATTGGGAGCAATGGCTTTCAGTCCATTGGCTGTTGGCTTATTAAGTGGAATCTACACCCCGGATGGCCCACCGCCAGCCGGCTCCCTTTTTGCCACCCGTAACCGCCAAGACTTTCCACGGATGATGGAAAAGAGGGTTGCACAGGTGATCTCCACCGTTGGTCGACTAGCCAAAGAACTGGATAAGACTCCGGCACAGTTGGCTCTGGCCTGGGTGCTCTCTCATGCGGAAATAACGGTAGCTATTACCGGCGGTGATACCATTGAACATCTCAACGACAATGTCGGAGCGGTTGGCTGGGTACTCGACGATGAAATACGTGAACAACTTGATTCAGTGTCCGAAACATTCGTTCAATGCCCCAAGGGCAGCGTATAACTTTCACCACAATGTATGACACAGGTTTGACATTGGAATGATTCGGCCATATCGACCGGAGATCCAAGTGAGAAAAGTGGCATACTTTATCCCTACTTTAATGTTGATAAGTGCTATAAGATCAAGACAGTAACAGTCCACCTGAAGTAACCAATGTAGTGACCCAACAGGTGGAAATCAGCTACGATTTGCTTGGCCGCAACGGTGATTCGATGACGGTTAGTTTACTGACTTCGTCTGACGAGGCAGCAGCTTTTATCTGGAAGCCGAGAGCCTAGAAAGTGAGGTGGGAGACGGCATTGCTAGTGGTCAGGGTAAGAAGATTGTCTGGCAGGTGGCCGTAGATATTCCTGACCTGTATGGCACTAACTTTGCCTTTGAGGTGGTGGCTGATGATAATGTGGGGCCAACAGCAGGTTTTGTACATCCTGTTGATGGGGCTAGCATGGCGCTGATACCAACCGGATTCTTTGAGATGGGGGATCTTTTAATGAAGAAGAAGATCGAGAACTGCCAGTGCATACAGTAGAACTGGATGTTTTCTATATGGACGTACACGAGGTAACAGTGGGACAGTTCAAGCAGTTTGTCGAACAGAGCGGATAAAACTATAACAGCTTGAATGATGTCGCTAAGTATTCGCCGGGTGACGATTATCCAATGATTTATGTGAGTTGGAATGATGTCACAGCTTATGCTAAATAGGTGGCTGTCGACGGAAGCTGAGTGGGAATATGCCGCCCGAGGCGGATTAATAGGCAAACGATATCCCTAGGGGGATGAGATTAGTCATGATAATGCCAACTCTAGTGGTGTTAGCGGTATCGACCAGTGGGATAAATGTTCACCGGTAGGAAGTTTTGCGACTAATGGCTATAGGCTCTATGATATGGCCGGTAACGTTTTGGAATGGTGTCAGGATTGGTATGGTGAGAACTATTATAGTAAATCGTCAGCTAAGAATCCGTTAGAGCCGGGCACCGGCGGATACCGGGTGTTGCGCGGGGCCTTTGGACTAGCAAGGACAACCTCTTGCGTCTGGCTTGCCGCGGCAGTAGCGGTCCCATGTTAGGTGGGCGCGACCTCTGCGGGTTTTGTTGCGTAATTGGTGTGGATGCGGATGGCAATCCTAAGTTCAACCCTGAAGGCAAAGTTTGGGATGGGGAGTAGGTGTGTTATTGTAGTAGGGGCAAAGCAAATGAGGCAATCGTAAAATGATCAATATGGCTATTTTGGCAGTAGTGGATGAAGGTAGGAAATGTGTATCTGCTTTGCCCGAAGACGATGGCTAGATCGCTGATATAGGGCAAAGCAGATGGAGGTTTTTCAATGGAAAGTCAATCGCCACAATTACCGTTTATAGTTGAACAAGTAGAACGAAATTTGCTTTGCCTCTACGGGAAAAATGGAAGTGGATAACTTAAACAATTTAACCGGTTTTCTCTGACTGCGATTTCGATACCCGCGTATTTTAATCAGTATTTAGACAGCGCAACTCGCAAGCCCGGACTTCGGATGATGGAATACGTCGTGGATCCTGACAGGTTGTTTGATAATGCAGGGAAAACGGACGTCAGAATACAAACGCTAATTACAAATAAGGATACCGACTAACAAATCGCGGCACCTATTGTTATTCCGCTACACTCTATAACGGTAGGTGCGCTTGGTCGTTAAAACAATAATGGAAAATATTTTAATTAATCAATCGGTAGCTATACTGTGCGATGGAAACAATATTGAACGAAGTATTCATGAACTCTCTAAAACAAAAAGCTCAATGATCAATTTTGATAGGTTGATCCCGAAATTGCTAAACGATAGAGGATTAAATAGGCTGCTTTATTTTAGGGAAGGTAAGTCTATATCTTCGAAATTCGCTGATAGATTACATGAAAACTATTATGGTTCTGTTATTCCGTGCCATAAATCCGCCGACATTCCACTTTCTATCAAAGCCACACAACTCGCATCAAAGGTCGACACCATTATTATTATGTCAGGGGATTCAGACTTTGTAGATTTGGTTTCACACTTGAAAGGGGAAGGTGTAAGAGTAGAAATCGCGGCAGTAAAAAAAACAGCGGCCAAAATATTAATTGATGAAGCAGATTATTTTCATGAGATAACCAAAGAAGATTGGTTCATATATAAATCACCAAGAAAGACAAAGGCGGAGAGAAATTAAAGAGTGTATAACAAGTTACTGAGCTTGAGTTTCTGTGATACGTATTACTTAACTCTGATGTTAGAATTCAAGAAATCATGCCCATATGTAGCTCATAATAAAGCACTCTAAGGCGCTCCACCTGACCCGCTAACCCCGCGACGTTCTATTGCAGGCGGTGAGCTTTATCGTTGTGCTGGAATCGGCTCTTTCGTTAGAGACAATTCAGGCTTGCTTTCGATAAACGGCCAGTGCCACAGATTGGGAGCGGCGAAGTAGATGTTATGCACCGTATGGTTACAATCTTGTCAAAGCAGTATCGCCAAACAGTGAATAACGAAATCAACTCCTTGTCATCGACCAACATATGGGGTAAACTGTTTCTCACCATCATGGAGGCAAATAGTGGAAGCACAACGATTTGAATCAAATTACAATCTCGATGCCTCGCAGATTGAGGCATGGGTTGAACAGTTCCACCAACAAGGATTTTTGTTTCTGGAAGAGGTTCTGCAACCGGCACATTGTGAGCAGTTGCAGGCCGATCTGGAATGGGCGTTGAAAGAGAATCCGAATGGATTAAACAGTGGCGGTTCCTCTTCAAAGATGAGTCTTAGTCATCGGATGTTCGAGCATAGCTCGGCTAATCTCAACCTATTTGACCTAGAACCAATCGCCAGTTTTGCTGAAGCCATTATCGCGTCCAACTGCCATGTTATCCACAATAACTCTTTTATCACACCACCAGGAGGCGGCATTACCTCCTGGCATCAAGATGATGCGCCCCATTATCTGGTTTTGGATGGAAAGCCTCCAACCAATGTACGACTCCCCGTCTTGCTGTTCACAGCCAACTACTACCTGACCGATGTAACTGAAGTAGAACACGGTGGCACTGAGGTGATTCCCGGTTCTCACCTGTTTGGTTCTAGCCCCCCCAGTGAACCGATTGAAGACAGCCAATGGGCGAACCAGATCCATTACAATTTAGGTAAAGCAGGCAGTGTTGTCATGTTCAATAATCAGGTTTGGCACCGCGGTGGTCCAAATCGGAGCGATTGCACGCGTTATATTACTCAAGTTTCTTACGCTCGTCGCGTGATTGGTCACAAGTATTATCCCTTTATGAATTACGTCATGGCTGAGCATGTTTACCAAAATACCAATCCGCGACTCAAACGGCTACTTGGATTTTTAGATCATGGGGCTTACGGCTAATTAGATCGCGGTCATTGAATCGAATCCTAATCCTCATATTACTATTGTAAACCAGTACACAGATTCCGGTAATATAGAGTTAGCCGAGTCAAAGCCAAGAGGTCCCTGTATTGACAATTCCTAGTTAGTTCCACGTCGATTGATCAGCACCCGTGACCCACAGGCTTCCCATCGTTGAGTAGAAACCCGCTTGGGTAACTTGATCAACGGTAACCTGATGCACAACAATCCTTTGGTTAAAATACGCAGAACCTCATCCATTTTGCGCTTGCCAAGCCCATAGCGGACTGGTTCTTAAAGATCCGCATAGCACACTTCGTATCGATCCCGATGATCCATCCATAGCTAACTTCGGTATTTAGCGCTGAGTATTTAGTATCTGAGTCTCCTGAACCGCCGAAACCGGTATGTATGTGGACATCAGTTAGTCGGCTGAAATTCTTGAGTATCAGTTGAGCAGCGTTTGAGTTATAATTGGGAAATAGTACTGAGTTTGTCTGATCCTGACGATGTTTTATCTAATTAGATCTGTCCTCTTTTGAATAGATCTAATAGTGGAATAACCGTCTCTTTTAAAATCAAATAAGACTGCTAAAAGGCGAACCTCCATCATGTTTGAGGTACCTGATGTACTTATCGAAACCGATCGACTTTTACTGCGAGATGTCGCTGAACAGGATACCCAACTAGTATACCAACTCTATAGCCTACCTGAATCTTCTCGCTATGAATATTGGAGTCCGGCCGATGCGGCCAAGACCAAGAGGATAGTTAGCAAATGGATACGGGAACAGCATCAGAACCCCCGACCGGCTTTCCACTTTATAGTGTTGCTGAAGGAGACGAAAGCTATGGTCGGGATTTGCGGATTGGAAATTGGGTTTAACCCAGATGAGGCTGGCAAGATCGGTAATGTTGGCTACCGATACCTTCCCGATGAGTGGAACAAAGGTTATGCTACCGAAGCACTATGCGGGGTTGTTGAGTTTTCCTTTTCCCACTTAAGTTTACACAAAATAGAGTCCGGGTGTGTAAAAGAGAACCGGGCTTCCGCCAGAGTTTTGGAAAAATCGGGTTTTCAGTTCGAAGGATGCCGCCGTCAAGGCTTTCTGATTGATGACCAATGGCACGATTTTATGATCTATGGGATATTGAAAAAGGATAAAGGATACTAATGTGCAGGTTGAGTAGATTAATGCGAAATCAAATCAGCCCCATATCAACACAGGTGCTATTATCCACAGTGCTGATACCTTTCCTTATATCTTGATTTTCCGCTTACACCTTAATGCCAACCCCTTCCCATAACATTCCACAGACGCCTTCCGTTCATATCCAGCTACAGCAAATCACTAAGAAATACACAGAAGCCTCAACTGATACAGAGGGAAAGAAAGAGCTTCTGGTTCTCGACCAGGTTAGCCAGAGTTTTTTCCGGGGCGAATTCATTTGTGTCCTCGGTAAGTCAGGCAGCGGAAAGAGCACTCTCCTCAACTTGATTTCCGGTATCGATATACCATCCAGTGGTGAAGTGCTGTTCCACGAAGGAAATCGTGTTGTCTCCATTTCTCAACTATCCGAAAACGACCGAACGCTCTTTCGCCGCCAGCACATTGGGATCGTCTTCCAGTTCTTTAATCTGATTCCAACCTTAAATGTACTTGAAAACGTGACCCTCCCGCTCGAGCTTAATAATATCGTTTCACCAGAAGCCGCAGTGATGCTACTGGACCGGATGGGGCTTGGAGATCGGCTGCAGACCTCACCTGATAAACTCAGTGGTGGTGAGCAGCAACGGGTTGCTATTGCTCGTGCTCTGGCACACGATCCTTCCATCATCTTGGCTGATGAACCGACAGGCAACCTCGATGGGGAAACTGGCAAGCTAGTCCTCTCACTTCTCTTAGAATCTGTTCGTGAAGCGGGGCACACACTGATTCTGGTTACTCACGACCAGGAAATCGCAAAAAGCGCAGACCGCATCTTCTTCGCTGGTAGTGGCCAACTTAGCCAGATAGATTCTCCAAGATGAGAATCAATATTCTCCAACTTGCTTGGCGGTATGCTTGGCGACGGCCGTTACAAAGCCTATTTTTCATTGTTGGAATTGCCATCGGTGTTGCGGCGGTCGTCGCTATCGACCTGGCCAACAGTTCCGTATCCCACGCTTTTAGCTATAGTACTGAGTCTATCGTTGGTAAAACGACCCACCATATTGCTGGTGGGCCAACCGGTATCGATCAGCAAATCTATATCGATTTGCGGCGAAAACTCGGCTACCAACTCTGCACACCAATCATCAGCGCATACGTAACTTCAAAACGACTCGATCAGCAACCGATACAGTTGTCAGGAATCGATATATTTTCTAGTTTAGCCTTCAATACGGATTCTTCCAATGGGCTGAATTCGGTTGGTCGGGTTCAACTTAGCCGGTTTATGGTGCAACCTAATTCAGCGATAATTAGCACTCAATTCGCCAGTCGGCACCAGTTGCAGATTAACGATACCATCGATGTTAATTTTCATGATCGTTCTCGACGAGTGACGATTTGCCAAGTCATCGATGTTGGCGATGGGAACTCTTCCGTCGATAATATTCTGCTGGTCGATATCTCTACCGCCCAAGAGATTTTAGGTGAAATCAGCCGGCTGGATCGTATAGATCTGATTATCCCAGAAAATAGTGCCCGGCAAAAAATCCAGTCGGCTGTTGAGTCGATACTGCCTATGGGCGTTCGATTGGAAGCCAACCGGGAAAAATCAGGAGCCACTCGACAGATGTTGTCGGCTTTCCAACTCAACCTGACGGCTCTAAGCTTACTGGCACTAGTCGTCGGTGTTTTCCTGATCTACAATACTGTCACTTTTAGTGTGGTTCAGCGGCGTCCGACGATCGCTATTCTGCGCGCTATCGGTATGACCCGTCAGGAGATTTTCACCCTTATTTTGACTGAGAGCATTGTCCTTGGTGCTATCGGTACCGGTGCCGGTCTACTAATTGGAACCCTTCTTGGGCAGATGACAGTTGAGGCAATGGTCAGTACGATCAACGATATCTTCTTTGTAACCAGCGTTCACCAGGTGTCCACTTCCCTCATTGTTTATCTCAAAAGCCTCCTAATTGGTCTGTTGGCTTCTATCATCTCGGCCATTGCTCCGGCCTATGAGGCCACCAATGTTCCTCCACTAACAGCCTTGCGGCGTAGCGACACGGAGGAAAAGGCTAATCGAATCCTACCGTGGGTGAGTCTGATTGGTTTGTTAATACTTGTCTTCGGTTTTCTCCTTCTGATTCCTAATTGGCATTTAGTTATTGCCTTTGGTGGTGTCTTTGCAGTCTTGATCGGTTTTGCCCTCTTATCACCACTGATGATACTGATCTTTATGAAATTTATTAGACCCATTTTAAAAAGCAGTTTAGGATTAATTGGCAGCATGGCCGCACGCGACATCATGCGCTCGCTTAGCCGAACCTCGGTTGCAATTACGGCCCTGATGGTAGCAGTCAGTGTCATTATCGGTGTTGGGTTGATGACCAGTAGTTTTCGACGAACTGTACAGCAGTGGCTTTTCGACCTATTGCAAGCCGATATTTTTATTTCCGGTCCAAGAGTGGCCGGTAGCGCAACCACCTCCCTCGCCCCAAGAGTCGTGGAAGTTATCTCTGAGATACCATCCATCGAACGGGTTCTGACCAACCGGGAGGTACAGGTAACATCTGCGGACGTCGGTTCGCTCCAATTGGTTGCAGTTAGTGAAGATATTGCCGGAGAAAGACGTCAATACAAATCTGCTAAAGGCAATATCCGTCAAACCTGGCAAGCGGTTGAATCGGGAGGGATTGTTATCAACGAACCAATGGCTGTCCGATTTAAGCTAGAGGTAGGAAACCGTGTTAAAATATTTACCGATAAAGGGCTTGAGTCTTTTGAAATTGCTGCTGTGGCCTACAATTTTGACGTCCGTCCTGTGGTTACCATGCACCAGACCACCTTTCAAAAATTTTGGCATGATCGAGTGCTGAGTTCCGTGGCCTTAACTCTAAAACCAGATGAACAAATCGATGAAGTCATTCAACAACTACGTCAGCGATTATCCGGTGAGGTCCAGGTAATTATTCAGTCCAATCGAGATCTTCGGCAAAATGCGATGGAAATCTTCGACAAAACCTTTGTCGTAACCCGAGCGCTGCAGGTCATCGCCATGGCAGTTGCCTTTATTGGAGTGCTGAGTACACTGATGAGCTTGCAACTGGAACGGCGAAGAGAAATTGGGCTACTGCGTGCCGTCGGCATCGACAGTAAGCAGTTGTGGCAGTTAATTCTGCTGGAGACCAGCTTAATGGGAACCACGGCGGGAATGATTGCTGTGCCGGTTGGTATTGTTTTAGCCACTATTTTGATCTATATCATCAATTTGAGATCCTTTGGCTGGACACTACAAATGCATATCCAAAGTACAGAATTCTTAAAAGCTTTCGTTATTTCTATCAGTTCAGCTCTGATGGCGGGTATCTATCCGGCTTGGCAACTAGGTAGAATTCCTGCTGTTGATGCCTTGCGGAGCGAATAAAAACCTGAATGTCTACGGCTAACCTACTCGCTTTGGGTCTACTTCCGTTAATCTTCTTTATGCCTTTTCCCATTTTTGTTACTGAAGATACCGTATCTAACAGTGCCGTTGAAATGTTGAAAGGAACGGTCGACTCAAGATTTAAGCGAGCAACCGAACCCATCATATTTCAGTTTCCTAAAGACCACGGTGCTCACCCGGAGTACAAGACCGAGTGGTGGTACTACACTGGAAACCTATCGGCTGATGATGGGAAGCAGTATGGGTATCAATTAACCTTCTTTCGCAGCGCTTTAGCGCCCGATACTATTTCAACCGGGCCACTGGCGGAGCGATCAACCTTGGCTGCCAACCAAATGTATATGGCACACTTTGCGGTTAGCGACATAGAGCGAAAAAAGTTCCAAAGTTTCGAGAGATACAGCCGTGGCGCCGCAGGTTTAGCCGGAGCTATGGGCAAGCCACAATACCAAGTCTGGCTGGAGGATTGGTCAGCAACGGAGCAACCTGATGGCACTGTTCACCTCAAAGCAACAGACAATCAATTAAATCCGACCCTATCCATGGATCTCAAGCTACGCCAAACCGTTCCACCGATTTTACACGGGAACCAGGGACTAAGCCAAAAGGGACCGGAATTGGGAAACGCCAACCACTACTATAGTCTTGTTGGGCTTGAGTCTGCCGGTACGGTGAAAATCGGTGGGCAGCGTGTAGAAGTGAAAGGGGTTAGCTGGATGGATCATGAGTTCGGTACCAGTGCACTCAGCGACGGCATTGTCGGCTGGGATTGGTTTTCTATCCAACTGGAAAATGGTACAATCCTGATGTTAGCCCGGCTTCGCTATCAAGACGGCTCCGATTGGCCCTCGTTTGAAGGTACCTTAGCAGAAATCGGTCAAACACCAGTTAAAATTCAACGTGCCGACTTCAATATTAAAGAAACAGCCAGTTGGAAAAGCCCAAAAAGCGGCTCAATCTACCCATCGGGCTGGATCATTCAACTAGATCGATTTGGCCTTATTTTGAAGATCCAGCCGTTGCTAAAAGACCAGGAACTTAAGGGAAACTTTACATATTGGGAAGGGGCCGTTCAGGTGAAAGGAACTTTCAGGCATCAAACAACATCTGGTGTTGGCTACGTCGAACTAACCGGTTACTGATACAACTCTGACGAGTCATAAATAATGGCTTGCCGATGACCATGTAGGCAGTCTAAAATAGGGATCATATCTCTAGCCAGACATAACAGAAATTCACTTCAGGAGGCTAGCATGAAACTGCAATGCCTACAATTGCACAATAGAAAATCGAGACTAACTGCTACATTGACCAATGCCTTTTCTATCATTATCACTCTGGCACTAATGCTCGCACCGCGGCCAGTTCTCAGCAGAATATCCTCCAGTACCAAGCACCTCGACCGTTACCTAAATGCCAGGTTAAAAAAGGAGAAGATACAGCCTTCTAAAGTTACTACCGATGAGGAGTTTCTGCGTCGGATTCACCTCGATCTAACGGGAAAGATCCCGACACCAGAGGAGGTTTCGAGATTCAGCAACGGTGGTCGTAACCGACGTGAAAATAAGATCGACCAATTGCTAAATAGTGAGGCGTACCTCGACTATTGGTCCAGGATTTGGACAGATTGGCTGATTGGGCGCGATCAAAGCAACCAGCAGAATGTGCGTCGAGGATTACGAAACTGGGTACACAAAGAGATTGAAAGCAATACCTCCTACGATCAGTTTGTTAAGAAGTTAATTACATCTACTGGCGACATCCGTCAAAATGGGGCCGGTTACTACATTCGTCGCTACAACGCCTCGCCGATCGACTTGACCTCCCATCTATCTCGTCTGTTTTTAGGTCTGCCAATGCAGTGCGCTCAGTGCCATGATCATAAAACTGAAGCCTGGTATCAAGAGGACTACTACAGTCTAGCTGCATTTTTAACCAACCTCAGAAGCGAGGCCATCTACGAAAAAGATCAACGAGGCAATGAGCGAGTTGTGGCTTATCATATTACTGATGTGCCTGAGGGGTCGATTCGTATCCCCGGTAAATCCAAGCCGTCCCAACCCCGGCTCCTAGACGGATCCGAATACAACGGATCTCCACTACAAAGACGGGTTGCACTTGCCAATTGGATGACTAACGCCAAAAATCCATATTTCAGCCAGGCCATCGTCAATCGAATTTGGGCCCAATTAATGGGTAAAGGTTTCGTTGAGCCACTAGATGGTTTTGGCGAAGAGCATCCTCCATCTCATCCAAAATTGCTAGACTGGCTGGCCGAAGATTTTGAGATTCACGGCTACGACCTGAAGCATCTAATGCGGACCATCCTCAACACCGACGCCTACCAACGCACCTCAAAAACCAATAAAAGCAACAAAAACGACGACCGGTTCTTTTCTCACGCTTATATTAAACCGCTCAGCGCCGAACAATTTTTCTACTCCATGCTAGAAGCAACCGGGTTTGAAAGGTTGCAGAAGAGACGCGACAAAGGCCGCCTGGAATCGATGAAGCGCGACTATCTGCGTCGCTTCTTGTATCTGTTAGACAACGGTGAAATGGAAGAGATTGAGGCTTTCAATGGTACTGTGCCTCAAGCGTTGATGATGATCAACGGCTCTCTGGTCAACGACAGTGCTGATCATAAGACACGTGGCAGCTATTTGAATTATATTTTAAAGAAAAACCGCAGGACAATGGACCGGGTCAATGATATCTACTTAACGGTCTTGTCTCGCCAGCCAACAGGTAAAGAGATCCGTTACTTTGATCAATATCTACAGAAAAGTCTCTACCGTGATAAAGATCTAGCTTACGAAGATCTCTACTGGTCGCTTCTCAACTCGGCTGAATTCTCACTCAATCACTAACCGTGTTCCCTAATCCGCCTCCGCAGGCCCGATCAGTGGGAAAGTTAGTATACTGCTGTATCATTGTTCAATTATCTATTGTTCGTTTTAGTTAAGATATTTTTATTAAGGTCGTAATTGATGTCTATCCCAAGAATTTCTGTCAGCAATCCTGTTTTATCCAACCTTCTGATGATAATGATTATCGCATTAGGGGTCTATGCCTGGATTACTCTACCCAGAGATCTGATCCCGGAAATCATCACCTACACAGTGAGGATCGGCACTCTTTACCCCGGTGCCTCAGCAGAAGAGGTTGAGAAACTGGTGACCGTTCGTATTGAGGAGGAGATCGAGAACGTCGATCAGATCGATTTGATCACCTCCAGTTCGTCCGAAGGCCGTTCAGAAATCCTGGTTAGATTCGAAGAGATCAATGATCGTGATTTTGATAAGAGGATTCAGGATTTACGAAATGCCGTCGATCGAATTAAAGACCTACCCGCACAAATATTGGATGATCCGGAGGTTACCGACCTGGATATCGGTAGTGGATTCCCCATGATTACGGTCACCATCGCGGGTGTACTGACTGAACGCCAGATGAAATCGGTCGCGGAAAAACTCGAAAAGCGGATTTCGAGCATTAAAGGCGTCTCTAATATTCGGATTGCAGGCATACGGGAGCGGGAGATTTGGGTGGAGGTGGATCCAGATCGGTTGAAGGCTTATAACTTAGTGGCCGATCAGGTCACACTAGCTTTAAGTCAACGTAACCTAAATTTACCGGCAGGGATGCTGGAGGTCGGCACATCAGAGTTTCTGGTTCGCACTGTGGGCGAATTTCAGCAGATTGAAGAGATCGCTGAAACCATTATCAAAGTTAACCCTTCCGGTACTCCCGTCCGTGTCAAAGATATAGCCACAGTTAAAGACACGTACGAAGAAGCCCGGACCCTATCCCGCATCAACGGTCAATCATCGATTAGCTTAACTGTGCAGAAGAAAATCGATGGTAACTCAATCAAGATTATCGATCAGATTAGGAAAATTGTATATCCCTATACAATAGATGGTAAAAATCCGGCCTCGGTTGAAAAAAAGGCCAAAGAATCGAGATCTCTGATAACTTTATTCAATCGGCAAACACCGGAGATTATCGATTTACCACCGGAAACCGAAATTTTCGTGGTCAATGATTCCTCCGTAATTTTACGAGAACGTCTCGGTATCCTGCAAAATAATGCCCTCTTTGGTTTGATACTGGTCGTCTTCTTTCTTTGGCTGTTCATGGGGACGAGAAACGCCCTTTTTGCCGCACTTGGGATTCCGGTTGCCATCTTAGGAACCTTTTGGATTCTCAAACAAATTGGTTCTAGCATCAACGGCCCATCTCTGTTAGGCCTGATTTTAGTGATCGGGATTGTGGTCGACGACGCCATCGTGGTCATCGAAAATGTGTTTCGCCATATAGAGGAAGGGATGACACCGGCTGAAGCGGCTGTTGTAGGTGCAGAAGAGGTCACCTGGCCCGTTCTTTCTGCCAGTTTGACTACCGTCGCTGCCTTTTCTCCTCTGATTCTGATGTCAGGTGTTCCAGGACAGTTTATGCGAATCGTTCCAATCACTGGAGTAGTTGTTATTCTGGCCTCTTTACTCGAAGTCTTCGCTATCCTACCAGCCCACATTGCGGAGTGGGGCAAGCCCCAAAGCAAAGCAGAAAACCGACAGCAAAGCTGGTTTGCCGTCATGCAACAGCGCTACGTCAGTATTCTAGATCGGATTCTGAGTTTACGATACTTGGTGGTAATTATGGTGATGCTGTTCACCCTCGTCTTCTCTTTTTTAGCATTTATCACATTGCCCAAGGAACTATTTCCCGGCGAAGAGTTTCCCCAATTTTACATCAAGGTTGACATGCCAACCGCCTTTGGAATTGAAGAGACAACTCAGGTGATGGAGAAAATTGAACAAGCAATTAAATCTCTCCCCAAAGAGGAATACATTGCACTGGTTACAAATATCGGCTTGCAGACGCCAACTAGTGGTATGGAAAGTACCAACGTCCGGTCAAATGTAGCAGAGATCCTTGTCGAGTTGGTCCCCAAAAACCAACGAGCTAGAAGTCGTGACGAAATTATTGAGTCGCTTCGGTTGGAACTGGTCAACGTAACAGGAACAGAGAAAATCTCTTTCGACAAATTAGAGGGAGGACCTCCCAGAACAAAAGATGTGGAGGTGAAGGTTAAAGGAGATCGATTCCCGCAACTTTTAGAAATCACGCAGCAACTGAAAGCCAAGCTGAAGTCGATGGACGGGGTCTTCGATGTTCAGGACGATTTTCGACCTGGTAAATCCGAAATTCGTCTTCGAGTAAAAGATGAGAAACTGCGCCAATACGGGCTCAGTATATTTCAGGTCGCTAACAACGTCCGCCATGCCATAGAAGGAAACACCTGTACCGTCTACCGGGAGGCTGATGAAACCGTCGATGTGATTGTTAAATACAACAAACAGGCCATGAATACGATCGAGGCGTTGAACAATATGATGATAACTACGCCCCGCGGTGTTGCTGTCCCGCTCAAAGATGTAGCCCAACTTAGCCGTGAAGATGGTCTGGCCGAGGTCAAGCGGTTCGATGTCGAGCGAGCGATTACCGTTTCCGCTTCGGTAAACAGACAAACCACCACACCCGCAGTGGCAACCCAAGCCCTACAATCCGCCTTCGAGGACATCGGATTCCGATACCCAGGCTACCGCTTAGATTTTCGCGGAGAGTTTGACCAGATTATGGAGTCTTTTAAAGAGTTGGGGTTGAAACTGTTCCCGATGGGGGTACTGATGATGTTCATGATCTTGGGAACTCAATTCAAATCGTTTTTGCAACCGCTGATTATCTTATTCGCCATTCCCTTTGGCGTTATAGGTGCTATGGCCGGTTTGCTGATAACTCAATCTACCCTCAGTTTAATCGCCCTGTTTGGGGTGGTCGCCTTGGCTGGTATTGTGGTTAACGATTCGATTGTCTTAATCGACTTTATCAATCGGCGACGTCCCCCTACCGTAATTGAGGATAAGATCAATGCGGAGATTGAGCCATCTGGACCATCACCGTCGGAGTTAGGAACAAGTTTGAGGGAGGCGATTCTGGAAGGGTCACGGTTACGATTGAGGCCAATTATCTTGACCAGTGTAACCACGATTGCCGGGCTAATTCCAATGGCGCTGGGGTTAGGCGGGAAATCCCCTATCTGGATACCACTGGCCAGCACTATTATTTTTGGGTTGTTATTCTCAACTCTGATGACGCTGTTTGTAATGCCTGCCCTGTACTATATTATCGAGGATTTGAGATCACCAAGAGGTTGAGAAGAGGAAAGTTAAAGGTCGCTTTGCTAACCAGGGCTGCGTTGCTAGCAAGTTGGACCTTCGGCAGTTAGGATTGCCATTTACCATTGTAAAATGGTCTTACGGGTCTAAGCTCAACTGGTCGGAACCGGGTATTTCGGCCTGCAGTTCTTCGGCTTCTTCCTTTAGGGCCGCTTTTATCGCTTCCACTACTTTTTGGCCAGAAATCTCTTCTATATAAGACCCGTCTGCTAACTTTTTCTGTATCTCTGCAATTAGTTCCTCAACTTCAGGTCGGATATCCGGTGTTTGGTCCAAAACTTCCCGTGACTGGCTGACCAGTCGAGCCTCAGCTGATAACTCAACTATCGGCTTTTCATCACCGGCGGTGCGCTTTCGCTTTGCCCGCTCGGACTTATCGGTACCGACCCGGGTAGAACTATAAGCTGCCAAAGGATCTAGTGGCGGACGATTGATTTTCATTGCTTAGACCTGCACTTTTGAAGTTAAAAGTTAGAAGCTCGAATTAGGAAAAATTCGCCATTCTAAATTCACTCGGCTTTATCTATTATTTCCTCTTCCTGGATGCCATGGCTTGCGCTGTAGATTGTAGTGACGCAAGTTGGGCTGTTAGGTACTGAGATTGAATCTGGGTTTCACCCAAAGCGGCCTCCAGTGCACCGAATTCTCGTAGCAGTTTCGTTTCTTTGACTACGATCTTATCATCAAAGATTTCCATATCTTCCTTAACTGTTCGAGTTTGTTTCTGAATATTCTTTAATCGATTTCCAATAATACCTGTAGACAACTTAGTATAGGCGGCCATAACATTCTCAGTGCTTTCGGCAATCCCTTCTACCAGTAAATCACCAGTAGTTAGTGTGGGCAGCATACCTTGAACGATCATGGTATCGTTGTAAGTGGCTTTAATGGCATTGAAACCCGTTAAGTTGGGAACATTGGCCGGGGTGTCCAAAGTTATTTCAGCGATTCCTTTAAATTTAATTAGATCTTCATTTCGAGTAGTCGGGCTGAAAATGTTAATACCGTTGGATTTACCAGTGATTACAATTGGTGTATCGTATTCAACACCACTCACAGATGTATCGGGTTTTACATAGATATAATTGGTACCATTAACTTCAGCACTAACTCCTGCAACACTGTTAATTCGACTTGCTAAGGTCGTAAGCGTTATGGTAGTACCAGAAGCATAACTGCCACCAAATATATCTACATCGTGAACAATATCACCAACATGGACCTCAAATTTCCCTTTATCGGAATTTCCATTAGTGCCAAGACTTAAACCAGAGTCAAACAGTGATGATGCCGCGGTAATATTTGATTGAGTAACACTTCCAGAAGCAGGACCTGTGACAAACAGGGTTTCATTAGTGTATTCACTCAACAGACGTGTAGTAGTATCAATACTATTGATTTCTGCGATCTCGTCTGTAGTCCCATTGCTGAGTGTAAGTCGTGAACGGCCGATAAATGAACGCAGATCGTCGGCCCAGACTGTCATCTTGGTTGTTGTTGCACCACCTGCGGTTATTTTCCCAGAGGTGTTGGTAGCGTTGGTAACATTGCCACTATCATCCCCTTGGGGTGGCATTGCTTTGCTAGAGAAACCTGAAATAGGATCGACGTCAAGCGACAAAACGTTCAAATCGTTGGTTTCGCTACCTTGTTTCAAACGCAATTTGGTGCCGCCAGAAAATTCTTTGGCCAGACTAGGATCAACTTTGAGAATCGACCGGTTAGCCGCGGACTGTTCAATAGCTGTCATGGTAATATCAGCCACCGTCCCATCCACCGATACGATTCTCGAGTTCGTGGTATTAACCAAATCCGTATCCAGGTAACCGCCTACCGTTACGAAATTGTCGTCGGCATCTACATCTGTGACGTTAACTGAGAACAATGTTTGTGATACTTTAGCACTATTTGAAGTTGTAAAAGCTGTAGCCGATGTTGTTACAGAGGAACTAATATCAACTCCACGTGTCAGTCCGGTGAGTGTATTTCCACTTTTGCCCGTGTAAGTAATAACCTCATACTGTAGAGCTGAAGAGTCTATTTCCGAAACAACGATGGTTCCAGAATCAGCGAACTTACTGGCATCGCTGAGTGTTATTGAAGAGGTTGCGCTATTGCTGAGATCTGATCCCAAGCTGGTTTTAATCTGTACGTCAACGGCACTATTTAGCTTATTCGATACCCGGTTTAAGTTTTGTAAATCTTTTAGCGGATTGACCATTCCACCATCATTAATTTTGAGTACCGTTTCATTGTTGGTCGCATTAACTGTAGTACTATTGATCTTAATTGCATGCCACGGATTGGTGTTGTTCGTCACTAATTCAAGGTCGTAACCACCATAGTTGGCTGCGCTGAAAGTACCACTGGCCAGGGTCAACTGGCTACCAGAGGCATTAACACCGGTTAACGTCATCGGAATAACCGTTCCACTGGTGCTGTTTTCGATTAAAACTTGCCGGCCGATCTTGGTTTCCAGTAAGCTGTAGTTAGCAGAACTAACGGTGACAATGGTTTCAGTCTCCTTGGGAATTGGTCGGTGTGCCTTTGTACTTAGTGTCGAGACACTGCCGAAGATGGAGGCTGCCCCTTCAGGGTTAGAGGAGATGGCAGAACGGAGTTTACTCTCATCCAGCTTTAATTCTAAACCGGATCTAATCTGATCTATGCTAACTGAACCGGCTCGGCCCCGGTTGATCCCCAAATCGGCCAATCGCTTAACCGATCCGGTACCCACAACTGGCAAGGATGAGATAGAACTCAATCTCATCATCAGACTGCGAAGCATGGTATCGTTAGCCAATACGCCCTGTACCAATTCTTCTTCTGTTCTGGGGTTGAAAATTCGCCTGGCATTGACAGCTTCGCGAAGAGCCGTTTCAGTTTCGTTATACTGATCGACAAACGTTTTGACAGAATCGACTACTGAGTCGGTATCGGGTTCAACTGAAACTCCAATTGGGGAACCTACACCCGTTGTGCCTTTGAAATTGAGCGTCACTCCGGTCAGTAGATCATTGGTTTCGTTTTGGTTTCTTTGGAACTCAACACCGTTCAGACGACCGATCAGATCTTTGCCTGCCGTACCGCTATCTTCTGACATGTTAAGGGCACTCATAAAAGCGTTAGTGGCCGTTAGGTCGGACATCGTGTAAAGAGTTGAATCGTCGACAAAATGCACTTTCTGATTGCCATCGTTATCGCGACCAATAAACACTTCATCTGCGCTACTGACGGTGGTCATCGAAACTGGCGTTGGTGTACCTGTAGAGATATCAAAGGCCGAAACCTTCTCACTATCGCCGGAATCAGTCACATACAAAATCGTTTGGGTGGATGAGGGATGCGAAACAGTGATATTTTGTACGTTGGAGATGCCAAGACCTGACAAGTCATATTCCACTACCTCGCCCAATTTACTATTAGTATTAGTGGTTGTGTCCATATTGTAGCGATAGACACTGGTACTGTTAACACCGACATACAGATAGCGACCGGAGGACAGACTAGAGTTATTGGAATCGTCAAAAAACAGGTCTGTGATCGTACCGCCTAATGTGTATTTGCTGGAAACCTCAGTACCATTAACTCTGGGGTATTTCAGATTTGCACTTCCAGTACGATCCAGAGCGCTAGCCAGCAATATTGGTGCATCGTTATCATGGGTGGTGGCAGTTGTGCTATTTCGAGCGCGTGTTACAGTCAGCCGATTATTGCTTGTATCGACCCCCCCACTGTCAATTGTCATTTGTTCGTCATCAATAATGATCGTGTCTCCAACTGAGAAAATGGAAGCATCATCAACATCAATAGTGGTGTCGGAACTACTTAACGTTTCGTTTAGCAACGTATGATTGGCAAAGAAGGCCACTTTACTATTAGAGCCAGATGTCCCCGCTATAAAAACATTCCCTTGGCTGGCAAAAACATGCGACAGTACTGCCGCTCCAGCGCTATCTTTGTTTAATCCGTCGGAGGCAAGCAAACGGAAACTGTCCCCACTGGTACCATCTGACTTCACCGCCCCACTGACCAAGGGGTCCGTGACATTAAGACGAAATAACCCGCCGTTTGCATAGCCGTTAGTTCCATCATGTGCTACTGCGTATAAGTAGGCGCTGTCCTGGTAGGTGCCCACACTAGAGGCATAAGAATAGTAATTATATGGGTGATCGACACTAATGTCGCGTACCACGTCGGCATCATTACCATTGTAAGTTAATCGAATATTCTTTTGCGGAACTGGGGCCGCATCCTTTTTGGAAATATCTAAAACCTTTATGACGCTATCCTGTGAGTCGGCCACAAAAGCCACATCCATCAAACCAGCCCCCTTAATTTGCCGGAACTGGTTGCTGCTCGTTGAACTGGCAGCAGTAGCCGTTTTATCCGTCAAAAAAGTGGAATGAAAGCCCCCAGCATTGGTTGAGTTACTGGTAAAAATCCGAGTATAGCCGTTGATACCGTAGTTTCCAGCAGCCTCCTCTAGCTCATTGTCACGCCAGTTGATACTAACCGAACTCCCACTATCAAAGAGAGCCGGTCGGTTGTCCACGACTGAGGCTGTATCGCTCGCAGCACTTCCGTCTGCAGAGGTTTGCGTTAGATCATAGGTTCTGGTGTAACCATCGGCATTAACCGTGGCCTGAATCTCACCTCCGGCTAACTCTAGAATGCCGAAGCTATCAATTGTGTTGAAGGTACCACCATTCTCGTTTTTTAATGTAATATCCAGATCAGACGTTGCATATTGCGTAGTTGTTGGGGTGTCGTCTATCCGATACGCCTTTATTTGTGCTTCTTGACTATTAATTGTCTTATCTTCTTCATAGCTGAGGAATAGATAGGCTTGATCCTCTTCAGCTAATCGGCTGGCCGCTGATTCTGCTGCGGTAAGGCTAGTATTGCTGCTATCATCAGATTCACTACGGAACGTCACCACTTGCCCATCTGTAATCCGTCTGGCATAACCGCTACTACCCGTTAGCGTAAGGCCTGAACCTGAAGCGGATTGACTTAGGTCAACAGCAATTGCGGGTGAGCCGACAAGTGCTCCGGTCGATGAGTTTATTTCGGCCACTAATACTGTCAAGTCTGGACTTAGAGTAGTGGATTCGCTTACATCTCCCACCATCCAACTGGTCTTACCTAAACCATAAACATAGTAGCGACTGTTAGTTTTATAAACACCGAACAGGTTTTTAAAGCGTGCGTTGCCGAGACCTACTGTAGCGAAGGAAGATGGTGCTGTCGAAGTGTTACTCGCATTCAGATTGTAAATCCGCAACTGATGGGTACCATCAACTACGAACATTTTATCATCGCTACTAATGGCAATTCCTTGCTCTTGGGCTACTAGTTTCCCATTTGGGGTTGATGCATTAGCAACCAAAGTTTCCAGCCCGGTATCAGGGGTTTTGTCATTGCTGGAAACCGATACCGTTAACCAGTCTGTGCTGGCATCATTCGAGTTTTCAACCTCTAAAAGCCTCTCTTTTAAACCACTAGACGTTTCTTGCCTCAATAGCAAGGTATCACCATCTACATACTTTTCATATGCCCCCTGCAGGTAAATTAGGTACTTATTGTCCCCTTTTGGGGTTAGGCTGACTGTTGGAGAATCGCTCGAGGTTCTCTTAATACCAGTGATATAAGGTGTTCCATTACCGCCAAAGGTAAGGTTAGGTAGATTGTTCCCAGCTACGTTGGTCAAATGCAGGAAGCCTGATGCACCGGTCGTGACAGACGATACTTGAATAGTCCCAGAAGCTGAACTGCCAAAAGCTGAACCTGAACCTTGCACCGTGAGAATATCGTTGGCCTTAAACTGAAGTAAATCCCCACTAGTACTGAGTGGCACTTTTAGGTAAGATCGCTCACTTGAGGTGTCAATTTCCATTCCATTGGTGTAAGTGACACTCGACAAAGTGGCGCCATCGATATTAGAAGTAAAACCGGAGGCTGAAGTAGCGACATTGACTGAAATAGTATTTGCACTAGAGTAGGCAAAAGTTCCTGGACCAGACCCTTCAGTTAGTGACAGTGTCGATGAATCGGAACCCGAAGTTTGAGATAACACCAACTGGATGACATCGTTATCTGCTGAAGATCTGAAGAAATTATTAGTGAAGGTCAAGTTAGCTGTAGTAGTGTTTGCACTTGCGACACCGGAAGTTGCGTTTCCAGATGACAGGTTATCTACTGCAGTAATATTTACTGTACTCCCACCCCAATTGGCATTGCCTTGACCTTCAATCGTTATGTTATTCGAACTGGCACTCCAACCAGAAGACAAATTGAGCGTTGCCGGGCCAGAGAGATTAAGCCGTCCATTACCTCCTGCCAGGCTGGAAACAGGAGAATAAACAACAACATCAATATCACCAGAAGTAGCATTGTAAGTAATCCCATTACCACTACTACCGGAAATATCGTCATCATCGCCTTCTGTCAGATCAAGGAAGGTCTGCCCGTTATAACCACTGGCGCCAGATACCATATCCCGCCCTAGAAGTAAACTAGTACCACCATCGAAATAGACACTATCTGGATAGGAGACCGTAGCGTCAGTATTAGGTGCCGACCCATCATCGGAGCTAGCAACTGGGCGAATATCGATTTTTGTGGCAGCCGAAGGATTGCTAGAGCTGCTTGTGGTGCCATCAGCTAGATAGATACCTTCAATTACCCCTTCAAACCGTCTACTGCCATCATAAACGGTTACCTGATTATTCAACTGATAACCCGCAAAGTCGCCAGCACTACCACTGAGAGTAAATAGCATGTTGCTTTGGGTACCACTGGCAGGTAGGGCATAAGTCAAGGAGCCTGCACTTGCACTGGCATCAATGTTCGCAGCCGCATTTGGCGCTGCGGTTAAGCTCATGCTAATCGTCGGCGAGGAGAGATCGAAATCGTTACTATTGCTGGGCGCCCGTAGGGTGCCATCATCCATATGATACATGGATGATTCACCAAACGTCGAAGCAGAAGTATAAGTAACTTGCGGATCCTTACCGGTATCATAAACTTGATCCACAGCATAAATATTATTCGCTGAGTCGACGGCCGCATCGTCCTTGGTTAGCACCTCAATGCGAATGGTCTTGCCGTCAAGGTTGCCCGCTGCCGCCGTGGTGTAAGGTACCGTAATCGTTCCGCCATTGGTAAACGAATACACTGCTGCTGTGGTCGCCCCAACAACAGTGGTAGAGGGCGAGACCTCGTTGTTGTCTTTATTTCGCTTCAGTTTGAGGGTACCTGAACTGTCATCAAATGTATAGGTGCCAACCCAGACATCGTTACTGCTTACCGCATTGGTAGTAATACTGGTTACACCAGCACCTGCAGTAGTACTGGCATTGATGGCAGTAGAATATGGCTCGACGACGTATCTAGTCGTAGGGGCAAAGTCTACTGTAAAATTGTCAGAGCCACGAAAATCTTTCGAGTCTGGTAAGAGCGCGTCTTTAATAGCCACTCCTTTGATCGTACCCTGTAAAGAAACTTGATAGTAGTCACTACCAGCGTCTATAGTTTCACCAGTGGTGTTAGTGGCTACTGTATTTTTAGTAGTATCGTAGACACTTAGAGTAGTCCCATCAGAAATAAAGGCATAATCTGTGGCAGTCTCAGTCGGTTGATATGTAGACACATTTTTCGACCGGTGCACAAAAATCTGATCAGTTGTCGCATCCATATCAACACTGCCGAATGTCAATTGATTGACTGTATTGGATTCTAGCCGGATCAACGGACTTCCGGTGCTATTACTGACCATGTCGATTTTGTCTTCCAGAACATTGTAGCTGGCTGTCACCCCGGCGTCAGAGCTACTGATCCGATCCAATATATCCTGTAAAGAGTCTGTATCTTCGTAGTTGATGGTAACTGAGTTAATCTTAAAAGTTCCAGCCGTCGGCAGAGATCCACTTCTGAATCGGCCTTCTGATAGTTTAGCGTAGGCGTCAACTCCACCCAGACGCCCAGAACTGTCAATCACACTTCTAGGCGTGGAAATTACGTTATTAGACGAATCTTGTACCTGCAGATCGCTATTTTTTACCCGCAATTCTGAATAGACATCCAAACTGCCATTTTGTAGGTCGATACGGGTACCATTTGTCCGTTTGAGATGCAGTTTACCGTCTGTAGAAGAGTTCGAAATATCTGGATCCTTGTCATAAGCCGTTACACTTGTAGTTGAGGTTAATTCATTAATGGCCGAGACAATATCATCAACGTCAATACCTGTCGTGTTTAGATCAAGGATCGTTACCTTTTCATTATTCAGGTAAAAGGTGTCGCCATTCTGGATCGAAGAGGTCAATGGATCTGTAAAGCTGACCAGTTTGGCTTGGGTGCCAGCAATTTCGCTGCGTTGCGTGGTTTCTGACAACTTTAACGCCATTAAGATGTTGCTGGTGTCGCCCGTTGCTCCCAACGAAATTCGACTGGCTGTCGACAATTCGCTCTGCAAGCGGAACTTATCGGTGGTAGCATTATAGTCGGCTTGCATATTGGAGAAATCGGTCGAATTAATCTTGGCAATCAGATCATTGACGGTTGTACTAAGCGTAACCTCCAGCGGCGTACCGTTAATTGATGCTTCCCCTAAGGTGGCGTTGGTTGTCAGACCGGCAAAATTCCCTTGCGTATAGGTTCCAGTTGGAATACCTAGCACCTTGAGTAGTTTAGTTGAAATATCAGGATCGTCCCCTGGACTGGTAGCCAGGTCATCACTAATTACCAAGGTACTACCTGTGGTGGTAATTTGCAGTTGGCCGTCTACTAGAGATCCTGTTACATTGCTAACAGCACTAATATTCGAGATCAAGCTACTAAGTTGGGTCGTCGAGGGCGTACCAACTGCCACTGAATTTCCATCGATTTTGAAAGTTCCGGCTTCAATTTCTGAAGAGATCTCACTCAAGTACATCGAGGTAGT
>JASMLX010000309.1 GCA_030748495.1 Candidatus Poribacteria bacterium | reverse complement strand
GGATTTGAGATGCTAACGCCAGCAAGTTTGGAGGTGCAGATCTTTGTGGATCCTAAAGGCGCTAATAATGTGCCTGCGGTGTTAAAGGAAAGGATAGAGGAAGAGGTTACGAGTAAAGGTAATGTGTTGTAGGGGTTGCTATCGCATAGAATCTAAAACCCCAATCCCAAACTGGTTCGATTAAAAGGCCTTGTACAGTGGGGACCCCTACATTCTTTCAAATAAGTTTCAATCCCAAACTGGTTCGATTAAAAGCCGGGGGCGGCGGCTCAGCGTCTGTTTCGCAGTCGAAGTTTCAATCCCAAACTGGTTCGATTAAAAGCATCACCTGCAAAGGCTTATCAATGATATTCTGTTTGATGTTTCAATCCCAAACTGGTTCGATTAAAAGGCTATATGAGAAGCACCTTTGACTATAGTCAGGAAGCGTTTCAATCCCAAACTGGTTCGATTAAAAGCCTGAGCTATTCCGCGCCCAGTTTCGGTTATGGTCTGTTTCAATCCCAAACTGGTTCGATTAAAAGTTTCCTGATATTGACTTTATGCTCGGGGTTCTCGGTGGTTTCAATCCCAAACTGGTTCGATTAAAAGACATCGAGTAATCATCACAGTCGGCCACATCATAGCCCTGTTTCAATCCCAAACTGGTTCGATTAAAAGATGTTCCTGTCCTTCCTGATCGACCAGCACTTGAGTTTCAATCCCAAACTGGTTCGATTAAAAGCACATGCTATGGATCGGCAACCCGACCATACCTAGGTTTCAATCCCAAACTGGTTCGATTAAAAGGGTATCCTGTACCAGGCCGCAGATTTCCATCATGTGTTTCAATCCCAAACTGGTTCGATTAAAAGCCTTACCGGCTACACTGATGTCCTGACAGGGAAACCCGCGTTTCAATCCCAAACTGGTTCGATTAAAAGAACGTAAAGTCCAAACCTAGCAGTGATGTCAGTATTGTTTCAATCCCAAACTGGTTCGATTAAAAGTTGCTTGCCTAACCAAAAAACAAGCCCAAGCGGAAATGTTTCAATCCCAAACTGGTTCGATTAAAAGTAGACTCTAATAAGGTGATAGTAATCCGCTGACTAAGTTTCAATCCCAAACTGGTTCGATTAAAAGGTACGCCAACCTTGCCTTTTAGCCTGTTCGTAATCCTGGTTTCAATCCCAAACTGGTTCGATTAAAAGTAATCTGACCGTTCTCTTCCACCAGCCGACTATTGTGTTTCAATCCCAAACTGGTTCGATTAAAAGCTGAATGGTGGAATGATACTGAGGAAAGTGATATCAAGCGTTTCAATCCCAAACTGGTTCGATTAAAAGTTTTCAGAATTGACAAGACTTTGGTTTTATCCTTTGGGTTTCAATCCCAAACTGGTTCGATTAAAAGAACAATCCCGAAGATAATGTCAATATCCGAATTTGGAAGTTTCAATCCCAAACTGGTTCGATTAAAAGTTAAGCGTCTACGGGTTCAGTTTCAATCCTGCAATCGTTTCAATCCCAAACTGGTTCGATTAAAAGCGGGTGCCGTTACCGATGGCGCCATCGACGCTGATCCACGTTTCAATCCCAAACTGGTTCGATTAAAAGCCATTGACGTTAGCGAATTTTCAACCGCCTACAAAAGTTTCAATCCCAAACTGGTTCGATTAAAAGCTACATTGACGAGGTGAAAGGATTTGGCTATACAAGGTTTCAATCCCAAACTGGTTCGATTAAAAGCGCCACCAAAATCACCACTACCTAAATCACTAAAAATCCTCCGCCATCATCAGAACTACTTTCTGTGCTGGACAAACCATGACAACCAATATTGGAATCGCCAGATGGACTGCCCTTATTGCGGGAACGCATATTTCCAATGTTGAAAATATAAGCAATACGAGCGCTAAAGAAAAGAGCCAACGAGACTATAAAAAACAAAAGCACAATGATAAATCCTACAAAGGAATCCAAACTTTCTGTGACCCAGGTTGGAATTGAATTCAACATAATATATTTTCTCTATATAGTTTAACTCTCATTCCATCATTAAGACTCATAACGACATAAGATTTAGAAGATGATTCTAAATATAGATGAAGTACAGGGAAGTAAGATAGTAGTTTTTGAGATTCCAGATCTAGAAAAGAGACTATTAGAAGAAAAGGGTACCAACAGCCGCTGATACCTGCCTGATTGCCCGTACGGAATTAATGCCTATACAACAGATCTCATTCAAGCCGGTCAATAATAAAGCTTAGCAGAAGTTTGGTTTAGATTAACCGAAC
>JASMLX010000308.1 GCA_030748495.1 Candidatus Poribacteria bacterium | reverse complement strand
AAATTAAGGCTCAAATATTGGTGCTGACAACTGGTCGGTTGAGGCGGAAGAAGAAGGCCTGGAAAACAGGCATAACTTTCAGGTGACTACCACATAACTACCACATAACACCTAGGCAAATTCAGGTAAATTTAAATCTGTTTTTCTAGGAAGTTATCTGTTCCGGCCGACCACCCACACCGATCACGGCTAAATCACTGGCCGAGCAAATTAGTGCCACCATGGTCCTACGGTTCGATGCTGCCAGTCAACAGTTTGAGCCTTTCGTGCCTCAAGCTTTTGAGGCCTTGAACTTCAATATCGATGGGGGCATGGGTGTGGTGGTCAATGTGATGGAGGAGCAAGAGGTTACTTTCACCGGCACGGTCTGGGACAATCTCAGTGCTGCCCCTGCTGGTAACCCGACACCGAATTGGGCCTTTGCTATGGTCGGACAGTTGGATGCCCGTATTCCTGCTCATGACAATATTGTGGCTGTTAACCGGAACCGGGGCTGGATCGGCCAACGACACGGGGATCAATATATCATTGTGGCTGTCGATCAAGATCGTCAACCGGTAGTCGGATCGGGTGACCGGATAGAAATCACCGTCGGTCGAAGACGACTTCGATACCAGGTAACCGACAAGGACCTGAGCCAGGCCTTCACTCAACTCCACATCACCCCTGAGCTATTTCTGCCCCAGCAGACACGTCTGCTGCAGAACTACCCGAATCCATTCAACCCCGAAACCTGGATACCTTTTGAGCTAGCCCATGATGCCGAGGTCACCATCACCATTTACGATATGGTTGGCAGACAGATCCGACAGTTAGATCTGGGACACACCTTGGCTGACCGTTACCGGACGGCTAATAGAGCTGCCTATTGGGATGGTAAAACGGAACAGGGAGAGACGGTGGCCAGTGGCACCTATTTCTACCAAATTAGAGCCGGAGACTATACAGAGACCAGAAAGATGGTGATCCTGAAGTAAGTCCAAACCAATATCATAACCACAATCAGCCCTTTTGCTAGCGAGCAAGAGGGCTTTTTTGTTGGAGAGAATACCAGGTTGAATTTGTCTCCCGCCAAGGTACGGCAATATAGTTGGTAGTCTAATCAGCCACAAAGACAGCTTTCAGCCTCGCTATTAACGGTTTGGGTTACCGGAATGGCCCTTCACCAGAAGCCGCGCCTTTACTATTGGCCAATCAGCTATAAAGATGGCACGAAGCTCATCCGGCAGTGGGTTTAAGGATTAGCCACCAGAACAGCCTTTAGCCTTTGTAGGAAAGACCGCCCCTTAATCTCGGATAATTCAGATTCATGCCTCTTTTCGCTCATAGCATGAAGCTGTTGGGACTGATCGAGTGCCGATTGGAGACGCTCGATTTGCTGGTCTTTGGTAACTAATTGATCTTGTAGGTCAGTGATGTGTTTTGACTGATCCACCCCTTGGGTGGAGTTTTCCACCTGGTTGTCCACCCATTGGGTGGACGCGTCTCGGATGGCCTGTGCTGTAGTGATATCAAGGCTTTTGGCCTTTTTGGTGAGAAGGTCGTAAAGGCTGAGGCTAAAGGTAATACTAAATTTTTTGCTGTCGCTGGCCAAATTCCACCTGCTTTCCACCGATCAGGTGGATATTTCCACCGATTAGGTGGACGTAATCATAAGCTTCTACGTCAATTTTATAGTTGGCGTTTCAACATCCAACAATAAGGGGAATTGAAATGAAAACGAGAGAAAGGTTGCAATTCATAGCTCTTGGTAGCCTGTTGGTATTGGCAGGCATGATACTAGGCTAGTTTGTTTTTTGCCCAGTACAGGCTCAGGATACCAGTTTTAAGACCGTAAGACAGTGGAAGGTTAGGTCTCGGCATGGAGATGGTGAGCCTGATGACGGACTGATCTTGGGCGAGCTTGACGTGAACGTTGTAATGATGTAAAATGATGGAGCAATAAAAAGCCCCTACCTTTTGAGGGCAGGGGCTGTAACAATAGAGAGACTGTTAGTCGCTACAAATTGCCGATTGCTGCCGCAATTGTAGCAGATTAATTGTCTCCTTTCAAGTAACCCTTTTTCTGAGGAGATTTTATAATGGTATCCGCTATCGCTGAGCATTTAGACCAATTTCAAGCCGAACCCAACCAATCCAACGATTTTCACAGTCGTCGTGCCACCGTCGACTATATTCCTAAATCGCACTCCAAAATCCCTTTCAACTTTGCCGCCGTGGCTTGGGATGTAATTGACTCACCCGAATACCGTCAGCTGTCTGATGGGGCTAGAGTCCTCTATTTGTATCTCTGTCGTCACGTTAACCTGACGCTGAAGCAGGAGACCCGTGGTAACAAGGAGTACCTGCTAGGACGCACCTTCCCCAAGAAGTATGACAA
>JASMLX010000307.1 GCA_030748495.1 Candidatus Poribacteria bacterium | reverse complement strand
AAAAGGAAGAAACCAGTCATAGCTTAGAAAAAGAGGATGAAAATAAAATCCTTACGCCTCTTAAGGGGGAGGAGGGCCAGGCTCTGACCCGTGAGTTTAAATTGGTCGAGTCGGAGGCCGATTTGCCAGCGGCTATCGAGGATTACCGGTTGGCGGAGGTGGTGGCTATCGATATCGAAACCAGCGGCCTGGATCCCCGCTCTGATCAGATACGATTAATCCAATTGGCTATCCCCGACCAACCCCCCTTAATCGTCGACTTGTTCCAGGTTCCGTCCGGGCTGAAGCGGTTAGAACCGGTTTTTACTAATACCGCCATCAAGGTTTTTCATCACGCTAAATTTGACCTGCAGTTTTTGTTGCATAACGGTGTGCAGCTAGAGGGACAAATCTTCGACACCATGTTGGCTGACCAACTATTATCGGCCGGTAAACTGAAGCATTCCAGTAGTCTGGAAAATCTAGCCCGATCACACTTGGGTCGCCAACTGGATAAACAGCAGCAGAAAAGTCAATGGGAGGCCGATTTAACCCAGGACCAATTGGCTTACGCCGCCGCCGATGTGGAGGTGTTGCTGCCTTTGAGACGGATTCTGAAGAAATCGCTAGTCTCCCAGCACTTAGCCGAGGCGGCCCAGCTAGAGTTTGACTGCCTACGCAGTCTAGCCCAGATGGAATTGGCTGGTTTTAAGTTGGATGTCGAGCGTTGGCAAGAGTATGGCCAATGGGTTAAACAGCAATTGCTCCATTATCAGGCTCAGGTGCAACACCACTTCCGCGATTGGCAGCAGCAACAAGAAGAACCGCTCAATCTGAATTCCACTCAGCAGCTGCAATTAGCCCTATCCTCCCTGGGCATTGAGGTCGACAGTACTGCCAAAGACAAGCTGGAACCGTTATCCGATCAGCCGGTGATAGCAGATTTATTGCAATACAAACATTGGCAAAGCCAGGACAGTAAATACGTGGATAAGATCCGACAGGCAGTCCATCCAGAGAGCGGTAGAATCCACGCCCAATATTTCCAGCTGGGTGCGGATACAGGTCGATTATCCTGCCGTAAACCGCCGCTGCAACAGATACCACGTCAACCAGAGGTCCGCAGTTGCTTCGTAGCAGCGGCTGGGCACAAGTTAGTCAGCGCTGATTATTCCCAGATTGAGCTACGGGTAACAGCCCAGATTAGTCAGGACCAGCGGATGATTGAAGCCTACCGGCAAGGGGAAGATCTGCATCGGCTGACCGCCACCTTAATCACCAATACGCCGATAGAAGAGGTGACCTCGGACCAACGACAAGCGGCCAAAGCGGTCAACTTTGGCTTATTCTTCGGTATGGGAGCGGAGGGGTTACGTAACTATGCCCGCAACACCTTTCAAGTAGAGATGAGCCTGTTGCAGGCCAAGCAGTTCAAACAACGATTCTTCCACAGCTATCAGGGCTTTAGTGCCTACTACCAACAGAAAGAGAGATCGAGAGTCAGACAAATAACTACCTTGAGCGGTCGAATCAGGCATTTCGGGCCAGGTTGCGCCTCCTTAACCCAGAAGCTCAATAGTCCAGTCCAGGGTACAGCGGCTGATATCATCAAACGGGCCCTGGTAGACCTAGGGCCTCAACTAGTAGATACTAAGGCGCAGATGGTGGCCTGTGTGCACGACGAAATCATCTTGGAGGTGGAAGCTAGTCAGACAGAAGCAGTTAAAACGATCCTAGAACAAGTGATGGTGAAGGCAGGTGAACACTACTTAACCGATGTACCGGTAGTGGTGGAATCGGTCACGGCCGATAGCTGGGCCGGGAAATAGCGGCCGCATCCATCCTTAGTCTGACCTACCGCTTAAACATGGCTAGTGATTCCAGACATTAACCACCTTATCTTGGGTCTGGTCGCCTACTGTCACCGTCACAATGTACAGACCGCTGGCTACTATCTCACCGTCACTATCTCGACCATTCCAACGAATAGCCTGTTTGCCTGAGCCGAATGTCCGCTGCTGAGCGATCCATTCCACCAACTGACCCGCCACATTATAGACCTTAATGGTCACCTGAGCTGGCTGATCCAAGGTAAAAGAAATGGTGGTGTGGGTGCTAAAAGTGTTACCTTTGGGCGAGAAGACTCGTGGTTGGCAGGTCAATGAATCCGGCTTCAGATTAGCTGAATCCAGTGCTTCAATCTTGTCCATTTCGCCCAAGGTGTACTGGCCCAGGGATACAACAGCGGCCGAGATAGTCTGTTGTTGGGCATGGACAGTACCACCGATGGCTTTCCAAACACCATCAGTGCGATGAAAGATCAAGGGTTCCTTGCCGGCTGATAGTTGTGAGGCGTCATAGGAGATAGTTAAGGTAGCCGGCTTGATGGCATTCAGTCTGAGGAT
>JASMLX010000306.1 GCA_030748495.1 Candidatus Poribacteria bacterium | reverse complement strand
CACCGTGGCTCCAGCCAAGAAACCGGTGCCGGTCAGGGTGACCGTTATGCCCCCCATTAATCCGCCCTGAGTAGGAGTCAAGTTGGTCAGGGTCGGGGCCGAATTATAGCTGAAGGCTTGAGGCAAAGTGCCCGCCTGGCCATCGCTGTTGGTCACCGTTACATCCACCGCGCCGGCACTACTGGCTGGAACGACAGCAGTGATTGTTGTACCTGCATCATCCACGACTACATCTACCGTCTTATCGCCGAAAGTCACCGTGGCTCCAGCCAAGAAACCGGTGCCGGTCAGGGTGACCGTTATGCCCCCCATTAATCCGCCCTGAGTAGGAGCCACCTTGGTCAGGGTGAGGGGGGTGCCGGCCGTTACCTGCAGACTTTGAGTGATTGCATCGAACTGGTCGGATTGGGGCGTGATGGTTAGATTGGTGACTCCTGCTTGGCTATCTTGGTAGTAGAAAACGACTTCGGATTGTCCAGCTAAAATAATCGACATCAGGCTTTGGTTGCCGGCACCATCTACAGTTGCGCTGAACAAGCCCGTTTCCGAAGCCGTAGCCAAATCGAGGAGCAGATCGGTTTCGGACATGACCAGTTCATCAAAAGCATCCCTAAGCTGGATCTTAATGGTAGTGGCTTGATCGACCAGTATGGAAGAAGGCGCTTCTAGCCACAACTGCAGTTGGGAACCGCCAGCAGTGAGGTTGACCCATTCAGAGGTGGCCTGACGACCACCGATATCGATGGCCTGGACATAATACTTCATTAGAGAGGCATCGGCCGGGACTTCAATATCAGTTATAAAGTAACCGAGATTTTCATCCCAGTTCATGTCTTGAGTCTGAGAGGCCTGGAAGGATTCGTTGTCACCCAGACGGAATTGATAGACGGCCTCTGTTGACCATGAACTATCTAAGGGTAAATAATCGACCATAGCAGCTGCGATTTGCAGATTTTGGCCCGGTACTATCGCTGCTGATGGTGTTGGGGCCAAAGACTTCCCTTCCAGCACCAGGAAGTCGGAAAAGTGGTCGATGGCAACGCGAACATAGTTGTCAACCGTATTAACTTCACCCCCGGCTAACTGGGGTCGGTTATTTTCGTCCAGGACGTAGACGCGCAGATCGGCTTCGCTATTGACCACAGTTGCTTCGTCGTAGTTGAAGGTTAATGTAACCGGTTTGTCGAAGGTCTTGATCTCCGAATCACCCTGCACCACAGTTAATCTTTGTGCAGGTGCCTCCGATAGATCGGTGGAGATACCCGTTGGAAGATTGACTGCCGTCTGACTGATCACGGCTGGAGGAATGTTGGCTACTTTCAACTCAGTCGCTTGCTCCGAACTGGTATCGATAAACCCCTGGGGTAATTCAACCGTTAGACCAACGGCGAATTCGATGGCTTGATCGGCTTCAGGATCCAGGCTAGCGGCCAGAATCTCTTTGGCTGTTAAGCGAATGGGGTTGTCGGTTGGACTGACTTCCGGCATAGAAACCAGCACATTACCACTCTCATCTTCGATCTGGATGTAATACTCCACCCCCTGAACGGTTGATCGTCCATCAATTCGAGCCGAGGTTAGACCGCTGATTGAAGACTGCATCAGGATGGGTGTAAAATCAATACCTTCGACCAAGGGGCGCCAATAGAGAAAAGCATCGTAGGTTTGGAGCACTGATGACAATCGGACGTTGACCACTACCGGTTGTCCCGCGATTGTTTCGGTCTTTTGTGGATGCATAATTTGAGGCGGACGAGCAAAGGCAATGGCTGAGGGATAACCACTAGCATCTTCGAAGTTAACATAGATAAATTCCGAACCGGCGACCCTCAAGTCCTGTACCAGAGAAATGTATTGGCCATCGTCAACCAGCTCAACCACACCACTCTGTCCTGTAGTCAGAGCCGACAGGTTTTTCCAAACAGCCGAAGATAGGGTGTTGGCTTCTCCTACTCGGACGCGATGAGCGGTATTGGCAACCGATAGACGCGCACGGAAGATGGGGAATAGAGTTGTGCCACCCTGAGAAATAATCTTGATTTCGGGTTGGGCTGGACCCGCCAACATATTTTGTTGGGAATCCGGAAGTAAAGGCGAGAAATTGAGTCGGCCACGGTTAAAGTCCTCTTCCATATCATAGATTTGGCTGGAGATAGTGGGGGCGTCGATAGTACCCCACCAGTTATAACCGGCCTGGAAGGTGGCATCGCTATTGTCATTGCCTAAATAAACCGCATAATCCGCCGCATTGTCATAGACATCGTTATAGGCAAATAAACCCTCACCCTTCAGATGCAAGGCTGCGCTGCCCGACTCCGACGACTGATTGTTGATCACCGTGTTGTGCGTAAAGGCATTGGTAGCGGCTAACTGCTCTCTGGTTAG
>JASMLX010000305.1 GCA_030748495.1 Candidatus Poribacteria bacterium | reverse complement strand
ACCGAGTTGGCCCGAATCGAGAATCTCCTTGGCTTTCAGGCTGGTACCGTAGAAATGCTGCGTCAAACCGATCATTAATTTCACGTTATTGTTATCTGCCGCTTGGATCATCTGGTCGCATTGCTCTAGACTAATGGCCATCGGTTTTTCCACCAGCACATGCTTGCCGGCATTACACGCATCGACGGTCAAACGATGATGCAGTTGATGGCCAAGGGTAATAGCGACAGCATCTACCTCCGGATCTTCCAGCAATTCGGTGTGGGTATTATACCCTTTTGCAATGTTATACTGATCCATGTATTGACGTTGCTTGTCCTCAAAAAAGTCAGCTACTGCCACGACTTCAACACTATCCAATTCAGCAATGGCCGAACAGTGCGACTTGGCGATTCCGCCCAATCCAATAATCCCAACGCGAAGTTTGTTCATTTTTCACCCGTCCTCACTTTAATCTAACGGTCCTATTCTAGGCCAAATCATCTGTCTGCACAACGCTAGTATCAGAAATATTTTGGCACTTCTTAAACTAACCCACTTCTTCGGCTTGACGACAACCCGCTGCTGGATCGGCTTCGTGCCGATTTTTACGATCTGTAAAAACTGTTAACAGTTGCTGGGCTTTTTTCAGTAGGCTTTAACCTGGCGACTTCTGTCGTCGATTTGGAACTTACTCTTAAATCCTGATTTATGCGGGAGATTATAACCTAATCCTCTAGTATCAATTCGGTCTGGTTAGCTTTTAACTGATGGTTTCCTGGCATTATCAGTAAGTTAATTTCGGTTCTTGGTCATGAAATTTAACTCCGGCCACCAGCAGGCGGTTATTGGGGGTTTGTTGATCAATGCCTATCGGTCTCATCTCTGGTGTATGAAAACCGATCCGCACCGATTTTCGCCATTGGTCGGTTTGGTTGACATCTGACCAGTGAATAGTATAGTAACTGAAGAAGATCACATCCCCTGCTGTGGCTGGAATCGCCTTCGAGGATAGTAAATCCGGATGATATGTGTCGGGGGGTAGATAGGGACGCGTATGGTCACCCGTGATGTGTTCCAACGGCCCCCCTTGGTGACTGCCCGGAACTGCTTGCAAACAACCGCTGTCAATTGGGGTATGGTCCAGGTGCAACAAACAATCGACAAAATTGGGACCGTTGTGCGGATAAAAGGGATAGTCCTGATGCATCGGAAAAGGCGTGCCTCTCTCTGGCGGTTTACCGTGCAAAATTGTATGATGCCAAACGATGTTCTCCCCTATTAGTGATTGCAGTGCCCCGATCAAACCGGGATGAAAGATAATATGTCCCCAAACGGCTGAATAATATTGTGGGTTGGAAATGAATACGGCTTTGGTATTCTTCTGTTCACCAGGTGGCAAATAGTGGTCTCGCCATGGACCACGCCAACCGATGCTATCCTCGCCCCACCATTCATCAACAATCCATCGCATCTCAGATTCCAGTTCAGCTACCTCGTCGTCGCTGAATAAACCACCCACTTTCAAAAAGCCGTCTCGGTGGTAGGCTGATACCTGTTCCCGGCTTAGCATGATTTTTACTCCGATTCACAAGGACCGCGATTCAACGTATTTTCCCTGCAGGCCATCAATTTAATTTGTAAAGAGTTACCAACAGCGAAATTTGAGCGCTGAAATACGGCACCTAACCGACTTATTTATGATTATTTAGTATATCACAGTGTTGGATCTGAAACGAAGTCACGATAAGGCAACAGCAGAACAGCTTTGAAAGCCTTGCCGCTATTGAAAGGGGGCTGTCAGAACTCAGGATTCAGTGTGACAATTAGGGATTAGTGTAGAAATATAAACGGCTGACAGAGAGGATGGCTTGATACTATTGGGATGGACACAACACTTCTGGTGTGGGAGTGAGTCCAAGATGGACATACCGAAAGGGACAGGAGTCATAAAAGCCGGGTCTGATACCGTTAGTTCTTTGTTTCAACTAGTCAAAACTAGCAGGTACGGTAGACTTTCACTTGCCCTTATTGATGTGCTAATGGCGCCATAATTCCCGCCTCCATCACCTCCTCCAGTTCTGCTCGACACGGTTGCCACTCGCTTATCGGCCAAGATCCAGCGAAATGCACTCTGCGGCAAGCTGTCGATCACACTCCAAGCTGCTGTTCGCTCCTCCACCCTCTCGAATCTCTGCTCCACCGCCTGCTGTGGTTCTGTCGCAAACTCGAACAAAACCTTAAAAATCTCCTAATTCTTATCCATTTGCATTACATCGCCAGGTAATTAACCTGAATTCGGGATTAAATGTAAGAAATTAAAAAAGATCCTAGGGCTTGTACGCCCTCACTCTTTTCTTCATAATTGTTGGACATCAACTTAAAAATGGAGATCAGAGATGGATCTAACCACATTATTCTGCCACATCGATGATTTGGTCCAGGCCCGTAATAACCAAAGTATCCAGTT
>JASMLX010000304.1 GCA_030748495.1 Candidatus Poribacteria bacterium | reverse complement strand
CGCCTCGCTACTTTTACCGCTATCAGTAATGAGTTTGGTGGCATTATCAATGCTTTGATTAAACTCTGATAATAGTATTTTTGACCGGTCGGCTTGATCCGATTGCTGTGCTAACACCGAGGATAGACTCTCTTTCATTTGGGTAATACCGCTAACAGAACGATCAATTTCAGTTATTAATGACTTTGCCGCTTCCGCAACCGCTTCTTTTTGTACCTCAATTGATTCGTCTAACGCACTTTGTGTACGAGCCAAATTGCCTTCCATCGAACTTTGGGCATTAGCAACCTGCTGAAGAATAGTAGATATTACAGCTTCTGTTTGTTGATTTGCTTGGCTGATTGAATTCTCCAGTGCGCTGCTTTGTGTTTCAGCTGAAGTTTCCAATTTGGACATCACCTCTGACATGGTTTGATTGATTGAACCTAGCGACTGTTGTAGGTGTTGTTCCGTCTGGCTAGTTACACCCTCCATCGAGTTTTTCATCGAAGCTATCATGGTTACCAGTTCCTCACCCATACCTTTTGTCGCTTGATCTAATTCATCCTTATGACCTGTAATAGCCTCTCGAAAAGCACTAATAAGATCATTGAAAACGTGGTCTAGTTCTTTAACTCGACGATCTGTATCCGCTTGGGCTGAATTGACGGACTGCTCAAGCAACTGTCTAGACTGATCTACCATGCCTCGAATTTCCGAAGTCATAGTTGTAAACTGACTTGGCAGATCCGATAAGGTACCTTTGATACTTCCAACAGTATCTGCCAAAGACTCAACTTGAGTATTCATACTGCTAGACATTGATTCCTGTAACTGATCAACTAATCTTCTAATTACATCCGCTGTTGATTCCTCTTTTTCTTGCCTCAGTTCCTCTATGGCAGAACTGATACTATCACTCAGGGAATTCAAAACTGGATTTAGCTGGGTTGCAATTTCTTGACCTAAATCAGCTGTTAATGCTTGAATTGGCTGTGTAATAGATTCCGTTAGTCTTTGTTGCTCATAGGCATATTGAGTCTCAACTTTCAGGTCAAATAATTGATCTAGGATTAGCTGCAAATTGGCAATACTCTTCCTTAAACTTTGCAGCTGGGATTTCTCTACCAGATTAAGTAGCAAAGATGAAGACATACCAACCACGGAGCTACTAAATGCTGTGGCAACTCCTGCCAATAAAACTTGGATTGCTCGTTGGATTTTCGTTATATCTGTAAATATTTCCGCACTAAAAGGCGTTAGGCCATATGTTAAACCAACGAAGGTACCAAGAATCCCCACTCCTACAATGATGCTTGGAAGTGCTCCCCAATATCGCAAATTCAAGTATTGACCCAATAACCGCTCTTCACTAAAGTATGGAGCAGACTCATCGCTTTTATAGGTGATTTCAGATTTATCTTCTGTGATAAGAACACTGCTGAACTCGGCCCATGCTTCTCGGAACTCTCTGGGTTGGGTGGCAAATACTTGCTTGTCCAGTTCATCCTTGACGTAAGCAGGAAGCTTTCCATCTTTCCTCAGTTCTTCTCGCTGTTCAAGTTGGTTAGTCAATTCATCCAGTTCAGATATACGTTTTGTCACCTTGCGCGAAAAGCGAATAAGCTCAAAAATTAGAAAGATCAGAATCGAGAGATCAAATGCGATGGTAATGATGGCATTTGGTTTTCCAATCAGAGCGTCTTTAATAGGAAGAAGAACTGTAATGAACTTAGGCATATCGTTGTTCCAGTTAGGTTATTTCGGCGTCCTCTATTGCCGTCTCGTACTCTTTTACCATCTCTGAGCCGTCTTTCTGCCAGGTAATCCGTTCTCCGGCCTTTGCTTCTACTCCATTATCGGCTAAGACTCGGATCACAAAGTTCTGTCTATTCTTGGCTATGGTCCACACTATTTTCTTGTCTGTTCCACTGGTAATGCCTTGGCCCACCTTACCCGACAGTTGCTCTATAGGGATAAAAAAGCGAAACGTCTTACCCCGAACAACTAACACCTTGAGGCTGATGGTGATCACAGTCTACTGTTCCGCTATTGGGTTAAAGACTATTAGCATCGGGTTCTCTACGTTACTTTCTCCTGGGCTGTAGCTATTAGCTCTATTAGCATCAGAAGTCTGGGCCATTGATACTAGTAATGGCTAGCCCGGGGTTTGCTGCGGTTAAAAGCCCGTCGGCTAGGAGATTGGTGTTGATTTTGCCAGTGTAGGGGCAAAAAGTCAAAGGTATTAGCCCAAGCGCGCTTGAAGTATCGATCGGAAGCAGAGAGTAAAAACCAACCAGGCCGACCAACGGGACGGCTATTGCCACCAGTTTTAGGCATGATTTGGATGCAAGACTGTAGAAGCTTTAGAGCCAGTGTAGGATTGAGATTGGGGCTCAAACGCATAGCCTCAGCCACGAAAGCATCAATGCCGAGTTGATGATCAGAACGCATGATTTGATAGCGATCAGCAGCAGTGGGGGGCAGGTTACCTA
>JASMLX010000303.1 GCA_030748495.1 Candidatus Poribacteria bacterium | reverse complement strand
CCATCCCAATACGCTGACTTGTCTCGACCCACATAATAACCAAAGGACTGGAATCCCAAATCTAGTGTCCTGACGATTTTACCCGTAGTGTCATAGATTCTGACTACTACTTCTGAGTCCTGACTCAGGTGATATGGAATCCATGTTTCGGGATTAAAGGGATTGGGATAATTGGCTAGTAATTGCGTCTGCGTGGGTAATCTTTCGGGTAGGATAGATTCAGCACATTCAACGCTATTTCTTCTTCATAAGAGCGATTATTATTGGATTCTAGTTGGTCGATCGCTGATGCAATATGTTGCTTTTGTTCAGTAGTTAGCTCAATCTTAGCAATCATAGAAGGTGCTGCAGCTACTATGGATTTACCAAAGTTTCCTGCCACGATTACTAAGTCAAAGATATTGACAGCATCATCACCATTAACATCTCCATTGACATCACCAGGTTTGGCCTCACCAGTGATCGTAACAATTGTTTGGACAAGCATAACTGCTACTGAGTCATGCCAATCATCAAAGAAAGCGTATTCTTGTAGAGGCGAAGTATACAAGTTATCTATCTGAATCACGGCTAAACCAGCTGAATGTCATGCCAAAATGCGTATACTGGTGCTCCTTTGCTCCTACATATTGATTGAATTTCCAGTTACGGATTGGACCTTGATTGTTGTGTGATCGTAATCAGAGCCATTATCCAAAGCATAATTCAACAAAACATCAACGGCTTAGAGTTGAATTTGACTGAGCGGAATCCCGCTCATGAACATATGGGCTGGATGATATTCCTCTTGATACTCTGTCAGGCCGCACAGCCAATTCCAGGTATGTTCTCCTCTACGCCTGTCCCGGTAAGACTCGACTTCAGTGACATAACGGTGTCGACCAGAATGTTGGTATGTTGGAGGCTCATCGGATTCTCGGACCCAATCCCTTTTGGGTGGTTGGGTCCGAAAAAAAGAAAACTTAATCATGCTCCGCCGTTTGTGGTTGATTTTTGGGCCGGCTTTATGCCAGATACCGTAGTGTGCCATGACCACGGTACCGGCTGGAACGGTGATCAACATTTGCCCAGAGATATTGCCGTAATGGGCGATGGCTTCCCGGTCCACCAACCGCTGATGAGAGCCGGGTACGATCATGGTGGGGCCATCCTCAATTTCAACTACCTGTGGATAGTAATAGCATTGCAGATGGGTGATGCCATAGCCGAGTTCGGTCAGTCCATCGGAATGCCAAGTTTGACCTTGGTGCGGATGCTCAAAGAGATGGTTGTGCACCGAAGTCGGTACGGTAAAGTCCGCGCCTAATAACGATCGAGCAACTCCCGCTACCTCCGGATGCAACAACACGTTTTGGCGGAAGGGATTGCTTTGTATAAAGTCGGTCAGGTGCCCGGGGGATAGCATCAGACATTCAGCGTTGAAGTCCTCTGCTACAACGGATTCCAGGATGATGTAACCGTTGTGGATAAAGTCGAATACCTGTTTATCGTTTAACGTTGGTTGAATGTCAAGCATCTGTTGATATCTCCTAAATGAATTTTTCCAAAATAAACTCGAAAGCGAGGTAGTTGTTATCGATAGCCGAAAATGGGAAATTCTCCGGTCGTGGGAACTGAAGGATACGCCAACCATCACCCACGGCATCCAGTACCGATTTGTATGGCGGATGCTGAGAGGGTAGTTCTGGTTCGCCGTATCGGTACGGGTCGTAAATCGACCAGCCTGATAGAGGCGATCGCATATTGGTTGACTTGGAGTAGAGATACATGATAGCCTGCTTCCGACGGTGGTTCGATGTCTTGAGCAGCCCTTCGAGTTGGTCTAAATCTACCGTCTGGAGCTGTCCGTTCTCAAGTTTCTGACGGCATTGATTCAGATGGTTTTTAATTTTGGTATCCACGGTTGGCTGACTCCCGCAACCCGAATTCAGGTCTGATGAATCTAAAATTCGATTATGCTATTTCAGTATACTATTGACTATTGATGAACGCAAGATGACGATAAAAAAGAGAATTACCAATTTTCAAACAGAATGTTACCACTAAGCAACATTCTGACCCGGGCTGAGCGGGCCTATTTGATACAGGCCTTTGATCGAGGCCACACACAAATTGCCGATTATTGACACCAAGTTAGCCTTCATCGGACGGTCAACTGAGCTATCCTGGAACTGTACCAGACTTTGATTAGGTAATTCGACACCCAAAGGTAGTGACCTCACTATAAAACTTAATGGGTGGCTTGGTCTGCTTGTCAGAGATCAGTCGACGATACATGTTCGCTTTTGTCACCACACAAAGCCCGAATTTGCCGACCGTCAACTCTGTTGCCCCCCACCATCCTCCTTTTCTCGGGCGACACAATCCGTGCTGGTCTCGATGGTCTTGGGCATCGTAGTATTGACTACTCTTGAACCACTCCTGCCATCTATCGCCCGACTCCTCGATTTGGCTGTTCACTTTCTGTCTTTGGTTGTTACTAGGTGGCTAAGTTGACCTCCTGGTTCAGCTAGCCATAGACGGTGGCCTTTGAAAGCCCATCGCCG
>JASMLX010000302.1 GCA_030748495.1 Candidatus Poribacteria bacterium | reverse complement strand
TGTGAGTTGGATCTGGATGCGCTGGAGAAGTACCGCGTCGATGGGTAGGTAAGACCAAACCCCTGAATCGCTGTTATAACAACTTTACCTTCGGCTCAACGTAGGTTTTAACTGCTAAGAGGAAACGGAAATGAATTCTGCTAATCGACAGTGGCGACTGGCCTCTTATCCTGATGGGATGCCAGCCGAAGATAACTGGGACATCTCCGAGGGTCCTATTCCGGAAGCTGGCCTAGAGACCGTCTTGGTCAAAGCCATCTATCTTGATGTTGCACCTTACATGCGCGGCCGAATCAGCCCACAACAAAACTACACCGCCGGCGTTAGGCCGGGTGATTTGATGGTCGGAGGGGCGATCGGTCAAGTGGTTGATTCCAAGGCTGATGACTATCCGGTCGGGCAACTGGTGGTAACCAGTAATTTTGGTTGGCAGGAATACGCCGTCCTGAAACCGACGACGATGAGGAAGGTGGATGCCGAGATAGCCCCATTGCCTTGTTGGTTTGACTTTATGGGAACCAATGGCGTAACCGCCTATTTCGGTTTAGTCGAAGTCGGTGGCATGAAGGCTGGTGATACAGTAGTGATCTCAGCCGCAGCCGGTTCGGTCGGTCAAATTGCGGGTCAGATCGCCAAACTGTCTGGTTGTCGGGTAATTGCCATTACCAGCTCAGAGCAAAAATTGGCTCGGTGTCGGCAGATCGGTTATGACGATGGCATCAACTACCGAACCGGATTTGTCCGCCGCCATTGCTGGAGTATGTCCCGACGGAGTTGATGTCTATTTCGATAATACAGCGGGACCGATCCACGATGCGGTGATGCAAAATCTAGCCACTCACGCTCGCATTATCGTTTGCGGCACCGTTAGTTTGGCTGACCGGTTCGAGCAACCGGATATCGGTGAAAGATTTTTGAGACGGGTTTTAGTTTCTCGTGCCAGGATTCAAGGCTTTATATCTAGCGATTTCCAACATCGGCACCAAGAGGGTTGGAGTCGTCTGGTTGACTGGTATCAGCAAGGTAAGTTGAAGTGCGAATACGACATTGTATAAGGTATTAGCAACATGCCTAGCGCCTTTTTACGCTTGCTAACTAGTCAGAATCTGGGTAAACAATTAGTCCAAGTCAATCGACCACCAGGGGGTCGCCCTGCCTAACACATTCCAGACCAGTCTTTAATCCAAGGCGTTGATCTGAAGTCCCGCTCTTCTGTTCTTCAAATACCTTGTGGCAGTGTTTTAGTTTGTCGCGCTGGACCGCCAGGCTTTACCCCACTGGACTGACTGGTGCATAAAACCCACCAGTGCCGTCTTATCCTCCTCAAGTGTGTTTTATGTGGTCTTAGATGATTTGATAATCCTATGATAAAACATGACCTGAGACGCCTCTAGGCTCAAGTCTCGGAGAGTAGACTCACCTGGTCCCAAACCCTTAGTTGGACTGGGTTTTCGGCGGGTTAATGGTGGTGAAAGTGAGTGTGGTGAGTGTTGTTGCTTCCGTTGGCCGGGAAATTCTGTCGGTGTTTGTTTTCCAGTTGGGCTGAGCTTAATAGACCCACCACACTCACTTTTGCTGGCTGAAATAGCCTCTTTGGCTTTGGCCCACTGTTTTTGGCCGCAGTCCATGAGGCGGTAACCAGCTATCATTTGCCCCAGCCGGATCTTCAACTGCTGGGCTTCACCTCCTCCTACACTGAGAAAGAAGCGTTGGAAAAAGGTCAGATCGCCCAGCATCCGGTTAGATAGTCTGGGGGGCTATGAAGGGGGCTGCCTGACGATATAGAAAGGGAGAGCGTAATCTACTCCAGCCCACCTGATTACGATTGACTATGAAGAAGTAGAACGGATATTAGCCGGCGGAAGGGCTAGGTTGTTGCCTTGGAAGATTGCTGACCGTGAACCTACAATTAGAACAACAGGGGATGTCAGAAAGGTCTTGAAAAACAGTGCCACCGTTTGCAGTGATTTCGTGGCCACTGGCAATTAGCGCCGCCGGAGGTCTCGGTTGGCCGCGCAGATAAACTGGCCTTTGCAACTGACTTCAGTTCCGTCTTGCTCAGGTGGGCTAAGGTCCTATTTGCTGGAAAAATGATGGTGGATCGGATTCTGACACCTCAACGGTCAGAATTTGGAACCGCGGCCGGAATATAGGGCTTGTATTCCTGTTGAGGCGGCGGCAGGCATCAACTCAGACGGTTTAATTATCGAACTGTTTTGAGCGCTCAAATATCATCCAGCTGGCTACTGGACGGTGGAATAGGGCCAATTTGGCCCCGATGCTTAGTAGGCTAGCAGGGGCGAAAAACCTGGCCAAGAGTTAATTGGCCCAAAAACAGGGTAGTATTTCCGGCCATCGTTTGAAAATTCTACTGCTATTTCTGTAGAGGCGGCCAAAATTAGACCCCTATCTCCTCTGGATTGTCTGCTATGGCCGGGCGAATTTAGGTGGAAGGATACCGCCCGGAGGCATTAGTCGTCTTCAGTGGTGGACTGTCAACCAACATGTTGGGCCGGTTAATTCCTGATTCCGGCCCTAACAATCATTATCATGGCTTCCGATTCCATTGAATGGAC
>JASMLX010000301.1 GCA_030748495.1 Candidatus Poribacteria bacterium | reverse complement strand
ATTCACCAACTGTCAATTGACAATCTTGCAGTGTTAATACCCAGTAGCCTCTGCCAGGCTCGATGTAGGTGCTCGGTTTATAAGTAAATCCACTGGCACTCCATTCGTAGAGCGTACCAGGTAAAATCGATTGATCAGGACTATCCATAGGATCAGAAAAATCAACCACCTTTGATACGCTGCCAATCATATTCCAGCCAGTTTTTTTAGCTGTACTGCGTAAGAGGGGGCTAGCTCGACAGGTAAAACGATGCGTTCTCCATCCGGATTAATTGATAAAACCCAGTAGCCTTGACCGAATACCAACTGAGTTACCGGTTTATAGCTAAATCCAGTCGGATTCCAATAATAAAAAGGTGATAGAAATGTTTGGCTACTACCAATCAAAGATTGTGGATCTGGATTAGTTGGGTTGCCGGGTAAAGCGATCATATTCCAACCAGCTGATAGATCCAGTGTAATTTGCCGGCAGTACTGACTTCAATCAGCCCAATTTTTTGCGGAGGTAAGCTATTGTCTAAGACGAAGTCTGGTAAAACAATTTTCTGCGGACTGGCACCGGCTCTAACTTGTTGGTGGCTAAAAATAACATCAGGTAGCTGGTGGACAAATATCGATAACTGGGCACCACTCTGGTGATTGAAAACGGCACCGGTGTTGATTACTTTCAGGTTGCCCAAATTGACATTCCAAAAACCGCTATTATTGCTTATAGACGTCAAGAACGATGAAGTTCCTGCATTGCTAGTCGCCGATACGGTTACCAAAGCACCAGATAACGGCTGTTGGGTAGAGGTCATCAGCTGACCATAGAGTGTATAAGGAACACTAGCCCCCACCTTAGCTGTACGTGCGTCACTCGAGACGGTCGAATCATTGGTAGTAACAGTGAAATAGTATTGGCTGTCGGGAACCAAACCATCGACAGCCAAACGATGCAGTTTCTTGGCAGTAGGTTCTACTTTGATTTGGCCGAGTGCGAGGGTTTGACCGTATTCTAGTTGTGAAGAGACTGCCTCATCGGTCAACCATGAAACAACTATGGATTGACTGGAAAGATTGGAGAAGGTCAGCTCCCGAATTTCCTGACTCCAAAGCGACATCAATTCACTCGTCATCAGGAACAGAGCAGTAAACAATAGGTTCGCCTTTGCTTAAATACTTCATGTTTGTGAAATTTTACTTATCCATTTGGTCTTTATTAATTTAATTTAATCTCCGTTATCGCTATTGTCAGTAGGCCACCCACTCCCCTTGAGATTGATAACGCCATCACTTTTGGCCATCACCACTAAAGCTTCAGCCCCAGTCAACTGGATGTCGCCAGCGTCACCGTCACCCGCTAAAACTTTGAAACCAGTTTCAGACATCACGATTATCGCATTGACACTATCAGCAAATTCTGGCAACAGAAATAGGTTTCCTGCTTTCTTAATACGAGGATCCTTGACTGGTAAGCCAATCAGGTTGAGACCTTTGTTTAATTGAATTTCCGCCGTGTCTTGAGTTAGCCATGGCTCACCCTGTAAGTCGAAGACGACCTTCTGCTTCATGTAAGCAATGATGCCCAGAGCGGGTGTAATTACTCGATCCGATTGACCGCCTCGGCAGGGAGTACCCCAGTAGCTAACCCAAGCTTTGTCTAATTTAGAGTAGGTAGTCATCAGACTGACGTTATTTATTCCCAAAGCGTCAAAAAGGTCCCCGATCGTCTGAATTTCAGCCGGGTGTCCATTGATCAGTCTAACTTTCAATGGTAAGTGGATTAAAGAGAGGCCGGTCGAAAATTCCAACTTAAAAGGCAACAAAGGACGTATAAGATCGACTGTGGCTATTTCGCTGTCGGTATTACCATCATTAACCTTAAAGGTAAACTGGTCGGTTTCTGTAAAGCTAGCGTTCGGTGTATAGGTTAAATTTGGGCCTATACCTGACAGTTGGCCGTGCGACGGCTGATCAACAATCAGGTAACTCAGTTGATCTCCTTCAACATCCTGACCCTGCAGACTAATTGCGGCTGTTCCAGTGTCAAATTTGACTTGTTTTTGATCCTGTTGGCTAAGGGCAACCGGTGGATCATTCACAGGAGTAACAAGAATTTGGATGGTCGTACTTGGACTGGATAGTGTGTCATCACTGGCCACAAAAACAAACTGATCGACCCCATAGTAATTTGCATCAGGGGTATAGATTATTTTCTGACCATCAATAGTGGAGAGTTGTCCGTTGCCCGCGGTTTCAACCAGGCGATAAGTTAAATCGTCCCCATCAATGTCGTTTCCTACTAATACGATTTCAATAGGATTGTCTTCAGCGGTTTCTATACTTTCAGCGATCGCTACCGGAGTATCGTTAATGGCATTGATGGTAATCTTAACGGCTTCCGGCTGACTACTGGTCACCTCATCACTGACCTGGAAGGTAAAGATATCCTCCCCGTTATAATCGGCCACCGGCGTATAAGTGAAATTTGGTGCGGTTCCAGACAAGGTGCCGTGGCTGGGTTGTTCGATAATTTCATAGATCAATTCATCGCTATCATCGTCTAAACCCTCCAGTGTAATAGTAGTGGTTAT
>JASMLX010000300.1 GCA_030748495.1 Candidatus Poribacteria bacterium | reverse complement strand
AGAAGAAACCTTGCATTAGAATGCCTCATAATGCTCTCACTGCTTGGTGAGAGGTCAAAAAGGCCGAACTGAGGTTAGTTATGTAAACTCTCTGGTTCTCTTCCCATGTCAGAGGTGGTGATATTGAAAGAAACGACACAACAGGTGAAATAGCCTGGATGAGCGTAATTTAAGGGTTAGCCACTAAAACTGCCTTTAGCCGTTGCAGTAACGAGCAAGAGCGGATCTCGGTTAGTTACTGGTGTTCCGCTTGATATGGCCTTGCAGCAAGGACTTTAATCTATTTGGACATAAAGGTTAGCCTTAGGCCCAGGAGAGGAACCCCTCCTGTGGTCACTAATATGGCAGCTGAACCGGTGGGACTTTCTAAGGATTTAGGGATTGGTTGACCCTAAAAAAAACGTAAACTTTAATCGGACAATAATAAAGCAAAAAGTAGGAGATGGAGATAGTAAAGAGATTTATTATGAATACTAAACCAAATGAAAAAGCCCACCAATTAACCAACAATAAGATAACAAGGCGCAGACTTCTAGAGAAATCATCGAAACTTGCCGCTGGCACTTATGCTCTGACCGTCATTGGTTGTGGTAGCGCGGATGATCAGGATTCATCGACGCCACTGCTTAAAGTAGAAGAATCACAGGAAGAAAAACGGCCTGCAGCCGATCGCCCCGTTGAGGCCCCCGATCGTCTGATTGTAAAGATGAGTGACCAATTAAAAAAAATTGGTGGCAGTCAAGAAATCACTGATCAAGGAATTCTAAAAGCACTTGGAGTAAAAGAAACCATCCTGTTGGTTAGAGCCAACGAAGACACTGTTTACGCTAACACCATCAATTGTACTCACAAGGGAGCCCGAGTTGAGTATAATGCTGACCAGAAACTATTAATTTGTCCTCTTCATGGGTCTCGCTTTAAATTGACAGGAGAGGTTGCCAAAGGACCAGCTGCTCGCCCTTTGGTGCATTTCAAAGCAACTATTGATCGGCATATGGTCGTCTTGGAAAACCTATAGATCTGAAAAAACGCAGCCTCAGAATTGGTTGTAACTCTTAATTAATGTGTGCTGGTCGCCTAGAGTAGCATACCCAATTATTACTTGTGCCATTGACAGAATTTTGATCCTTGCTATACTTATCGTTGACCTCTGGAGGATGACCGTTTTCTAAGCACATATGTATTGAGTAGCCACACAGCACTCGGAAGCACATCAACAATGGAAATCAAGGACACGAAGGCGTCTCGACGGACATTTCTCGCTCACGCAACTGCTGGCACCGGCTTGATTTTATGCGGAGGGATTAGCTGCGCAGTCGCCATTACTTATCAGGCGACGATTGCCAACAGCATAATCTCTGTGAATTGATCCGAATTTCAACGGCTTGGTGATGGTGATCCTATCACCATCACGGTGCCTGGCCTTCCGTATCCGCTGGTCCTGATTGAAGTAGATGCGGAGACATCCCTTGTCACGGCTCCCCGTACAACTTAGAGGACAGAGTTGTACGGGGATCTGCCCAAAGGGCGCTTACGCTCTATCCCAGTGGAAGTTAAAGGGGATGAGATCGTCGGCATAGTGCCAACTTAAATTTCCGCTTTCAAATAACTAATCAGGCGAACCTACCACAGAAATGGCGAACAATCTAGTGCTATCTACAGACGGCACTAAATATTGTAAGGAATTGGTTGACCTTAATCGATACAATACGGAACAACTACCGATGTATCACAGTTTAGACCTAAGATTGACTCGATTTAGTGAAAATAAAAACTGGGACCTAAGTTGGTATTTTCAGATTATCAATCTTTATTCCAGAAAAAATATAGATGCCCGAGTATTCAAATCAGTTAGAGATAACGAAACCAATGCAGTTATTGATTGCCAAGTAGTAGATGAGTCTCTGTTACCAATTCTGCCAACCCTAGGCGTAATATCAAGTTCCCTTAATCATAAGGTACTATTCTAAATTTCAATTCCTACTAAAAGTTTTATACCCGCGCAAAAGATAACTCGTGTACGGGGTCTGTTGACTGGTGAGGGTCATCAAGTTCCCCACCAGCAATTTTCTCCTCTCTCTGCCCGATTCTAAACTTTACTTCCATTTAATAATTTAGCCTTCAAGATTCTAGAAACCCAGCCAATAAGCGAATATCCTACCAATTCAAGGCTTTCTCCTTTCATAAAAACACGTTCAGCGCACTTCTATTCCCAGTAATCCAACCCGAGCAATTTCCGACCCAGAGAGGTCAACTTGGCTGACGGACGTTCTTTTTCCCAGCCGCGTGGGTCGCCGGGGAAGGCACGAGAGGAAGGGGCTTCCCGGCTTTTCCACAGTCGGATTCGTTGCTGACGATATTCCTCATCGGTTAGCGTGGCAGGTCGCATGCTGATGTATTGTGCTAGTCTCGGCCTGTCAGAAGTGTTGTGGCCGCTGCCGTGTGCGAGTGCCCGATGCCAAATGAGCAGATCCCCGGCCGTGCCCGTAATCGGCTGTGGTGTAAACTGTTTAAGATCAGGTCGCACGTATTGGTAGTCTGAAGGATGGTTTACTCCAAAGTTTGTCAACTGGTTGTGGATT
>JASMLX010000002.1:13391-104494 GCA_030748495.1 Candidatus Poribacteria bacterium | reverse complement strand
TGTCCGTTCAACTACCGTCTGTTCTAATTCTTGTTGATGCCGATCTCGTTCGGTCAGTAATTCCTTCAAATCTGACTGCACCGCCTCAATCACGCTAGCCAGATCGGCTAACGGCGAAACTGAATCCAGGTCGGGGTCATGATCGTTCGAGGATGAATCCTGTTCCTCATCCAGCCATAACATCCGACCCAATTGTTGAGTTAAAGTATCCGTCTCCTGTCGGTATTGGTTGATCTGTTGACGAAGCTGATTAACTCGATCTATAAGATCGGCTTTGCCCAGCTTGGAAAGGGGGACTTCCGGTACTACTGCCACCGTACCATAGATCTGTTGCAGGGCTTGCTCCATGCTATCGGCGATGTGGGCCTTTGACTGGCGAAAAGAGAGGAGCAGACTGGAGTAGAGTCTAGCTACGCCTCTGTATCTGACTGGCGGGATGACGAAGCGTGTCCTCGGCAACCGGGTTTCAGCAGATTCGGCCGCTTGCCTAATGGAAGAGGCTGTGGTCCCGGTCACCCTTTCTCCTGCCATGATGAGATATTGCACTGGGTAACCCAGTTGTGCCTCTATTTGATCCGTGATCTCTAAGCTGGCATCAAGGGTCTCCAAATCGAGTTGGCCTGAGAAGGTCTCAAAGATGACTTCACCTTCGATCAGATCCTGTTGGCAACTCCACCTGGTCGATTCAACTTGCCACTGCGGCCGACGCACCACCTTCAAGCTTTGGTCTCCAACCGGCATGGTTTCCTGTGCTTCTTGCCACCATTGCAAAAACTTAGACTTATCCACCGATTGTCGCTGTTGCTGATGGATATAGGCCAAGGCCTCCTCTTCGCTGGGGTGTGTACTGATCTTCAAATGGGGGGCCAAGCGTTGCACTGCCCCCAGCATTGCCTTGATAAAGCCGCCGTTCTGGATGATGGCCATCTGACCAAAACAGGGGTGTTGTCCCCACTCTATCCATTGCTGGATGGTATTCTCTCGTACCGATCGATTGATACCGTGACTATAGCGGGTATCGATAATGGCGTGCAGTTGCCGGTCGGGATAGTGCTCTAATACAGCCGCCAACTTGAGATTGACAATATCAATCTCAGCCTGTACATGTTCGGCCGTTAAATACCCGACCATGGTGACCTTGAAGATTAGATTCCCCAGATAGTCGTTCCAGGAATAGGAACTGCCGTCGTCGCTATGATACCTTAATTGATCGAGTTCCAGTTCCAGATCATTATACAACTGTTGAACAGACTCCTCGGAAGGTAAAGGGTTCAGTTGAATCAGTTGGCCGGAGCTTTGGCCTTGTCGATTCTGTAGTTCGGTAATTTCGTGGCTATACGCCTCTCCATCGATCATAACGGAGGTGGTTAAATCACTCAGAAAAGGGAAGACGACAGACAAGACTTTTCCTTCCACCTGATCTTGCTCAGTTTTAAACACTTGCTCAGCCACCGGGTTGAAGGCCAATATCCGTTGTTGGCTATCCAGAATCAGTCCTGCCGCCGGCATCCGCTGAAAAGCGATGCTCTGGTAGTAAGGCAGGTGGGCCAGCAGACCGGTATGGAACAGAATTAGACCGATTAGGAATGGCATCGCGGCCATCAACCAGGGACTGAAATAGAGAAAAGCAACCGCTCGCGCCTGAGTGGGCAAAAAGTGGAGCCCCAGTTGTAGCAACGGAATCGACAGCGGTAGCAACAACCATCCGGCTTGTCGGCGCTGAGTTGGAGACCGGGATTGAAGAGCAGAGGCCAGTAACCAGCCTACGGCTACCAGTTGGATCAACCCAATGAGGCCTACCCAGATCTGCCCCCAGGCCGTCAGTTGAAAGGTGAGCAACCGATGGCCGGCATCGTATTGGCTATCCAGAATTAGCCCCTCTTTTCGTGCCAAACGCAAATAGGCAAAAACCAGTAGAAGTATCACTAGACCAGCACTAAGCAGTCGTTGCCAGATGATCGGCCATGGAGCCGGTTTCAAGGTCAGTGCCAGCCAAAGAGAAAAGAGAATAGAGGCAGAGAAGACAATTTTGCGCCAGCCCCCCCAGAAGAGCAGTTTGGCTTGAGCCTGCGTAGTGTCCGGGTTTTGAAAAGCCAACAACCGATGGACGTTAAAGAAGAAGGCCAGGGCTAAGCAGAGACAAAGCCCGGCCAGTTGAACAGCACCGGTCAGGTATCGGCGTTGCCAGCAGTAGATGGTCAAGCCAACCATCATTAGGGATAATAAAGCAGAAAAAACGGGGGCAGAGAACTCTATTAGCACGATGACGTCTCCAAATAGTTCTGTATGGCCGATTGGCCCTCACACTGAATCTCCAACTGTAGGTTAAGTATCTGTGGTAAATCCATCGGTTTTTCTTATCTGTTCTCCTAACCAGCATCATCGACTACAATGATCACTGACCCTTTCTGGAATCAAATCCAACCTATGCGTCTTACCCACATCACGAACCTGGCGATTCACTATGCCGATGCCAGACCTGCTGCGATAGTTGCTTGGGCGGGAAAATTTAGACAAGAGGCGATTTCTCATAGTCGCTCGAATTTCCTTGCATTAACACTGCGGTTAATTACAATTCGTATGACTGTTAGCAACAACTCTCTATCTTTTTCCCATAACTTTGCAATCCGTAGGAAGCAAGACGAGAAATAACGAACAATCGCTATCAATCCTTATACGGTTTTTTCACACCTATTCCCCGGTCAGTTCTCTTGAAAGATGCATTCAACGCGGTCCCGCATTCGAGAACAGACTCTGCCCTTCCTGACGTTGACGGCAACCTCGCACCATTATTCCTGGGCGTCCTAGACTTTGCCCTCCGACCTGCTGATTCTCCGGGTGGCGATAGCCCAACCGTACCATCCGGCGACTGACCTTAGTCTGGTTGATAGCTGAACCGTGAACGGTATGGATATTAAAGCAAACTACGTCCCCTTTCTGTGCTGGAACTGCTACCGAATCCTCTAGGCGGTACTGGTCCGTAGGCAAATGGGGAGTACAACCCGAACCGTCCGCTTGTTGTGTAATGTGTTCGATCGCACCTGCTTTGTGTGAACCGTCCAGGAAGCGGATTTCACCGTTCTGATGGCACGTGTCATCCAGATGAACCAGGACATCCACGTACCGGTTGTCGAGATGCTGGTAAAATGCCCAGTCCTGGTGCATCGGGAATGGATGACCTGTTTCCGGTGGTTTGACATGCATTGTACTGTGATGTAGTTCGACATCTGCACCTAGGAGATCGCCCATTGCATCGCACAATTTATTGTGCGTCACTACTCTCATCCAGGATTCGGAATAGAAAGAGAGATCGTGCATGGCGATCAACTCCGACCTCTTCTCCGTCTCCGGATCCATATATTGCTGACGCCAGGCCCCAGACCAACCGGGACTACGGCTAGCCCAAGTCTCGATTAGCCAGTCCATTTCGTTTGACATCTGATCTATTTCGGCCGCTGTGAAAATTTGCGGAATTCGCAGGTAGCCGTGAACCCAGAAAAAATCGATTTCCGTTGGTGTTAACATTTTCTATCCTCCATTTGAACTAAAAGTTAAGTTAAAGTTATGCCGTCTCTTAAAAAGACCCGCTAACTAGCCCCGTTTCTTAGCGATTTACTTTATGATTTAAACAGGTCGTGATAATCATTTTCGATCCACACCTGATCTATCTCCTGCCCCTCGTCGAGATATTGACTTAGCTTGACCCGTGATTCAGTAGAAATAGTAGTACCTCGTGTCAAAACCAAGAGGTCTGTCGTCGTATAGAGATCCTCGGCTAGTTGATCTCCAGCACGAAGTTGCTCAACCGTCACCTGTCTGGGTTCCAATTCTTTCTCTTCCAGTTCATTGCTCTCCTGAAGTAACTCCAAAAACACATTGAGCAGTGCCGGATCGTATTGCCCCTCTCGTTTTGCGTGAGAGTAAGCCTCCGCTTCCAGTTTCTCCATTGCGTGTTCCTTTCCCGTTGGTGATCCGAACTTAGTTGTGTGTCTCAGGTGATCGTAGTGATTGACGATCGAAATAAGCCGGGCCCAGGGATCAATCTGTTGTCTAAACCTTTTCAAGGGACCAGACCCATCCATTTTTTCATGGTGCTCACGGATAGGGTGACGAACCTTTTGTCGAATCTGATCTGGCAGTCGGCGCAACAACCAAATTGCCCGGGTAGGGTGGGCATTATACACCTCTTGTTGAACCGGATTTAACTGATGGATTGGCAGTCCGAATGTGTCCGGTGGCAAGTTGATCTTTCCTACATCGTGGAGTATTCCCACTATGTTTAAGAGTTCGGGAGGATAATCTTGAGGACGCTTCAACTCTTCGGCTACTTTCTGACACCAGAAACCAACCCGACGTGAGTGGCGCATTAGATCGAGATTAGCGAGTTGCAACATAAAGAGTATTGTGTCGGTAAGGCTCTGGTTTGATCTAGTTTCAGCCTGGCTGAGAGACGCCTCAAGAGAATCACGTGATTCCTGAAGCAGTTGCCGTTCGGCCTGGAGTTGGGTGATCATCTCCTTTTGAGCTCGCAGTTTTTGTCTGTCCTGTTGTTGCCTTCGTTGCTGTTGGTTTTGCAAATACCTCTCTTTCAGCATCTCCATTACCAATTGAGCCAGTTGGCTATTGTCCCAGGGTTTGGGAACAGCTTTGAAGATGGATCCTTGATTCATCATCCACACTAGAAACTCGTTACTGGTTTGCTGAATTAAGGATTCGTCGCCACCGGTTGAGTAGAGGTAGATTCCGATAGCGTCAGGACAGAGCATTTGAGATTGGACAAACAGTTTTTGATCGTCTTCAGGCGTTTTCTGCTGACCAAAGATGTAGAGGGTAAGATCTTGATTACTCTCCATCACGCCACGGGCCTGGTCAACCGTAGCGGCCGTTAGGGGCTGCTGAAAACCGAGATGACGAAAAAGGTTGTATAGAGCTTTCACCACAATATCACTGGGATCAAAGAGAAGGATTTTGTCGGGAATTGAGCGACGAGATTTCATTAGAACACGTCCATAAATAATCTCAATTACTTAAATCAAGAATTTCAACTTTGTCCAGTTCTTTGAATGCCCGTGATAGATTTAGCAGAGGTTTTCATTTGGCAGAAATGGAGCGCTTCAGATAATCGCTTAATTGGGTGGCTTGCTAATTCAGACTAGCAAACCAAAATAAGGAGTCAGCCAAAAACTAATGAGTGTACCTAAGGAGAGGATGGCTAACCCTTTATCTCAGTGATTACAAAAGGAGAACTTATGAAACGTTTAAGTTTAAAATGGAAGCATAAAATGTGCCACTGTTGCGAACTTCTGCCAAAACCTTTACGTCGGTTATGTTTTTATGTTGGTTAGGAATAGGATGATAGTAGCAGTATATCTTTTTACCTGAATTATAAGCAAAGGTTTGAGTAAAAAAATACAAATACAAACTGACCAAAACCGAAGTACAGAATAAGGTGGCTAAACGCAAAGACAACTTTCGTTTAGATCCTGTTATCAAGACGGGTTCTTTCATCTTGGTTGGTTGTAAGGGATCAGTTTATGATCGTGGTTACCTCACACCGGCTGGTAGTATAGCTTGGTCAAAGAAAGCTGTGTCAGAGAGTTTCCTCCTGACCAATATACCCCTGGGGTACCAGCACTCAACCGTAGAATGTGGCACATATTAGAGGAACAGATCCGTAAATGGAAAGATCAAGAACTATTAATTGCCGCACCCATCATTCGACCTGACTACAGGACTATCGGCTCCAACAAAGTTGGCCGGGTGATTGTCGGACATCAAGCGGTGACATTCGGCGGGATCAGAGCAGAAGTTTCTAATCAAATCAACGAGTGATATTTCAGCTGTCAGCACACATCTGTTGTCCGTCTTTGGAGTGGTAAAGGTACTATCTTTTTTGTGCCTGAATCCATACACATCAGCATCGAACGTCTGACGCGGTTTGCGTTCTATAGCTTTAGTGTCATATATTTGAGTCTTTTTCCCCTAAGACGATTAGTCGTTACGAACGAGTTCCGGCTCCTCCGACCAAAAGAGGTAAATAGGGTACTTGATTGTTTCGAGGACGAAACTGGAAATTCCAACATCGGAAGTCCACCAATTTGTAGCATCGAAAATCTCGTTGTTTGCATATCCAACCTGAACCTCAATTCCACTTTTGTCGAACACCTTTTCGAATGCGTATAAAGTACGGCGCGTGTGAAAGTGGTCCGTTACGATTATTATACGCCGCCAACCCCTATCCTTAGCTAATCGCAACGTGTCTATGGCTTCATCAAAAGTAGATGTTGCACCTCCACTGATGGAAAGGATAACAGCCCAAGGAACATTATTAATATTAGACTGTGCCGCAACTCGTCGAGCAAATTCGAGATCAGAAACTTTCAGATGTTGGTAATTGGAATTCCTGGATTTCTCCTCAGTAAGAAAAATTAGAGGTGCAAATCCTTTCTGCCATAAATCAAGCCCCTTAGGAATGCGTGTCATTTTGCCTCCTGATAGAATGATAATAGCATCAGTCCCTTTTGATGTATTGTCTGTAATAAACCAATTAGCATAACATGTGAGAAAAAATGTTCTGGATAATCCAATCAACAAAAGAGCAATTACCAGAACAGAAAGTATATAGTAGGAAGGCTTAATATTTAGTATCCAACTAATTGATTTCATCATCTTCATTACATTTTCGTCGACTGGAAATTAGGTGCATCTATCGATTCTGATTCATACAGCCAATTCTTGTGCTATTACTCGGTATTCCCCGCGGCCTTGATGTAACCGTTTGTCATCGCTGGAAAACCGGAGGTTCTTTAGGTTTAGATTCTCTTTACAGATCGGCAGGGCTTACGGTCTCTGGTTCTCAATTCGCGGCGAAGGTCCCAAGCAAGCACTAGATCCTTTATGTAAATAGGAGATGAATACATCCGACATACCAGTAGCCCTTTGAACCTTAAGTTGCTAGAATTGATTCGTCATTCTATCACAATTACCGTATTGAGGTAAAGAGGCCGGTTCGTTGACAATAATTGAAGGTAATGAACCTGCAGATACAAAATGGTACTGGATAAGTTGGCTAATGACCACCCCGCCTACCTCAGGCGACAATACTTTTCTGCATGGGGGATGGGGGATAGAGTGCTATACTACGCTGTTTGAAATCCAGTCATTTTAACTATAGTTGCCGACTTGATTCTATCAGGCCTTCCATTTGATCAAGCATTTTGGTTGACATGCCAATCTCTGGTAACTATGCTATTAGAATCTGGATTCTAAGGAGTAAGTTTATGAAAGCACAGGGCGTAGCATATCGAAATTTAGGTCGGACCGGCCTTAAGGTGTCACAAATTTGCCTGGGCACTGCGTTCCGCGGTCAAGCAGATGAAAATACCTGTATTCGGGTCATCGATCGGGCCATTGACCTTGGTTGTAACTTCATCGATACAGCCCTTTATGGTGGAGGACAATCCGAAACCTTCGTGGGTAAAGCATTGAAAGATAAGCGAGATGACATTGTGCTCTGTACCAAAGTCTTCGGTTCCATTGGTAATAGCCCAAACCACGTCGGCTTGTCTCGCTTGAACCTCTTACGGGCGCTGGAAGATAGTTTAAGGCGACTTCAAACCGATTACATCGACCTCTACCTGATGCATGCCTTTGATGCCAATACCCCTTTGGAAGAAACCCTGCGCGCCTTGGATGATATGGTTCGCCAGGGAAAGGTCCGCTATATCGGCTGTAGCCGCTTTCCAGCCTGGAAGGTAATGGAATCTCTCTGGATCTCCGATATACATAATTGGGAGAAATTCGTTTGCATTCAGAATCAGTATAACCTACTCAATCGGGGCGAAATCGAAGCTGAATTGATACCGTTATGTGAACAGTTTGGCCTGGGTATTATGACCTTTAGTCCATTGGCTATTGGCTTACTAACCGGTAAATTTCGTCGTGGACAGACCCCTCCACCAGGAACACCATGGAGCGAAGAAAAACTCGAAGGGCTAAGTCCTGGCAAATACAACTTTAAGGAAGCGATGACCGAGCGAGTAGATCGAATTATACAAACGTTGATTGAGGTCAGCGCTAAACACGGCCAAACGCCAGCCCAGATTGCCATAGCCTGGATTTTGGCCCGGGATCAAATCTCAGCTCCAATTCTGGGCGCCGATTTGCCGGAACATGTGGATGAGATCTTTGCCGGTCTAAATTGCCAGCTAGATAGTGAAGATCTAGCCAGCCTGGATCAAGTCTCACGGGTAGAACCGGTACAAAGATATGCCTGATATTCAATAGGCCGCACAAATAGCTAGAGGCAATTATCACATCCAGTTTTGCCGCTGGATGTAACGTTGAGTGGCGACACCATTTTCTGATCGATCGTGGAGTTCTGGCCTCGAGTTTTGTCAGACCTCACCCGTCCACTGGCCTTAACCTCAAATCGAATACTTAGAATAGGACACTTGATTTTTCTAGATACTAATACAATCTATTGTGGCTCAATTTAATATGAATTCGCCTAAATTCGCTAGCTGAAAAATTCTTTGGTCTTTTTTGGCAAAGGAAAATGGACGGTTATCAGGCCTGTCGGTAAATACGACGACTGGAGCAGGGGATAGAGGAACGGATACCGAGCCGTCGATCGAGGCGCTAGTCCTATTCCAGTCGCAGCAGATGATGGAGTTGGGTGGGTTAGCGTTGGTACAGGAGATCGGCACCCCGGCCGGTACCACTATTGGACAGAATATGGAGGATTTGGCCTAGGCCGAAGATTGGTCACAGGTCAGAAGGCTGAGATGGAAGATCAAGCGGAGGGCCAGACGTCGAGTAGAGTAAAAGAGATCTATCCGCAACTAGTAGTAGGTCCGGTAACAGACATAGGCAGCTATACAGGACTGGCGGTCAGAGATATCGGTCTGATTTGACCTTCCACCTTTTATTCACCAATCACTATTCTAAATTTATCCTTCCCACCTCAAACTTCACCCCTCCTTGTCCCTCTTTCGCTTGGTTGTTGCAATTTTGTAGCAACTATTATATGATATGGCTAGTGTGAGCTTCGTTGCCAAGTAGATCATCTGACTATTCAACAAAATTTTCTATTAGCATATGGTTATCTACATCCGGAGTGTGGAATAAATGAAACCTATTACTCTTTAGTTGGAACCTTAAAAGAGGCGAACAAAGCAGAGATTCTAGACTTGAGTGGTCAAAAATCCATTTCCCAGCCCAATATCAGCGTCTACCTTCACCTCTGTCCAGGAGAACCACCGCCTCACAATCCCCCTTGCGAACCTTATTTCCCTTTCGTAAATATGGCAAGCTATTTTTTGATTCATAGAAAGGAGTTTTATGGAACTACTGGAAGCCAACCCCAATCCCTTTGGCGGCATTGTTATCAACCCTGAACCTATTCCCGACGATCCCAAAACTTTTCAAGCGCAGCTTACCCATTCGCTCGATACCTGGTGCGATGAAAATTACAAGGTTGTCTGGCTGGAAATCCCGATTGAAAAAGCCGCTTTGATTCCCATTGCCACTGCCGCCGGCTTTACATTTCACCACAGTATGGAAAACTACCTCCTGCTCATCCGCCGCCTGGTCGAAGGGGCGTTCGTTCCCCCCTTTGCAACCCACTATACCGGTGCTGGTGGCGTCGTAATCAATGAAAAAAACGAACTCCTGGTTGTTAGCGAACGGTACCGGCGTCGCAACAACCCATCGTATAAGCTTCCGGGTGGGGCCCTTCACCCGGGAGAACACATCGCCGAGTGTGTCACAAGAGAGGTCATGGAAGAAACCGGTGTTCAAACTGAGTTTCAGGCCCTGGTGTGCTTCCGCCACTGGCACGGCTATCGATACAACAAATCCGACATTTATTTTGTCTGTCGATTATCACCGCTTTCTCAGGATGTGGTCAAACAAGACGAAGAAATTGAAGAATGCCTCTGGATGCCTGTTCAGGATTATCTGGACGACGAATTCGTCAGTGTCTTCAATAAGCACATTGTCAAAGCTGCCCTGGAAAGCCCCGGGGCCACCCCCATGGAAATCCAGGGCTATTCCGACCCGGAAAAGCACGAAATCTTTATGCCCGCTGGAATGGAACACCTCTAAAGAAGTTCGCCTTATGAGCGGCCTGTCACAAACCGACCCGGACCTGTTGCCATGAAATCTGGCGTTAGCAGCTACTGCTTTAATCCTCTATTCACCGAAAACCAGATCTCTATGATGGAGGCCATCACCTTTGTCGGTACTAAAACCGAAGCCGACTGTTTTGAGCCCCTCAGCCGGTTCTGGGATTCTGACCGGGATGAAAATCAACAAGCCAAAGAAGCCCGAGATCTCATGGCCGAACACCATCTCGAAACCTCTTGCTACACCCTCGACAGCAACTTTGCCGTCTATGATGAGGTCGAATACCGTGCCTGTATTGAACGCTGTATCGAACGCCTTGACACAGCCCGGTTGCTCAATACAGACACCATCCGTCTCGACCCAAGATCTTCGATTCCCGGTCCCCCCGAAGAGACCGATCTGGACGACGTTCTCAAGCGCATTGCAACCGGTATGACCGAAATCACCGAGGCAGCGGCCGATAAAGGCATCAAAGTCGGTGTTGAAAACCACGGTCGTCTGCTCGGACGCACCGCTCAGACTCTCAAAATCGTCCAGCTAGTCAACAAACCCAATTTCGGGGTCAACATCGACTTCACCAATTTTCAGCAGGTCTTTGGCGAAGGCCACGTTGAAGCCACTCGCCAACTTGCCGATTCCGTGGTTCAGTCCACGCGAAAGACTTCTACCTGAGCAAAGAGCCCCGGGAAGGCGACGAATGGCGGCAAATTCCGACTGGCGAGTATGCCCGGCGTGCCATTAGCGGCGAGGGCGATATGCAGTGGTCCACCCTGTTCATCATTCTTAAGCAGGCGGGTTACACCGGTACAATCTCGCTAGAAATCACCGATCCTAACGACTCAAGGGTAGCATTGCCAAAGGCGTCGCCAATATGCCAATATCAAGCGTATTCTGGCTGAAGTAGAGGCTGCAGGTTAATAACCTTCATAATTCAATTACGTTGATAGGCTATTAACCTGTCGATTAGGAAGTACACGAAATGAAAAAGTTCGCATTAGCCTCATCGGAGTTGGCAATATCGCCGGGCTGCACGCTTTGAGCTATGCGAACGCTCCAAACGCAGAGCTTTACACGGTCGGTGATATCAACGAGGAACGCGTGCGGGGGCGGGCAGCAGAGTGGGAAGCAACAAAGGCGCATACCGACTATCGGAAACTGCTCGATGACCCGGAGATCGACGTGGTCGAGATCATTACGCCACACCATTTGCACGCCTCGATCTGATAACCTCGCTGCTCGCAACAGCAACTTTCCCCTGAGCCGCACATAGTACAGCTTTACTACGTTTGGTACTTAGAACAGGCCATTACCACTGGCCGAAGTAACGAGGTTCAAGCTATGAATGAAATCGATCTGTTTGTTGTCAAGGGATCTAATTATCGTTATAGATGCTCTACATTAAGGCTGATCTCTCAGCAGGTTGAATCCGTTACCGCGGTTGTATTCGGATTACTGTATTCGGACCTCTGAATTCGGCTAACCAGGTAGGTCGGCACCCGCAAAGTCAACATCAGGTGAATGGTTTGATAGTCTCCGATAATAATATCCGGTGATGAAAGTGGAAAAACCAGTATCGACTCGGCACTGCTATCGACCTTGCTGCATCTGGTATTAGCACAGATCGGGAGTGGTTATACAGATCTGCCTGCCCTCCATCTCAAAGTTGTGGTTTATCGTTGGGTAATATGAAAAAAGATCAAAGGAGAATAATGAGCAATGGCTGAACTGAAATTTGGCGTAGCGCAGCGCGATATCACACCGGGGCACCCGGTTTGGGCACACGGTTATGCGAGTCGGACCCACCCTTCAAGTGGTGTGCGTGAGGCTCTGTCGCTAGTATGTCTGGCGGCCAGCGATGGCGAAAACCGGATACTATTTTTTGCTTTGGACATGATTGGGGTGCAATTCGACGTTTGTCAAGAGCTATATGCCCTACTGGAACAGGAGACGGGCGTGGGTTATCCAAATATCCTGATATCAGGATCTCATACCCACTTCGCACCTGCTTTACACGGGACAACTTCCAGTGAACCGGAAGTTGCTTTCGTCGACCCGGACTCGAACTATGTGAGCGAGTTTAAGCGAAAGATGATCGACACGGCAAAGGAAGCGCTGGGCAACCTGTGCTCCATGCGCGTCGAAACGGCGCGGGTACGAGTACCTCAGGTCTTGTTTAACCGAAGAACGGTCAGAAAATCTGACGGTATAGTCGAAATGAACCTGCTGTACCCGGACGATCCGACACCGTACACCTTCAGCCCGGTGGACGATGAACTGACCGTTCATCGTTTAGTCGGAGAAGACGGTCATCAGGCTGCACTGCTGAATTTCAGTTGCCATCCGGTTACCGGATGCTCACCGGAAGAGGACTATTATCGATTTTCAGCCGATTATATCTACTACGCGCGGCAGACGATTTCGCGAACCTGGCAGTGCCCGGTATTGTTTACTCTCGGTGCGGCCGGAGATGCTGCCCCTATTAACCGCAGAGGGGATTGCCGTCAGCGGATTGGAGACATCTTGGGACAGTCGACGATTCTGGCCGAGCGACTGTTTCAGAACGATGCCTCGACTTCGCTATCGGCCGATTCAGTTGTGTTAGAGGTCGAGACAATTATCAAAACCGATCCCGCAACAGCAGAGGCGGAATACGAGGAAGCCAGGCAGGACGTTCTGGCGCAGAAAGAGGCAAAGGGAGGGGCCTATGGCCAACTGCTGAACACATTTCGACATAAAATGATGGTGTATAGTCGGGCCAGACAATACCCTGAAAACAGAACACAGATCAATATCCAGTTTGTGCAGATTGGTGATACCGTGTTTGTAGGTTTGCCGTTTGAGGTGTTAGCGGAGATTGGACTCAAAATGAAGCAGCGATTTCCCAACAGCGTGCTTGTTTCGTGTTGTGGTGGATACCAAGGGTATTTGCCACTGGCCTATGAATATGACCGGGGTGGTTATGAGGCAACATCGTCTTCGACCCACTTTATGCCCGGCACCGCAGACCGTATTTTAGAGCTAATCCTAAAACGGTTGGGGGGGATGACCTTCAGTCGGTGGGGTCATCTGCAGACGCATCACACTAAGGATAACAACCATGTCATCATCTTTACACACCACAGGCGAAGAGATCGACGTTTCAAAGTTACCTCGAAATACCAAAGAGACCGGCTGGCTGAAGGTAACTCAGCGAGTAGATGGTGGTTACTGGCAGTTACCTTTTCTCCATGTAACCGGACCCATTGTCGGTCCAACACTACTGGTTCTAGCGGCTATACACGGTGACGAATATGAAGGGGTTGAAGCGATCCCTCGGATCTTTTGTAGCCTGGCACCCAGCGACCTGTGTGGGACGTTGCTGATGGTGCCGATATGTAATGTCCCCGCTTACGGGACAGCTACGCGTAGCAGCACCATCGATGGCCAAAATTTAGCCCGGGTTTTTCCAGGTGATAAGCACGGCACGATCACCGAGCAAATCGCCTACTTTTTGACCGAAAAGTTGCTGAAACCATCTGATTTCCTCATCGACCTGCATAGTGGTGGTATCACCGCCCGTATTCCGACGCTCATCGGTTATGTACGCAGCGATGACGAACGGGGCCAACGTGCGCTGGCTGGAGCGAAAGCATTCGGCGTATCTGTAATGTGGGGGCATCCACTACCAATCCCTCCTGGACGAAGCCTGACCGCTGCCACCGACTTGGGAATTCCCGCCCTATACACAGAGGCTGCAGGTGGTGGATATGCGCGTCCGGAAGACGTGAGATGCTTCACTACTGGTGTCCTCAACGTGATGAAGCACCTCGATATGCTCGAAGGCGAACCGCAGTTACAACCCGTGACCCACCACCTGATTGGGGACGGTAACCTGGACGAAGTAATTACGACTCCCGTTGCTGGTTATTTCCGGTCGGAGGTGGATTTGTTGGAGAGTGTCAGTATTGGCCAACAACTGGGTACTGTCTGCGACGCCTTTGGTGATATTTTGGCGAGAATCACCAGCCAACAGAGCGGCATTGTCATCATGCTCCGCCGCATTCACCGTGTTCATCCAGGCAACGGCTTAGCCCATGTGACGCAAAGGTTAGAATAAAGCAGATCCAAGCTTTATCTCCACGACCCTTCTGTCACTGACCACGCGGATTTGGAATCCGTCTCTATAACCCAATAATATATGAGCCACGAATAACGAATAAGGTGAAATGCGGTAAATGAAGGTGACATTTCAGTTCAGGATGGAGTGAAAACCTGCCGAAGCAGTGGACACGATCCAATACAGAGAACAAGTTCAACCAGATACAATTCGATAAAATTCAGGCAATCGACGAGTTGGACGTATCCAATCAATCTAACCCAAAATCTACCTGCCATTGGACTTGGATTCTTTTGCCCTGCCAAATTTAGCCACCAAGTTATTGTACTCCTCTCGGCTAATTGTGATCATACAGCCATGCCTTACCTTTTCTGGCATACTATATTTATCCCAATCAGCAAAAAAAGTATAGCCTGATATTTGGTGCCACGGGCCGGTTAGACTACTGGCTACTGATAATCCGTATGATATGCCTGGATACTGCTCATAGTATAAATACCACGCCTCCCCGTCCGGAGATGGGATCAACATCGGTGCTTCTCTAAAATTGGGGCTAATCGGATCAGATAAATTACTGTATGGACCCAACAAGCGACTGGCACTGGCTAAGCGTATCGTTTTACCCGTTACCCAATCTAGTGTGGGATATGTCTCATCTTTGATAATGGCCCAATATTTTTCTTCTGCCTGTCGAATAATCACGTCAATGGTGCCCATATCCCAAGGTAGCAATTTGGTAGGCCGATCGGAAAAAGAAATCAGGTCGTTGGAGGTGACATACAGTGTGCGTTGGCTGGCCCAATATCTTTCGGGGTCCTCTTTGCTCCCTTCCTAGTGCGGCGTATGCCATGACATTACATACTGAGATGAAATTTGATCAAAGAATAACTTGGGAGCTCCTATCCGCGGAAGTGCACTTTGGTAGTCAGGTGTCTGTTTAAGATCGGGCGCATAAGTACTATGTCGCGTCCAATTAATCAGATCGCCAGACACCCAAATATTGATATCGGTTGAGGCGTCATTTTGATTGCCGACCAGGTAATATCGCTTATCATGCCCCAGGCAAATATCGGGGTGGCCTCTGTAGTCTTCAAGAACCCGATTCCCTCCATTTAATTGAAACCAGTGTAACCCATCAAGACTGACCGAATAATAAAGCCGACCATAATCGCTGTGTATCATGTGAGCAAACAGATAAGCTTCATTTACAGCCTGACCTTCTTTTACTCGCCCGGGTGGATCCGGCTGCTGCCCAAACACTGTCAGAGCTGCTAGTTGTGCAATGAGAGGAAACATAGTTGATATCTGCTTGGGTCAGAAACTCCTCTCAGATGTAGATTTAGATAAGGCCCAATAGACCAAATTTAATCCTCCAACAAATAACCATAGCTTAGCTCTGAAGCCGATGAGACACTACTGGCCCCCACCAGATCGTTGAGCCAGAGGGCCACTCTCGGGTCATTTGCGGAAAGGCGCGTTTCAGAACGGGTGGTTCAAGTGTGACTCAAGTGTAACTGTGTACTACTCGGATCGGTTTTCACGCCAGGATTCAGTCACTTGGCTAATCTCTCTTGCTGTCGACAACCTGCAACAGATATCTGGATCAATTAACATCTTAAGCTGTCAGAGACTATTGACTACTCTCCTCGCAAACGGATTTTCATCTGCTTCTAACATATACCCCATACATGGTGGAATTGGAGCATCGGGATCATTGGAGAAAAGGTGCCACCGTCGATGAAATTCTCGCACAATCTTCTGATTAAAAATGGATGGTGAAATAAAACCGCCCCCACCCTCTCTGATTAGGTTGAAGTGTATGTGTGTTTTTTGAGCAAGCTCTTGATTTTTGGGTATATACATCCTGGCTATCACATCACCTTTCTTAACCCGCTGCCCCAATTTTACCCAAACAAACTGATCGTAAAAATCATTCGTCCCCGGATTAATGAATGGTTCTATACTGTAGTGGAATGTGATTCCAGTATCACCTTCGCGAGCAAAAGTTAGTCCAATGCCATAACGCCTGTTAGCTACTAGCTTACCCAAAGCCGGTTCAAACATTTCGCGAAGCCGAAAAGAATAGTCAATCCGCGTAATCACACCGTCAGCAACAGCGTATATTGCCGGGATTTTCTGGATTGCTTTTGCTAAATCCGAAATATCTTGCACGTCAAAATAGACATGTCCACCAGTATGTGGGCGTTCCGCTCGCCGGCCTTTATAAGGATGGCCACGATGTACCACCTCTAGATCTACCAGAAACCTATCTGATGGACGTTTATGGAAGTCACTGATCAAGGGTAGGAAACTAATAATCTGCTGCCGTTGTTTACCAGGCAGTGAAACCGAACGGTTGGTAGTGACGGCTTCTACCTCTCCGCTATCTTCAGCATGGATTGAGCCCACGGAAACAGCTAATACCAATAGTACCAAACTAACCTTACGCATCGACCCCTCCTCCAACAGGTTTCTAAGCTTAATTAGAACCGAATAGGTGTCTAGGTGTAGACCTCTGGGATTTCTGAATATTTTCAGCCTTGTCATCTCGGACATGCCCTCTCTCCCTAGTTGTCGTTGACATCATTGGCGTAGGCGGTTTCACAGTGGAATCGCCCACACCAATGATGCTAAACCGCTTTAACGATCACAAACAAAAATGGTGTGATATAATATTTTTATGCATCTAGCAAGTATATATCCACAGTCATTTGGACGGATGAAATAGATCTATGACTACCTTAGATGAACAACAAATTCTGGACTTCAAACAAAACGGATATCTGATTTTACGCGATTTTATCGATTCCAAAATTATCGATCAGTGGCGGTGTCAGTTCTGGCAACAAGTAGGCGGTAGTCTTGAAGACCCAACTAGCTGGTCTCAAGCTAAACAAGCCGGATCACCGAAACTCAAGCCCCAATTGGGCGGCTTACCAGATATCCAATCGATCGTCTTCCAACTTGGGAGCAGTGATTTTAGCGGTGGCGGTTGCGGGATTCTAACCCGTTGGCCGCAAGAAGGCAAACAATGGCAAATGCCGCAATCCGGACATCTGGACGGTTATCCAGGTGAGGGTTGTCAAGCGGTACTGATGGTTGCGCTCACCACGTACTTATATGACGTCGGTCCCGGTGGTGGGAGTTTCACCTTTTGGCCTGGTAGCCATCACGACGCCCACACCTACTTTCTTCAGCACCCGGACCAAATCGAGGGGACTTTTCGTGATTTACCAGAGTGGAAGGAACAAGGCTGGTCTATTTTCTGTGGCGCCAACACCCAACCGCCTCAAGAGTTTGCCGGTCAGGCAGGTGACGTTATTCTGTGGCACGGTTGGCTAACGCATACTGGATCAGCCAATGTTCGTCCGTCACCACGAATTGGCCTTTTTGCCCGTTGGGTTCACAAAGACGATGCCGGAGTTCGCAAGAATCTACCTCAATCCCTGTGGGATTATTGGGCAATATAGGAGAACTGCTGAAACAACACCATTTTAGATCCAGGATTGCAATGTTCCTCTATTCTTTGAATCTCACCTTGGACTATGATACTATGGAATTATTTCCAACCGTTTCCTTCTGTTTAAGTGACGGTTGAAAACAAAGGAGAACCGGAATGAAACAAAAACGAATGTTGGTCGTCATAGCTCTCTGTTCAATCTCGATGCTAATTCTAGCTGGCTGCCAGGCTAAGAAGAGGAGAACTCAAACCAGGGTTAAATATAAAACCCAGATCACGTCGATTGACAGTTACGGGAACGCCATCATCGGTGCGATTGAAAAAGAGAAAACGGCTTTGCAGGTGGGTGATACGCTGACCGTCAGTTTTGGCGATAATGGGGCGACAGGACAGTTAACCTGTAAATTGGTCGTCGACTATGGTGATGTTCCTATCGGGGAATACTTGGCCCGTTTTGATAATGACGATGGACAGCTAAAAATCGCCATTAACGAAGGGTCAATTGCAGAAAAGCATCAGCTAAAAGAGGGAATGGCTACTCAGATCAACATGGTTCGCTGACTGTCACCAAGTTACATTCGAGCGTGGTGTGATTCGGCTGGTGCTTGATAAGCCACATCCAGATGTGGTGTCTCCAGTCTTTGGTATTCGCTGTGGCGCGACTTCAAGCAACTCTCCAAAGTGCCGGAGACCAAAAGTGTTCTTTCCGCTGGGTAGGGGGCTCTCCTCGTCAGATACATCTCCTCAATTTTCCTGATCAAACAAGCTGAATAGGTAACGTTGGGGGTCGGGGTTAACAGGAATTGCGTTGAAACCAGTTGCCCGTTTAAGCGCCCGGCAAAGCAGTAGTCGCGAACAGCGCCGTTGAGCATTAATAAGACACTGTTGAATCCATCGCGATGTTCGATCAGGTAAGCAACGGGATTTTCGACTAGACGATAGAGTTCACCCGTTCGAATAAGGTCTTGCGTTCGTCCGTCTTCATCCGTCCGACCACACGGTGTGTCGCTTCGGGACAGGGCCGCTTCTAACAGATCCATTGACCATCGTCCGTCTTTTTCTGCTTCCCAGACGGCCTCGCCTTCGATCAGTTGTACCGCTTTCACTCCGGATTCGCCCCCTCGCCGACGTTCGATCATACACTGCATGGCTTCCAGAGCGTGATAGTCCATCGGGTCAGATCCACCAACACCCACCATCAAAGCCTCTTCCAGTTGGCAATCCAGAGGTAATTCCAGATCTGGTAACCGCCAGGTCACCGGAAGAGAAGAGCCTGCTAAAATGGGAAAGTCTAGCCGAGACCCATCATCGACCATCTCTTTGGCCTTTTCAAAGCTGTATGACAAGTGTTTGTCATTATAGATCGGAACTGACCTCCCCTCTTCTTCAAAAACCTGGACACAAGCCTTGAAAAACTCGTAACGCGGATACAAAACCTGATCCAGCTCATTTCGGGGATAGTCGCCGTGCTCGCCAATGATGAGGATACCATCCACTGCCAACTGATCCTTGCCGCAACGCAGGGCTTCGGCAATAGTCGGATAGACTTCGAATCCAAATTCTCTAGCCCGATCCTGGCTCTGGTTGCCTTCCGGTTTTTGTTCCACATACAGGGATACCACTTTTACCTGTGAACTTTGCCACTCTCCTTCGTAGGGATAGCCAACCATAAACCGGTCGGCAAAATGCTGTGCGTGGGAGAGGTAGGTATAGACCGTGGCAATGACGGCAATTCGCTTCTTTTCAGAACTGTGTTGAGTATTCATCTATTCTCCTCTAACTTATTTTCTTCTAACTTCTCGTTTGATTCATCAGGTTAGATGTTTAGTTCTACACCGAAGTTCAGGCCTGGTAAGTCTGGTGAAGCATCCACCTTTGTTACTTTAATTTGGGGGGAAATTGGTTTAGGTTCGCCAAAAGGTCGACTCTGGGTTGGCCTGATAAGCGATATCCAGATGAGGCGTTTGCTGCCGATTCTGGTCCTGATCCAGGCTATCGACGCCTGCGATTACCAGGCCGCTGGTAAGGAGAGTCCGTTCGACCGGGTAACTCGGTTTACCGGTCAAAAACATCCGTTCGACGTTATTGACCTGAGGGCTGAAGAAGTTTGCTAGCGTGGTGCGGGCAGGCGGCATCGGCAGGTACATTTGAGTGGAAAGTGGCCTGGATTGTCTCTTTAATCGGGCAGCAAAGTTAAAGTCCTGGACCAGCCCATTTGTCAAGATCATAGTGCTTTTCAGACCGTCGGTATGCTGGTAGTGATAGGCTACCGGGTCGGTTATGATCTCTTTCATCTCATGTAAGGTTGGAAAAACGTCGTTGAATCCGGGTCGCCCAGGTGTCAGAGTGTGACTGCGGCTAAGCGCCGACTTAAACAGCTGGTGGGACCACACTTCGTCGTGATGAGCCTGCCAAAATTGCTCACCTCGATAGGCCTGCAACCATTCCACGCCCGATTCACCATCGGACCTGCGTTCGACCATACACTGGATGGTTTCGAGCGCATGGAAGTCGTAGCTATCGACGCCACCGTAAGCCACGCACACGGCCTCCTCAATTTCTGAGCCCATCGGCATTTCGATAGAGGGTGTTCTCCAGGTCACAGGTAGAGACGAGCCGGCCATAAAAGCGAACCCCATCTGCTGCGACTGATCGTACATCTGCCGGCACCAGTCCCAGTTCCAGGATAGATGTTTATCGTTGAAGATGGGGGCTGTTTTCCCACTGGACTGGTAAACGTCAACAATCTGCTGGTACAGTTCATAGCGTGGATAGAGACGTTGTTCCTTCTCGTTAGTAGGGTAATCTCCATGCTCACCGACCAATAAAACCCCGTCTACCACCAACGTCTCACCACCAAGTGTCAAAGCCTCAGCGACTGTTGGATAGACCTGCATCGAAGGAAATCGCTGGGCACGGTCGTGGCTCAGATCGTTATCACCGACTTGATCGACATAGAGCGAAACCAGATCCATCTCCGGATAGTGGTGCCGGTTTTCCCAACCGTATCCTTCCAGAAACCGGTCCACAATATGTTGAGCATGAGAGTACTTGTGATAAATGGTGACTATCGCTGCGATTTTAGGCCGATGTGCCATAATTACGGTCCTCACCTTGTTTGTTTTGGGTATAAATCATAAATTCACGAAGTAACCTCTCCTCAAAGGAGGAGGCCTTTTCAAAAAAAGAGGTAGATGCTACAAGCCAGTCTTGCCATGGGGCATAGCGTCGAATAAATCTTGGTGCTGTGTCTAATAAGACTTTCTTATCATATCACGATTTCACCTGGTTCGAAAGTTTTTGGGTCGATTTATTGACAAGTTTTGTCTGTTGTGTTCGGGAAAACTCGATTCTTGCTCGGTAAGCAGGTTAGGCTCTATGGCTGGGTCATTCGAGATCTACCAGTATCGGGGTGGATTCAAAATACAGTTTAGTCCAGGATAGCCCAAACGGCGGCGATTGTTAGCACGGTTAATGCTCCACCGGCGGCAAAGGGATAGGGATCGTAATAAAAAGGGTCGTAGCCCCAACCGTAACTAACCACCTCTTCTTCATATTCTTCGACGACCTGTTCTCGGGAGGACATGGAGGACGGAGGCAGCAGGTAGTCTCCGTCATCATCGTCGTCATCTTCCTCCCATCTTTGTCGTGTCTCTTCAATCCCCTGCTCGATAATGTCGTGGGTCACATCTTCGCCTAATACCTCATCACCGCTATCCGGATCGATATAACCTAAATCTTCAGGCCAGAGGTTAGTATTGACGATCTCCGTTACTTCATACCAGAATTCTTCCGAATAGAGGTCAAACTGCCAACCGTTCTCTTGGCCAATCCGTCGTTCCGACAGGAGCGACATAAAGGCGATGGTAAATGGGTTGAGATCCGTTTCCCGTCCTTCAGCCTGTGCTACCCGTTGTTTGTAGATACAGACGGCAACTCTGAGATCTTCCCAGATGGGGCGCCCCTCCTCATCGACCGCCTCCCAGTCGGCATCCTCTTCTGCGAAGACGCCGTTCAGCAGATCTACCCCGGCAAAGATGTCGTAGGATAGCAAGAAATCCCACCATTGGGCGATAAAATTTTGATAGATCAACTCGCCTTTACGGGTTGGGGTATAATTACCATTGCTCTCTTGGATCACCCAGTAGTCGTCATAATAGGTATTAATGATATCTTCAATGTATTGGTAGTTGTCGTTCAACAGGGCAGGAACCTCTTCCTTCTCTTCGATCATCTTGTAAAGAATGAAGCGAGTGGTCAGCTTGTTTCGCAATTGATCCGGCAGTTCTAAGTTTCGCTCTGGCATTTGCTTCCCTTGGTTGGATTGGAGTCGCGAATATATGAATAGTTATCCTTTCGCTACCCATTACTTATAAAGTATACCTGCTTAATATTATGCCAGGTCAGTTGCACAGTCAAGGATATTCAACCGGACTAGATGAATCGTAGACTATTTCTCAAACTTTCTGCTACTGCACTTATTGAGGTGGTAGGCTGTCAAAACAGAGACCGTCACACCATATCTTCACCTTACGATATTACCGTTACCTCGGATATGAAAGCGGGGCATCAACTATTATGGCCGACGCCCCTGACGAAAGGTGAACAACTGAACACTGAATATATAATCGTCGGTAGCGGATTAGCAGGTTTATCAGCGGCTGAACGCCTGGCCGATAGAGACTTTATTCTATGCGAACTATCTGCAGGCTTGGGGGGGAGTTCCAGTCACGCCAGTTATGCCGGAGAGTCTTTTTCGCAAGGTGCACATTATGACCTGGCATATCCAGCCAACTACGGCCGCGAAACACTAGCTCTGTTGGAAAAGCTGGGAATTGTGGCCTACGATCCTATCCAAAATTGTTGGAACTTTGTCGATAAGCAATACCTGATCAGAGAGTCGAAGGCAGAGCAGATTCGGACTGAGACCGGATTTCAGTCCGAAATCCTAACGCCTGGTCCACTTAAAACGGCCTTCTTAGAACTGGTTTTGCCGTATCAGGGGCAGATGAAAATGCCGACCTGGTTGATAGATCGAGAACTACATTGGTTGGACCAGATTACCTTCCGTCAATTCTTAGCCAGGTCGCTGGATCTAACACCCGATTTTGAGCGAGTCATCGACTATCAGATGAGAGATGATTACGGGGCCAGCGCGAACCAGGTTTCGGCATTGGCCGGAATCCACTACTATACCTGTCGTCCCTACTACACTGAATCGGTAGAGCTATTTTCTCCTCCTGAAGGCAACTACTACTTTGTCAAGAAACTAGTGTCGAGACTCAATCCTCAACGACTCAAAACCCAACATCTAGTTAAGCGGATTGAGAGAGATCGATACGGATTTCAGGTTGAGGTCATCGACTTGTCGAAGAAAGCACTCAACACCTATCGAGCCAAGTTCATCGTTTTTGCCGGACAAAAACACTCTCTCCAATACATTTTTGAACCTGACCAGCATCTTTTCTCCCATAATGCCTATGCCCCCTGGCTGGTGATGAATCTGGTATTGTCGGACCGACTCAATGCCGATGGATTCTGGCAAAATGAAATACTGGAGGAAACAAATAAAGTGGCGAAAAAGACCTTTATGGGGTTCGTGGATAATGCCACCCAGGTGCGACATAATCCAGACTATCGGATTCTAACCGCCTACTACTGTTTTATACCCGATCAGCGACAGATCTTGGCCGATATCGAAACCCATGCGGAATCAATTGTAGAGCGAACAGTGACGCAAATTAGCAACTATTTCAATCGGGATATTAGTCCACTGATCGAAAGGGTTTTCCTGAAATTGATGGGACATGCAATGCCGATTCCCAAGGTCAATTATCTGTTTGACGATCAGAATCAGTATCGATCTGAGCCGGGGTTGGTCTATGCGGGGGTCGATAATAGTCGACTACCGTTGCTGTTTGAAGCCATGGATAGCGGCATCCAAGCCGTAAAACTGCTGGATCAAATCTAGTGGTGTACCCACTTCTAATTCTCTAATCTTTTTATCGATAGGACTGACGCAGTTGAGCGCAAAATCATGTCTGATGACAAGGCTAATTCTTGAATAGGGACACCAATAAATCCACCAAAATGCCAAGCCGCAGACTACATTCAGTGGCTGATCGCCTCACCCAAAGTAGCCTCATCTACTGAAGCTGCTCGAAGTACACAACAGGCCTGATCGCGCCTGACGCCTACACACGTCTGCTTGGACGGCTTGAACCCACCCTGAGGAGTTGTGGCTGGAAGTGGAGAACCTGGTTCAGCTCGATTCGGCTTATCTTGTGGCTGATGATTCGACACTAGATCAGCCTGATGGTCCTCACATTGAGCTGGTCATAGGCCATTGGCCAGCAAAACATCGAGCTGTAGTTGAGGGCATCCATCTGATCACACTGCGCTGGACAGATGGAGATCTCTCAATCCCTGTCGATTAGTGCCTCTTCGACAAAGAGAGTGATGGACTAAGCCAGAGTGACCAGCTACGACGGATGCTAGAAACAGCACGAGAGCCTGGTTTTAAGCCCGACTGCCTGATCTGGGATTGGTGGTACTCATCACCAGGTAACTTCAAGATTAGGTTGCTCGCTGTTCCAGGCCACAGCGCGTTCGGAGCCGGCAATCTCATAGCGGAGGTAGTTTTTGCGTCTTGAGGTGACCTGAGAGACCTACAGAGAGCCGTGAGCCCCACCTTTGAAGCGTAGAATTATCGCCCGCTGTCATCGGTCTAGATCTCCACAGGCTCGGCGGCTTCGATATCCCGGACTTGACCAGAAAAAGTTTCAACCTCACCTGTCGGGCGCCAGCGGGTCAGATGAACGGTTTTCAGATTGGCACAAACGGATGCCACTTCCAGACCGGTAATAGTCTGAACCAGATCGAGCCAATGGGTGCCGATGTCGGCGACAGCACGCAGAAACCCGCCCTCCTCAGCCAATACACGCCAGTTGTAATCGGGTAGGGTAGAGGAGCCAATCCTGGACGTAACTGCCATAGGTAGAATTGATAGTACCCAGTTCGCCAGTTAGAATTACGACTGTGGACCTCGATATTCAGCGGATAGTAATGGATGTTGTAGTTGACACCTGCAACCATCCCGCATTGGGTTGCCAGATCGACCAGGGCGGATGACTCCTGTGTGGTCATCGCCAGCGGTTTTTCACAGAGCACATGTTTGCCTGCTTGCGACGCTTGCTCGAAGTGGAATCGATTGGGCGTGGTAATGTGAACGACCTGGATTACCTTAGCTGACAGGACCTTATTGTAATCCGAGTATCCTTTTTCGAGGCCCAAGGCCTCTGCGGCACGACGGGATTTTTCAGGCGACGAGCCTAAGATTCCGTAAACTTGGACGCCCAGACGGTGAAGGACTTCGGTGTGAACTGGCCAAAACAACCACCTGGCCCTAAGCCTCTTCCAACCTTTCTAACACCATTTGCGGCAATGGTGGGGAACTCCTTACTATTTCAATCCGTTCTTTTTCCCAAACTGGTTCTAAGTAGAATCAACGCTCTTGCAAAAGTAAGATAGAATACTCCCTGTAATCAGATTAGCTTCTATCAATCGTCAAGATGCAGAATTACCATCTTGAGTTCCGTCATTTCTTCCACAGCGTATTTCGGTCCCTCTTTACCCATGCCGCTGCTTTTCAGACCTCCGTACGGCATAAGATCCGCGCGCCACTGTGTTCCCCAGTTTACCATCAGGTTGCCTGAATCGACCTCCCGCGCAAATTTCATTGCCCAATCAATATTCTGAGTGAAAATCGCCGCGCTTAATCCGTAATCCGTATCATTAGCTAGGACAATAGCATCATCAATATTATCAACACTTGTAACTCCTACAACGGGGCCGAACACTTCGTCAGATGAGATTTTCATCTCCGGTTTTACATTGGAAAGAAGAGTGGGTGCATGGACTTATCCATCTCTTCCTCCACCCGTGATCAGTTCCGCTCCCTCGTTAACGGCTTCTTCTACCCATTGATTCACGCGGATTGCATCATTTTCACGAATCATCGGTCCCATCTTGGTCGAGGCCTCGATTGGATTTCCGGTTGAGATATCTTCAACCTGTTCTTTGAAAGCATCCAGGAAATCACCATAGATTTTCTGATGGGCAAGAATCCGTTGTGTTGAGATGCACACCTGTCCCGCATTGGAGTAGCCGGATGCGGCCGCGGCTTTGGCCACCTTTTCCAGATCGGCATCTGGCATAATAATCAGCGGAGAATTCGATCCCAGTTCCATTGTCACCCGTTTCAGTCCTGCGGTGTGACAGATATGTTCGCCGACTTCACGGCTACCAGTAAAAGTAATTTTACGCACACGGTTGTCAGAACAGAGAGCGTCACCGATTTCACTACCTGCCCCGGTGATGCACTGAATGGCTTCAGGCGGAGTACCTGCTTCTAAGAAAAGCTCCACAAGTTTTAATGCCGATAGCGGGGTATCCGTAGCCGGTTTGAGTATAATAGCATTCCCGGATGCCAGTGCAGGCCCGATTTTGTGACAAACAAGGTGCAGGGGAAAGTTAAATGGACTTATTCCGACAACAATACCACAAGGCACACGTATGGTAAAACCGAATTTACCCTTGACACCAGGTCCGCCTTCAAGCGGAACAACTTCACCAGATAGGCGCTTGGCCTCTTCTGCTGAGAGTGCAATAATCTCGGCGGCACGACTCGCCTCCATCGTTGCCTCTGCTAAAATCTTTCCCTCCTCTGAAGTAATGGTTTGTGCCAGTTCTTCCATCCGTTCAGTCATTATTTCAGAGACTTTGTGAATGATTTCATATCGTTCATAGCCAGTCATCTTAGCCATAATCTCCGCGCCACGTTCAGCAGTTTTCAAGGCGGTTTCAATATCTTGCTGGCTCGCTCTTGGAATAGTGTCAATGACAGAACCGCTGAAAGGGTTTAAGACCTCTATCTTTTCGGATTTATCGACCCATTGCCCGCCGACATGCATTTGCATTGGTATAGGACCTCCGTACCTGTTCAAAAACAATTAGTTCGATTTTACATAAGTCTGATTTTAAATGCAATACTGAGTTCTTATCATACAATTCTTGTCATAAATAGTTTTGAAATGACCATAGATTCTTTAATATCCTTAATAGTTAGGCATGGGTCGTTTCATCACGCCTAATCAATAGCACTTTATGCACAGTGATCTCTTGAAAATGGTATAATTATGGTATGTCCTGAATGCAGTTGTGTTAGATCAACAACAATTAAATGCAGTGACCATGCGGTATCGAAAAAATATCAGCCACTTGCTGCAACAACGGCAAGCCCATCAGTCGTTATTGATCAGCCTGAACGGTTTCTCAGCTTTAGCTGCCGGTATTCCAGACGAATTTGTAGAATAGGGCGATGTGAAGTTCTTATACGGTCAATGCGATTGTGACGAGCGTAGCATCGTCGAAGCGGGTCAAAAACTGTGTCTTTAGTCGGTCTAACTCTAGCCAAACGACCAATCGAATCGAATATTAACAATTTCAACTAGAAAGGAATTCCGATGAAACAATCCCAAATTGCGGCCCAACTCTACACTTTGCGCGATTTTACCAAAACGCCCGCCGACATTGCGACCACCATGAAAAAGGTCAAGCAAATTGGCTACGACGCTGTACAGTGTTCGGCTTTGGGACCAATCGAGGCCACAGAGCTAAAAAAGATCGTTGACGGGGAAGGGTTGACCATTTGTGCTACCCATACCAGTTATGAAACCATGCGGGACAATCCGCAATTGGTGATTGACGATCACAACCTTTGGGGATGCAAACATGCGGCTATTGGCGGTCTGCCGGGAGAGTATCGTACCGGAGAATCTGCCTATATCCGTTTTGCCCAAGAGGCTTCCCAAGTGGCGAAACAGTTAGCTGAAGGTGGTCTGGTGTTTTCTTACCACAACCACAGTTTTGAGCTAGAGCGGTTTAGTGGGCGAACAGCTTTGCAAATTTTGTACGATGAGAGCGATCCCAAACTGTTCAATAGCGAAATCGATACCTACTGGATTCAACACGGTGGTGGTGACTCCGCCGACTGGATTCACCGGCTCAAAGGTCGTGCACACCTGGTTCATTTTAAAGATATGGCAGTGGTGGACGGCAAACCAGTAATGGCTGAGGTGGGGGAAGGCAACCTCAATTGGTCTGCGATTATCGAGGCCTGTGTCGATGCAGGTACGGAGTGGTACATTGTCGAACAGGATACTTGTCAGCGAAACCCGTTCGGGAGTCTGGAAATTAGTCTTGAAAATTTGAAAGCGATGACCATCAACTAACTACCGATCGGCTTCAAACTTGAGGCTATACAAAGCCCAGTACTAGTATCGCCGTCTTTTTTGGACTAACAGGCTAAAGCCACCATCAAAGTCTATAACGTGGGTCGCCAACCGGGTAGACACAGATCATTCCCCTATACTATCCAGGCATTCTTCAATAATCATCAGTGCCTGGTCCATCTCCTTCTGAGTAATTATCAACGGAGGTGTAAGGGTGAGGATATTTCCCATTGTTAACTTGAAGCTTAGCCCTTTGCTGAGGGCACGGTACATAACGGCCTCGGCTTCATCGGTCGCCCGCTCCTTTGTGGTCCGATCTTTGACTAACTCTATTCCCAATAGCAGACCCAGTCCACGTACATCGCCGATGAGTAAATGGCGTTCCATCATTTCTATCATACGTGTCAGAGTGTAGCGTCCCAACTTGCGGACGTGCTCCACTAGATTGTGAGCCTCAATATGTTCAATCGCCGCTAAGGCCGCCGCACACAGTACTGGGTTTTTCTCGTGCGTGTAGTGGCCCAGAGCGCGGTCGGCGGCCACGTTTAGATCCTCACTTGCGATCAAAGCGGCCAGCGGTAAGACACCTCCACCCAAACCTTTACCCAGTACCAGTATGTCTGGCGTTACACCAAAGTTCTGGCAGGTGAACATCTCTCCGGTGCGTCCGAGGGCGTGGGGGATTTCATCAAAGATGAGCAGCACCCCGTGTCGATCGCAGGCTTGTCGCACAACCTGCCAGTATTCGGGGCGGGGGATGTAGGGTGTGCTCCGTACTGGCTCGGCGATCACTGCTGCCACATCACCCTCCTTCTCCAGAATATACTCGATGTAGTTGGCGCACTTTAAATCGCAGTGCCTGGGTTGAGCAGTTCGCGTATCGATCTCATTGCTGCATCCCCATAAACAACGGTATTCGTCTGGCGGTGGCACATGCTCTGTACCGGGTAGCAGTGGACCTATTCCGTGGCGGAAGATAGCCTCGCCTCCAACCGAGATAGCATCAAGTGAGGCACCGTGGAACGAATCCCACATCGAGATCGTCTTGTGGCGACCGGTGGCAACCCGAGCTAGATTGAGCGCAATGCCGATTGCACTCGATCCACCGGGGCAGAACAGTACTTTACTCAGGTTGCCAGGGGCGATTTCGGCCAGTTTTTTGGCTAGGTCCACGGCCGGGCGGTTAGTATAGCGCCGGGTGCAAAAGGGGAGTTCATCAAGTTGTGCCTTGATGGCTGCGATCACATCCGGGTTGCCAAAACCGACTTGATGAACGTTATTACCGTGAAAATCCATGTAACGCCGCCCCTGCAAATCTTCAATGTAGATGCCTTCGCAGGCGCGTAGTGCGTTCATGCATGGGGTAGAGAGTGACTGATGCAGAAAGTAGCGGGCGTCTTCTTCAAGCAGGTCACGAGTCTCAGTATCGAGGGCCGCGGTCTGCCATTCAGCCCGGCGGGACGAGATGTTAATATCACCTTCGGATTTGAATCGGGCAAGGTTTTCCGGAATACTTTGCATAACGGCTATTTTATTCTCCAAGAGGAGTAAAGGCGAAGATGTGCTATTTGAAGAGAGATGTATTGACCTATGCCCATATACCATAGCGCGACGCCCAGTTGCAAACCAAACACTTATCATTGCGAGGAGCCGAGCAGTAAAGCGGCGTTAAATCTGATGGGGAAAACCTGGAGATAAACTAGTACCAGTAGTGTGGAAAGATGCGGATGATGTCCACCAGGTTATGTCGGCTCATAACTGGGGCTTTCTCCGATAGGAAGACAATTTTAAGGTTAACTTTGAACTGTGCTGATTGATACCTTGGATACCGATCTGATTTACTTATTAGAGAGCATGCCCGATTGTTGACTCGTGTTATTGAATAGCAGGATAGTGATCGGACTACTGTTAATCGGTTTCAAAGGTTAATGATATCAGGTAGAACCGTCGCCTAACGCAATCAGGCTATGAAAATAGCTCGGATTGCTATTGCTCAAGTTTTTAGCTGCAACTACTTCCATGAACTCGGAAACTAACCCTAAAAAACTCAGCCTACTTTTGGCAACTGAGTCTTTTAGGCCCCTATATAATATACTAATGAGACGGTTTTTCCTTTGTCAAATACTGTCTTACGTCAATCGTTGGTCAAATCAGAGTCAGATTAGCATTGACAAGCCATGATAGTATGGTCAATTCAGCGGGCTATAGTCCAGATGGGCAACGGATTATAGCTACTAGTAGTGACGGGATAATCCAAGTCTACACTACTGACATGGATGAACTGCTAGAAATCGCTAAGAGCCGAGTTACTCGTCAGCTAACAAAGACTCTACAAAAAGGGATTAATTTGCTATATTCAGGCCAGCAGATGTTTAATGGTGTGCAGTTAAACGGAATGGAGAAGCAAATGAGAAGAGTGGCATATCTATCTGTATTGTTACCGTTGTTAACAATGAGTTTATGGACGCAGGAGGAGGAGAACCAGGAGCCGGTAGTTTCTAACCCAATAGTAAACAGTTGGATTATGAGCATGTGTTGATTAGCTACGAGATGGAGGATGCGGATGGAGATCTGATGATGGTTAGCGTCAAGGTATCGGATGATGGAAGAAAGACATTAAGTTTTACCGTACCGAGAGAGCAACTATCGGGGGATGTGGGGGAAGGAGTTAGTAGTGGGAGAGGGAAAGAGATAGTATGGACCGTGGCAGCGGATGAGTTTCTGCATGTTATGGTAGGAATAAAACAACGGTGGTAGTAGGTAGTTATCCAACCAACGGTTATGGATTATACGACATGGCAGGGAATGTATGGAAGTGGTGTTTAGACAAATATGACTCAGGTTATTAACAGTAAAAGCGCGGCGGTTAATCCGCTGTCGGGCCATGATAGTATAGAAGCATTAACCAGTAACTATAAGAATGTTTGTCCTGACAGTGACCGGGTGTTTCGGGGCGGGCCTTGGTTCAACATTCCTTCCTACTTCCTGCGGGTAGTTGCCCGCTTCAGCTACGTTCCGGATGGTAAGATCTCCTTCAACAGGTTTCGACGCGTGTCAGTGGGGGTTGATACTGGCATTCGCAGCCATCTAACGGAAACCGTGTAGGGGCGAAGTTAGTACCGATGGGTTCAGTATTCAGTTAGTGTTGGTACAGGTGAGTGATGTGTTGATCTGTGCGGGTGGTATACTTCGCCCAGAAAACCCGATGGTGTAATCGAATACTGGACGAAGCATACAAACCTCGTCGGAGGCGAAATCCATCACCTGTATGGGAGGTTATAGAAAGTACCAATAGCTTGGTGCTGCTTCGCCCCTACGGTATGAGGTGGATTGGTTATGGTCATCGGAATGACAGAGGGAGTGAGTTTGTCATGCTGAAGGAAGTGACGGATCCCCACTCTCGGTTTGGTGAAGCCCATTACCATTTTCATCGGATTTTGTTATGTGTTAGGATGGCTGCCGACAGTCGATTCCTATCAACCCATCAGACTTAACCTAATTTCAGGAGGAAAAAATGAAAGTCGTTGAAGTCAAAACTATTGTACTAAACAACATTCGGCCTTATCGTGGGGGGAGTATGTGGCTTTTTGTCCAACTTGTCACGGATGAGGGCATTGTTGGATTGGGGGAGAGACCGTCGGGGAATGCGACCAATCTAGATGCGCAGGTCCGACTAATTAAGGATTTAGGCGAACAATTTGTCGTTGGTAGCAATCCATTTGAGGTGGAGAAGCTATGGCAAACCATTTTTGCCTCACGACATGACTATCGCCATCCGGGCTTGGATATGACTCCCGCTCTGAGTGCGATTGAAATGGCTTGTTGGGATATTATTGGTAAGGTGACGAATCAACCTATCTACAATCTGCTAGGCGGCCAATTTCACAACAAACTCCGTGCCTATGCCTACATGCCAACTGAGGGCATTTGGGAAAATCCGGAAAAGGCGGCAGACATTGCAATTAAACTGGTCGAAGATGGCAACACGGCCTGTAAGTGGGATCCCTTTACCCCATTCTTCCCCTATCCGCGTGACTTTCCTCTAAAAATGATCCGTCACGTTGCCAAAATTTTTCAGGTGATCCGCAACGCGGTAGGAGATGATTTGGAAATTGGCATTGGCACTCACGGGCAATTTAGCACTGCTGGGGCTATTCGCGTCGCCAAAATTCTGGAAGAATTTGATCCTTTCTGGTTTGAAGAGCCCGTTCCACCGGAGAATATCGATGAAATGGCCCGAGTTGCCGCTCATACCAGCATTCCGATTGCCACGGGCGAGCGTCTGGTTACCAAATTTGAATTCGCGGAACTGCTTAAGAAACAGGCTGCACAGGTCATTCAGTTGGATGTTGGTCAATGCGGCGGCATCCTTGAGTCGAAGAAAATCGCCAGCATCGCCGAAGCCCATTACGCGATGATTGCCCCGCATATGTATTGTGGCCCCATCGCCGCCGCCGCTGCAATACAAGTTGATACCTGTTCCCCAAATTTCTTGATTCAGGAGTACAACGGAAACGATCTTCACCAGCAGATCTTCAAGGAACCAATTAAGTTTGAAAATGGCTATATTACGCCACCAACAAGCCCAGGGCTGGGCGTGGACCTTGACGAGGCGGTAGTTAAGCGGCAGTTAGTTTTATAATTTGAAAATTAACGTTATCCCACCTAATCACCTTTGACCTGGTGCCGGTAGCGGGTAACTTTGGCCGACCATTATAGAATTGATATTGAGTCAGCTTCATTTGAACTAATCTATCGGATACCCCAAGATTGCAGTGGCCCGGACACCGCCTCAGTTCTTCCGGATAGTCGCAAAGTTCTCTACCGTTACGTGGTCCCCGGGGCCGTAGTCGTAGATGAGAAATCGGCACAGGCCATCTCGGTAGCGGTCAGGTCTTTGTCCTGATCCTTGGCGATAAAACAGTCGTGCTTGGCGACATCGCTGAGGCGATAGAAAACGTCGCCGGTCTCATTGGTAAGGGTTTTGCCCGCGTAGTAGCCGAAGGGATAAAGTTTCAGATAGGTCTCGCTGGTGATGACTCCATCTCTGCAGCCTTTTACGAAGCCTTCGCCGATTCGAGGATCGAGGCCCAGGCGGACGCGGCAACCATCCTTGATCTGTTCAGCATCTACGATCTGGTACGATACCGAGTTGCCATCGGGGTTTGTGATGCGAATGTGTCGGCCAGATAGCCCGGCCACTGAAGCGGGGGCCGGGCGGATAGTGACCGCAGCGCTCTTCCAGTCGCAAGAGACTATCTCCCCGCGGTATTCCGCCTCAGACAGCGTGACGCCGGTATTGTCTTTGAGCAGCTTTGTGCCTCGGACAAGCATTGCTGCCGGGAGCTTGTTGCGACCCTTTCGCCACAACTCGAACTCGCCGTCGAATGTGATTCCTCCCGCGGTTACAACCGGTCCGGCCTTGTGTTGGAGCAGGATCGTGTCGATGACCTCGCGAGTGGTAATGCGCACGGCGAGCGGGGGAAACTGCGCATTGGGATCGCCACCGCTGACAGGTAAACGCTCTATCTTTTCGATAGTGGCGTTGTTGGCATATGGCTCCAGAACCTGGAGGTATTGAGTGGTCAAAGGCGATTCGCTGTGGCCACGCTGAATAGCCCAGGTCATGTCGTACTTCGAAACGCCGCCGGGGGCCTTCCCTTTGGCTACGATCAATTCGTTTGCTTTGGGATAGACACTCGTCATGCGCAGGTGAATATCCTCCTGCCCACGGAGCGCATAGTCCAGGCTCCAAATACCCTTCGGAGTACCTTTGGCCGGTTCCCGCAGAAATGCGAGACATGAGAGTTCGGGATCTATAGCGTTCGTTGAAGAGAAGTCACCGTACTCGAGACCTTCCCCCAAGGCCGTGCCGTTGTAAGGCTCAAGAGTCAGGTTGGCTGGCGTTACATCACCATCTGGGCCGTGGAAACTGAACGTGTGTTCCTCGCCGCCATGAACACGCTCAACGGTCAGGGCATAGAAAACCTCTTCCGACAGGTCAACAAGAGCTATCAGCCGCTGGCGCAAGACACGCTTCTCTTTGAGTTTCGCGGTGCATTCGGCTGCGGCGACCTGGGCAGGCGATGCAGATACAAACATTGTCAGTTCCCCCTTGTTGAAGTCCGTACTGCGCATGCCCGTGATATGCGTACCATAGTGTGTGCCCCAGTTGGTCTCCCAGTGTTCTGCAAATGTCCAACCTTGCGGGTACCCCAGTTCCGGAAGGAGGTTACGTTTCAGCCCTTCCAACCCGAACGTCAGCATATCCGGATGGGCATGCTGAACGCAGCGGGTGTATCGCATCCAGAGGGCTCGCTGGTGTTCGCCATCTCCTGAGCGAAGGATAGCGTGACCGTAGCCATCGAGAATGTTGCTCGGCACTTTCACCTGCCAGCCCAACTTCTTACCAGCCTTCTCGGCAGCGGCGCGAAGTTCCGGATTAGAGATTTTCTTCGCCAGGCTTCCGCCTGGGCCGTACATAGCCTGAGCGAAGCGGGCATCTCCGGTGAGTTCCCATGCAGTGACCCAGTCGTTGAAATCGCAGGGGTAGCCCTGTTGAGGGTCGATTGGGTTGGACTGGCCGGCACTTCCTGAATCGCTTACCTCGGCATAGGTGCGACCGATGAGAGAAAATTCCAGCGGAAAATCATACTGCCTACGGAATTTCGGATCCTGAATGGGAGAAACGAAACGAGGCTCCTTGTATCGGTCGGGGAACAGTTGGCGCAACCTCTCCAACGTCTGGAACAGCCGAGCCATATCGCGAATCTGGATGTGGTTGTAGCTCGGTGATTCATGCGCTGAACCGTCTTTGTAATATTGGTTCGAGAGAGCAAAACGAACACCGTTTTCATTCAGCAGGTAGTCCACGATGTCCATCGCTTTCGGCGTTCCGAGCGCCAGAGCCAAGGTTGAGGCGGTGACCTCTTGTTGCGGATAGTTGCGCCACACCGCGTTGTCCAGGCACATCTGAACCGGGGCGCGGATCACACCGGCGTCGATGAATCGCCGAAACTCCTTGATGGAGCGAATCTCCGGATGGTGGTTACTCCGGCAGAAATCGAGCAGCGCCTGGTCCCCCTCGAGCTTGTCGAATATCAGGTCCCAGGCTCGTGCCGCGCTTTCCATACGCGGGGTATCCCAGTTAGGCTGAATGTAAGAGAAACTGTGGTTGAGCTGATGGAACTTTGCTTCGATGGGGGCGCCGACCAGCCATTGATAGATGCCGTCGCGATTAGCCAGTTTGCGGTGATTCAGATTGAGCGACATATCCAGCATACTTTCAGCAAACCGCAGCAGTCCCACCGCAGCTTTGTGTGCGTAAGCTCGGTCCCCGGTGGCAACAGCGGCTTGGGCGCACTCAATGATGCCGGGCGTAAGTTCATTCATATAGGCTGTCCATTGGTGATAGTAGGCTATGAACGGGTAACGCCAGGCGCGGCCGTTAGTGTCCTTGACCGGAATCAATGGTTCACAACCGTAACCATCGTCCGGGTACTGGCCCGAATGCATATCGCCTTTATGCCAGTCGTTGGAAGGGAACCAAGTCTCGCATTCGGGGCACTGCACTTTCCACGGATGCTTTTCGGCATCGAAGACCCAGGGATAGAATCCACTGCGACCTTTGTAGATCTTGTCACCGCATTTCGGACAGCCTTTGCCTACACCTCCACCTTCGCACTGACCCAGGACCATGAGACAGGTCCTCGGCACGCTAGGGCCGGGGACAATGTTGTAGATATCTTCGTCAGGAGCATTGGTCCACCGTTTCGCCCGCCTGGATACGGTTTCGCCCTTGCGCAGGTTTGCTAAATCCTCTTCGGTGTGCAGCGTGCGCGCTGACTTCAGATCGCTGTAAGCAGAGATATCCATCGGCCAGATACGAGGGAGAGTGACGTTTCTATATTTTCGGCGCGTGTGCAGGTCTGCCCAAGCAATAACCTCGATCTCCAGCTCAAGTTTACCGCCCTGCCCAGAAAACTTGAGCATCGCCGTTCCTGGTTCCAGGCTGCGAAAGTAGAAACGTTGAATCTCGTCCTGATCCCACTGGTCGAACATCTCCAGCGACGGTGGAAAATCAACCGCCAGTTTACCGGAGCCCGCCGGTTGTTGCAGGCACACGCGGAACTGCTGTCCCGGAAGTATCCATAACGGTTTATCGAGAATTTTCACGTCGGCATAGCTCCAATTCGAATAGCAAATCAACCCGGCGCACAGCAGCCAGACTAACAATCGATTTCGCATCGCGTATCTGTTCTTAACTGTACTACATGTTCCACGCCTAATCTCTCGGCGTGTCGGGTTCTCTTCCGCTACTAAAGTTATGTAGAGATCACAACTCCGTAAGGGCCTTGGGTAAAAGTAACCAACCGGCTATCGTCGCCCAAGTACCGTCCGCCTTCACAAAACTATAGGCGCTCCGGCGGTATTACAGGGCGTTGTGTGAAGAATCCGGAGCATGGTGCGTCACACGACCTCGAAGTCCAGGGCCTCGATTGTCCGTCTCAGTCTTAACTCGTCTTCTTTCGTGAGACGATTGTTTGGCGGACGCGGGGGGCCCACTGGTAGTCCCTGCCATCCGAGCATGGCTTTGATGCCTGCCAACACCCCGACAGATATGAGGATAGAAATCATCCTGTTAGCGCTAGTCTGGGCCTTCATTGCATCCTGGACACGTCCTTCCTGAAACGCCTGGTACATTCCGCAAAATATCCTGGGCATTATGTTGTACGTGCTACCTATAGCCCCGTCACTTCCCATTATCATACCGGCCGCGCACATTTCATCGGGACCGGTAATCGCATTCAGACATCCGCCTGAAAGGTCCACTAGTTGCTGAAACAGATAGAAATTCGTATCGGTGAACTTAATTCCGGAGAAATTCGGTACGTCCGCCATGGCCTCGAGAAATCTGTGAGCCGTCACCCCTCGATCGGCATCGGAGGCCAGCCAGTAAACATAGAAAGGTAGATCTGAGGCACTGCCTATAGCGGTGTAATGCTTCACGGCGGCGGCCAGGTCATTCGGCCGGTTAGCGGGCGCTACCGAGGCCACCGCGTCTGCTCCGACCGTGGGGGCGTGTGCCGCAAGCGCCACGGCTTCTTCTGTCGTTGTTCCCCCTACATGGAGAATCACCGGTACCTGACCTCCCACGGCCCTGACAGCAGCCTCTCCCATTGCCTTTCGTTCCGGCACGTTCATGGCCCGGCCTTCGCCGGTGCCACCACACACAAAGAAACCGCTGATGTCGGTCTCCAAAAGAGAGCGCACGAGCGGTGCCACCGCGTCTATCTTGAGTTCGAGGTTATCGTCAAACGGCGTCACCAGTGCAGGCAAAATGCCATAGACAAGTTTAGACATGCATATTTCCTTTCCGGTCTAAGAGGGTATGGACACCCCTTCCTAAACGTAGCAATCTGTTTTTCCAACGAATCGCGAAAAACCTTGAGATCCGAACGATTCCTTGAACCGTATTAAGGGCTTCGACGGTTTTCCGCCAACATTATATCGGTACTCACTACCAGCGTGTATGCGGTAGTTTTTTGTTCCACTCACCATTCAATAACCACCATAACCTAACCACACCGGCTAAGATACGTTAATCTTAGCGGAATATCATCTCACCACTTGATGTTTCCCCAAACAGTGGCTAGCTTGTGATCCGGCTCAACAGAATAAGCTAACTGCTTCATATCCTGCTTAATTTCATCGGCGTTCAGAGCCTTGTCGTAAATGGCGAATTCATCAATAATGCCGTTAGCACCGTTGTCAGCGGCTTTGTAACCACTCTCCGCATTAAACCCAATTCTGGCTTTTGGCGTAAGTTCGGGGAACTTACCCAATCCGTCGCTGTTCGCAGCCTCTTCTCCATTAATATAGAAGTTCGCTTTTCCACTGCCGAAATCCCAGGTCGCGGCTATATGATACCAGGTGTCAACAGATATAACGTTAGCATCTGTTTTGATTATAAAATCAGTATCAATCGCGTCCTCTAAGAAGAAGCCAAAATTCGGTATGCGCTCCCCGGTCAGACCTTTTCCCACAAACCAGAAAATCTTATCCGAGGCGGCATCAAATAGCCTGTAGGTCTCCGCTGTATCGCCCTGCCAATTTGGTTTAAACCAGAATTCGAGAGTTCCTTCGGGCTTAAGAACATTAGGAATCTCGACATATTCGTCTTCTTCACCAATAGAGATACCCTGCCTATACTTACCCGGTACACGAGTTGCCTTAACGACGACACCATCTTTTCGGTTGCCGCTTACGTCCCTTGCGATCTCACCCGCGCCTTCAAAAGGCAGCCAGAGTATCTGAGACTGTCCAGTAGAACAAAGGCCAGTAGCTAAAAGCAGTAACAGACCGAAAACCAAGCTTTTGTCAGTTCGCAAAATATTCTCCTCCTCATGGTTAATACCGTTTTGCATCTAGTAGCATTCACTAACAATTTTAGCACTTTTCAAGCTTCATTAATACCAAAATTTCATATTATCGCTAGCAAATTCATTTGATGTTGTTCTGAGATTATCCCCAGACAAGCAATGGCATGAGTTGTAACGTTGAATCCGGCTGAAGTGTGATTACAGCCGCCATCGCGGGAGCTCTTTGGATCAGAACCCCCTCCTCATTTTTATCATTGTGCCTACGGGTTACGGTTCTTGAGGTGGAAATTGTAGCACCGAACTGAAATCCAACTCCTCCGGTTATCATACCGCCTCTGTTTTGAAAAGCCCAAAGTTTTTCCTGGCTGGTGGCGATTTCTCTGTCCATCGGTCAAATTAAACCGTTCAACGACACTGGTCTGAGGCTGTTTCCATCCCAACGTTGGAACCACATCGTTGCGTTTCCCTTTGTCCAAAAATGGAACCGATTTTCACTTCAACCCTCTGTCCTCCCCGGCGATGTTTGATCACCTTTGCAGACACCAACCGATGAGGAATCCGCCTGATCGGTTTCGGAGGAGGCCCAAAGAAACTCATTCGCACAACCGGATCAGATTATCCATCGGTGAATTCTTACCGTCAAAGGTAGTTTCTAGTCCGAGCCTCTCGTAGCCGGTCCGGATGAATCTTACCGTCCAAATTGGTGGTGTACCCGTTTCGCTTGCGGGTCTGACGACCGGATGGGACTTCAACACCGTTTGTGGTGGCTGGCCGGGTCGTAGTGATCAGCCATTCCAGTAGATCTCTTTCCATTTCCCGCACCAGGTCAGCCGAGTTAGGGTCAAAATAGAGGTTGTTCATCTCCCACGGATCGATCTCCAGGTCGTAGAGTTCACCGAAATCGTCGGCCTCCGGAAACATGACGCCTGGATAAATGACCAGTCGATATTGCCCTTTGCGCACACTCTTGCTCCAGGAAAACTCGGTTACGGCGATATCTCGCACAGCCTGTTCCTGCCCCCGCAGCATATGAGAGATATCTTTACCGTCTGAGGTCTCCAGTGGTGTAATATTCGCCAATTGGCAGAGTGTATTTGAAACATCGACAGACTCGACCAGTTGTCGCGAGGTGTGACCTGACTGAAAATGGTCCGGCCAGGACCAGATCATGGGGATACGCGTAATGGCATCAGCACAGATTCCCGGCGCTTTCTCCATAATATCGTGTTCGGCCGCATAGTCACCGTGATCTGAGGTATAGATGACAATAGTATTCTGGTGCAATCCACTTCGCTCCAAAAATGCGATCATCTGCCCTACAGCATGATCGACCTGGCTAACGGCTCCCAAATAGCCATGGAGTTTGCGCAGGCGTCCAGCCTGGAAGGTCCTGGGTTCAATCAATGTCCAGTCGCCTTTGCGCCAGCGTTCCGCCGTCTGCCGGAAATGTGGCGCCTTAAGAGACATGTCGTAGTCGATATTGGGTGGTAGAACCAGTTCTTCATTCTCGTACCAGGACCAAAAAGGTTCACTGGGCGACGTGCACTGATGCGGCCGCGGCAGACTGGCGAAGGCCAGAAAAGGACTGTCTGCCTCTTGCGCCGATTCTATGAAGCGAATTGTCTCCTCTGCGATCCATCCCTCTTGGGATTCTTCAAATGCTAGCGGTGAGGGCCGCCCCTCCATCGACTGGCGTCCGCGGTCACCAAAGTCCGGCATCTGGCCATGATCCTCCAGATGAAGTTTATTTCGACTGCGGAGAAAAGCGGCGTACTTGGCCGAACGACCACCGATGCTACAGTTGCAGGTTTCGTGAAAATTATCGACTGCATCCTCGACCCAATATTCTGGACAGTGTATTTTGCCCACTGCACTGGTCACATAGCCGTATTGGCGGAAGTGGGAAAAGAGGTTAGGCAGACCGTTCGGATTGGGGCCACTCAGGCCGTAGTACCCGTGATTGTGGCAGTACTGTCCCGACAAAAAAGAGACCCGACTTGGGGTACAAATCGGGTTCTGGGTAATGGCATTATCAAATCGGACGCCCTCAGCAGCTAGCTGATCCAGGTGCGGTGTCCTGGCGTTTGAGTGTCCTTTGTGTCCCAGGATCTTAGCATTGTGTTGATCAGATATAATAAAGAGAATATTTGGTTGTAATGACATTATAGAGACCTTTCCTGGCTCCCTTTTCCGGGGCTTCGTCAACTAATAATCAAGATCGATTAATTTCCGCCACTGATAATATTCATCCAGAATTGCCCGGCGGGAACATGTCGGCCGATAGACTAGACGAGCTTTGAATCCATACTCTGTCTGCACCTGGTAATTGGGAACGATCAACTGGAAATCCCAGGCCGGATTGGTGGTTTGATACTGTTGATTGCTACCTCCACCGGATGGAGAGTGGGTCAGACGAATCCCTTCTGTGCGATCGAACATCACGACCCAAGCCAGGTCCTCGAACAGACCATAAAACAGCGGCAGTTGATAGCGGAAGGGCGAGAGGTTACGAAACAGAGCGTTATGATAGTCCTGACTGAAAGTCAATTGGGTCTGGTCATCAAGATGGCAGACTGTACTCTCGTTGTTGTGTTGTTGGGTGCAGAGTTGCGCCCAGTAGCCGTTTTCGGACTGAAAATAGATGCTTTTGTCTAGCGGTGCATTGATATAGCTGGCCCAGAAGAGACCGATGTAATTGCCCTTAAATAGAGGCTGATGAGCCAGGCAACGAAAATCGACGTCGATATAGTAGGGGGCTACCAGCTTAAAGCAGGTCCAACTTTCGAGGTGGAAGGTTGGGGTTGGCGGTTGATACAGTTCGGCCTGGTTGTCTGACAAACGGTGAAAGGCCATCGGTGCGTGACGGGGTTCATAAAAGACTTCGGCTGAACCGTTGGTATATCCGTCAAAGATATGCTCCAGGTTCCAACCGGCATAGGCTGGCACAAATAGATTCCGTTGGCTAGATTGGTGCGTTAATGACCAGATCCCGTTGTAGCCGGCACGATGATCGTCATCTGCCGAATTATCACCAATAACAGCGGTTAATTCACCCACCTGAAAGACTTCAGAATTCATCTTCTTTTTTCTCCTTTAGTTAACTCAAATTATTGTGTTGCTCAACATCTTACCAGAAAAAGGCTTCAGACACAATCGTTGTTTCGCCGTTAGATGGTCTGCCCTGTATATTCGATAAATAAGTTGACAAACCGACGATGGTTGTGTCAAAAAGAGATGCTAGACGCTTTGATCAATTCGAAATTTGGAATCTCAAAACAGACAAAACTTTCATCATTTTGGATAGGGAAATCAAAACAGTGACAAAACTTGCAATACCAACGGAAGAACAGGCCGAATGGGCAGATTGCGAAGTCGGTGTGCTGATCCACTGCGATATTCAGGTATTCCATCCCGTGGGATACCAATTCGATAATGTACCGCCAGCGGCCGTCTTTGATCCTACTCAACTCGATACTGATTAGTGGATCCAAACGGCCAAAGCGGCAGGCGCCGAGTACGCTGTCCTGTTTGCCAAGCATGGGAGCGGATTTAGCCTCTGGTCGACGGCAGCACACGACTAGAGCGTTAAAAGCTCACCTTGGAAAAATGGATTGGGTGACATTGTAGCTGATTTTGTCGCTTCCTGCCGGAAATACGACCTTCGCCCCGCTTACTATTATCATACCGGCTACAACGCCTACTGTAACATGGATAATCCGGGCCGCGTCAGGTCCGGGGATGCCGAAGCGCAGGCCAGATATAACCGTATCGTGTATCAACAGTGTACCGAACTATGGTCAAACTATGGATCGCTGTTTGAGATCTGGTTCGATGGTGGAATTCTACCGCCCGATCAATGGGGTCCTGATGTCGTTAGTCTTCTATGGGATCTACAACCACAAGCCGTCATTTTTCAAGGGCCAAAGGGAACCGGTTCGCTAATTGTTGGGTCGAAAACGAGCAGGGAGGAGCCTCAGCCAACTGCTGGAGTACCATCGGTCAATTCATTGGTGATAACCAATCTCCACAGTCAGGATCGGGAGATCCCATGGGTGAGGTATGAGCACCAGCAGAATCGGATATGCCAAACCGCAACCATCAGTGGATCTGGGTCGAAGATGCCGCTCATCTGCTCTATTCTGTTGATGAGATGATGGGAAAATACGATTTTTCGGTCGGCCGCAACGCCAATTTCCTGTTGGGAATGGTGATTGACAATCGGGGGTTAGTTCCTGAGGCTGACGTGACACAGCTTACGGTCTTTGGCCAAGAGATTAAGCAACGTTTTGGTCACAAAATCGCATAGGTTAGTGGTCAGGGAGAGATATTAATTATCGATCTGAGCCAATGCACCACAATCGACCGGTTGGTTGTCATGGAAGAGATTGCACAAGGAGAACGGGTCTTAAAATATTCAGTTGAGGGTTTCATGGACGGAAAGTAGGTCCTTATCTGTGAAGGGGAGTCGATCGGGCACAAGCGCATCGAGTGATTTGAGGCGATGTGGGTTTCGCAACTGCGCTAGCAGTGCCAGAAATCGAAAGCCGCTCCTTGATCCGCAGTTTGGCCGTCTACCTAACGCCACCAACAGTAGAAAGCGAGCGACCGCTATTGCACTCGCCTAACGGCTGTGATAAAATGCTAAGGTCACGCAAATCTAAGGAGAAGACGAACAATGTCAAGCGCACTTATTATTGGAGATGGGCCGGGTGGTTTGAGCGCAGCCCTGTATTTGGCCAAAAACGACATCGAAACCACAATTTTTGGCCAGGACGAGACCCCCATGCACTACGCTATGTTGTACAATTATCTGGGGATTCCTGAAATGACGGGAAGCGAATTCCAGAAAATTGGGCGACAGCAGGTAAAAGATTTGGGAGCTGAACTGATCGAAGCCTTAGTAGAGAAAACCGAAAAAACGGATGATGGGTTTACAGTGACTACCGATGGCGGTGATACATACTCGGGAAAATATCTGATCATCGCTACTGGTTCGAGCCGGGAACTCGCCGAAAGTCTGGGCCTGAAAAGAGGTGAAGAGGGGGCTATTGAGGCTACACGTGAGGCCGAGACAGCAGTTGAGAACCTGTTTGTTGTCGGACGCACCACTCGTCCTCATCAGGTTCAAGCTATCATTTCAGCTGGGGATGGTGCTTCCGCTGCCCTGCTAATTTTATCTAAAGAGAAGAAAGAGGGTAAACGCTTCTGTGACTGGGATAGCGTCGACGACTAACAGTAGTTAGTTGGACGTAGGCCTATCAGACAACCGCAAGTTCAACAATCTCTAAACCGTAAATTCTAATATCTAAAGGCCAAAGGGAAATCTTGATTTTTCCTCTGGCCTTTCTCTTTTAAGGTAAATATATGCGACATCAAATTCACTATCTTGTTTTTGTCCTCCTACTGATGGTTGGTTGTTCAGGTGGCCGACAACAGATAACAACATCTTCAGTTTCGACTGATCTAACCGAATCAGAGGCTCTAGTGGATTTCTCATCTGGTTCGGAAAGCCAGAGCCCGACCTCCGGTCGGCATTATCGACGGATCAACCAACCAGATCCGGTTGATTTGATGGATGTGGCCATCTTTCAGTTAGACAATGGCTTAACCATCTATCTGACCGAAAACCATGAGGAACCCCGGTTTTACGCTGAAGTGGTGATCCGTGCCGGTGCCAAAAACGATCCTGAAGATGCGACCGGCCTGGCCCACTACCTGGAACATCTGCTTTTCAAAGGGACACAGGAATTAGGAACAGTAGACTACGAGAAAGAGAAGCCTCACCTGGATAGGATCACCGAACTTTACGAACAGCATTATAGTGAGACCGATGCGGAGAAACGTAAAGAGATCTATGCTGAAATCAATGCTGAGTCCCAGCTAGCGGCCCAATATGCAGTGCCGAATGAAATCGACAAACTTTACCAGTCCATGGGTGCATCCTTCAAAAACGCCGGAACAGGTCAGGAAGTGACAATCTATCAGGTTAACCTACCCTCTAACCGATTACAGCAGTGGGCACAGATAGAATCACATCGATTATTTGGCACGCCTGTTTTTCGGTTGTTCCATTCCGAGTTAGAGGTGGTATATGAGGAGAAAAACCGGGCCTTGGACAATAAAAGTCAGCTGATTCGAGATGCGGTTTATCAACGAGTCTATAAAAAACACCCTTATAGCAGGTCTATTTTAGGGACAGTTGAGCATCTGAAAAAACCGTCTTTGGTCAAAATCTACGACTTCTTTAAGACCTACTACGTGCCTAACAATATGGCTATCTGTATTTCGGGCGACATCGACATCGAGAAGACTATCCAGATTATCGCTGATAATTTCAACCACTGGGAACCCCGATCTTTACCGGAATTCAAACAGTGGCAAGAAGATCCAATTGACGGAGTCGAACGGGTTACAGTTCAGTATCAGGGCGAAGAATATGTGATGATCGCCTTTCGAACTGTGCCACAGAACCATCCCGACGCAGAAGCCTTAATGCTGTTCGATATGATTCTGGATAACGCAACGGCTGGACTGATTAACCTCAACTTGAACCAACAACAGAAAGTTCGCAAAGCCGGTTCACGTCCTTTACTGAGCAATGACTACGGTAGTCAAGAACTATGGGGTATCCCGAAAAAGGATCAATCCCTGGAAGAGGTAGAGCAACTGCTTTTGGAGCAGATAATTCTAATTAAACAAGGGCAGTTTGAAAACTGGATCATCCCGGCCATTGTAACCGACTTCAAAAAGTCACAGAAAGCAGGCCTGGAAAACAACGAAAGTCGTGCTGGTGCCATGCGAGGAGCCTTTCTCGCCAGCCAGGACTGGCACTACACGGTGCGTTCTATCGAGCGAATGGAGAAATTGACCAAAGAAGATGTGGTTGTGGTCGCCAATAAATACTTTGGAGACAACTATGTGGTCGGTTATCGTATAGATGCCCAACATGAATTGCCACAGGTCGAAAAACCACCAATTGACCCTATCGAGATGGATCCAACCCGTCAGTCAGCCTTTGCTGCGTCAATAATGGCAATACCCGTAAATGAGATTAAACCGGTCTTCATTAAACCTGACCAGGATTACCAAATCGTCGACTACTATCCGGGGGTAAAACTCTATCACTCCAAGAACCCGGTCAACGATCTGTTTACCCTGACCTTCTCTTTTGATATTGGAAAGCTTCACAACCAAAAACTCGGGGCTGCTGCCTTACTGTTGGATAAATCCGGTACCTCCCAATTCTCGGCACCGGAATTAAAAAAAGAGTGGTACAAACTGGGATCAGACTTCGGTCTGCAGGCGGGGGACCAATCGACTTCATTCACCGTTTCAGGCCTGGATGAGAATTTCGGCCGGACACTGGCTCTGGCACTCAATTTGGTCAAACATTCCCAGGTGGATCAGGCAACTTTGCAAGAACTGATTCAAATTATTCTGGCCAACCGGGAAGACGCCAAAAAGAATTACCGCGCTGTTGCTCAAGCCATGGCTGAATATAATCTTTATGGTGATAAGTCCTCCATGTTGCGGATGATTTCTAACGAGAAAATTTCTCAATTAACGGTGCCCGAACTGACCAAAACTATTGCTGACCTACTAAGTTACCGGCATACTATTAGCTATGTCGGCTCATTATCAGTGGTAGAATTGCAAAATCAACTGCGTCAGCATCATCTGCTGGAAGGGAAACTGCAACCACCGCCCTCCTATGAGTTCTTCGTTCAGCGTCGACCAGAGGAGACAGAAATCTACCTCTTCGACAAAGAGATGGCCCAGGCTTACACGCGTATAGATTTTGGTGATGACGTCTACGATGAAGCTAAACGCCCGGCTATCAATCTCTATAACGAGTATTTCGACGGTGGCATGTCGGGAGTGGTATTTCAAGAACTGAGGGAAGCACGGGCACTAGCCTACGCCAGCTACGCCCGTTACGCACCAGGGAGTCGTACCGGTGAACAGAACCAGATGGTGGCTATCGTCCTGTGCCAAGCCGATAAAACGGCAGAAGCAGTAGAAGCATTCATTGGCCTAATCGATAACCTACCGATTTCAGAAGAACGGTTTGCTATTGGCAAAGAGGCTATTATCAACCGCTACAAAACAGCTAAAGTTGGATTCCGTGAAGTTATCGGTGCAGTCCGTCGCTGGGAGTATCAAGGATTGGAGGTCGATCCACGTGTTAACCGCTATCAGCAGATCCAGCAATCAGATCTCGACCTGATGCTTAATTTCCACCGCACCAATATTACCAAACGGAAAAAGTTGATATCGATCGTGGGAGACAAAAGCAAAATTGATATGGAGGCCTTGGCCCGGCACGGTAAAATCACCGAGATCTCGCTGGATCAAATCTTCGTTTTCTAACCAATGGCCAGCAGTTACATTAGCGACAGTAAGAGTAGACGGTTAAAAATGGAGAGTGGAAAAATCAGGCTTGGCTTTCCACTCTTCCATTTATGAATGAAGATCAATGCTAACCATTAGAAGCATCAGCAACCTCTGGTTCCAGCCGGACTTAAAATCGGATTGCAGATGGTTAGGGATCCGCTTTTTTGTGAAACTCAGCAATTGAATGGCAATCAAAACGTCAGGTCAGATGGAAGCCATTCACCTTACCATTCACCTTAATATGTCGTATTTGATTTAGTGCAACGCTACTTTTTCCGCTCTTAGCGACCAGCAGCTGTATTGCTACCACCTGGAATAATTGAGTTGGATATTTCTTCTGTAGTAGATGCCAATCGAGCGGTGTTGAGAGGAAAGATCGGGCTCTTAGCTTGTCCTCCCAAATAGACCTTGGAAGATGAGAAAGCTGTTGGCACGGCCGATACTGTAACCTTCGATTGCGCTGATTTTTCTTTTGGTGTCGTCGTCTTCAATGTGAAGATAGGACTAGAGACTACCGAGCCTAGAGGGAGTGATGTTGGTGACTCAATCGATTGAGCTGATACGTTTCCAAAAAGGGAGAAAGCCAAACTGACAGTTAAGCCCATACCTGAGATCCATAGCCCCACTTTTATCGGATTTGTCATTGTACATCTCCTAATTTTCGTCCAGCGCCACACGAGGGCGGCTGCCAATCGAGGGTGGTATCATCATCAACCGTTGCCGCTCCGTCAAATTGCTGTATTGGTTGGGATCGTAGTAGTTGCCTGACCAAGCGGAATGTCCCGGGCTATACTTGTAAAGTAAAGCTCGGCGTTCTTGTTGTCCGCTCCAAGGCATGGTACCGTGAATAAGTGCTTCAGTGAAAAAGGTCACGTCCCCGGCATCGACTGTAGGTTGCACCACATAATGTGGTCGACGCTCAAACCGTCTGACATCGTCGGGTAAATTGATCAGAAGGTTGCTTTTATGGCTACCCGGCACACAGGCAAATCCGCCGTCGCCGACTTTAGCTGGTGCCAAGTTGTAAGTTACAACACAAAGACCATTACGGATTATTCCATCCCGATATTTATACCAGTGATCCCCTTCAGGACCACCGGGGCGGCCGCCATCCTCCCCACCGTGTAGGCGACCTCCGGTGCTGGTTTCAGGTTGCATGAAGATAGCGTAGTCGTGGTCAATTCGCACGTATGGACCTATTAGTTCCAGTAAGTAAGGCAAGATTGTAGGGTGATCAATCAGGTTTCTGAACGGTTCGCCCCAAGTGCTAGGTGGGCCACTTCGATCCCCATCGTCGATCATCTGGTTTATTTCAGCCACTTCACTCGCGGTCAAAACATTCTTGATGATCAGGTATCCTTCTAAATCGACAATAAACTTTTCTTCTTCGGTCATCATGGCTTACATTTACCCTTCTTGCTTGCTAGCCTCTTCTTGATCGGGCTTTTTCTGCCAAACCAATGGAAAAACATCACCAACCAGTTTCTCTCCGTGGTCGACGGTAACAAACGGTTTCATAATATGGCCACCAGTTTCATCGTAGACGGTTTTCTCGGTCATGTAGTGATTGGCAATAGCCCGCCTCTTTCGACCGCTAGTGTTAGCGTGTGATCCGTGCCAGGTTAACGCATGATGATACTGAACATGCCCTTTTTTGACCGGGCACCGAGCTACTTGAAGTTTCATCCCTTCAAACTCACTCGGCATTTGGTGAAAGTTTCTAGCATGTGGAAAGAAGCCTCTCACTAATCCCCATTTATGAGAACCGACCACCATGCTCATACAACCGTTGGATTCATCAATGTCATCCAAAGCGACCCAAGAAGAGATCTGGGTTGTTTTAGGTGCGATATTGGGCCAGGCAGGGGAATCCTGGTGCCAACCCGTTACCCCACCAGTGCCGGACGGCTTATATTGCACTTGATCATGCCAGAGGCGAAGTTCTTGAGCATTTAACAATTGAGCCACCTCTTCCACAATTTTTGAGTGGAAGGTTAAAGCTTGAAAAGCTTCACTGGCCTGCCAGATGTTGACGATTTGCCAAACTGGTGTCTCTGGATCACCACCCAAATTAGCGATTCTGACTGGTTGTGGCTGAGTACTGTCTTCGTAACTATCGATGACACGATCGAGTTCTTGGCGAAGTTCTTCCACCTGATCATCATCTAAAATCCGATCACCGAGGAGAAACCCGTTGTCTTGAAAAGCCTGAATGCTCTCTTGGCTCAACATATCTAGTCTCTAGTCCTTCACTTGTGTTCGCAGCAATTATACTCCAACCAAAATCTGCTGTCAAACATCGCCTGCGACCCCTAAAGAGACAAAATTACTACCCCATACATTGACTCAACGCTTCTGTATTTTGGGGCCCAGCTATACAGATCTATTCTTCTAACGGTGGCAAGACGTGTTTAACCCGTCGAGTGTTGTACTCGAGGTTATAGGCGCGTAACTCGGCGGGATAATCTTCCGGCGGCGGATAGTCAGACATCTGGTGGAAGGGGAGTGGCTCAACTGTTTGCGAAGCAAGCGTGTTGATGTCAGCGTCTTTGACCCATCCATCACTAAACAAAATAAAAGAACGCTGCCAACCAACTGGTAGATCCGGTAGATTATCTGCTGAGAAGGTAACCGTGATCTCATCGCCCGCATTCATCACCACCAGTTGATCGTCCCGTTCGGTCAGTAGTTCGGTCGCTTTACCGTAGCGGGTGTAAAAGCCCCCCATATCTCTCCATTTTTGCTTTTTGTCGATCTGCGTATAATTGTAGAGGTGAGGGCCATGTGGCGTTGGGCGATACAGTTTGGGAAACCCCAGATATTGCAGAGTAGCAGTTTGGGGCCGTAGTTCGGTAACAACCGTCGGCACTTCCTGTTTCCCAACCGTGAAGAAGGCTCTATCCCAATATACCTGCATGTCTGTCACAATTCTAACTTTACGGGAAACCGACAGAAACTTACCCGTTAGATCTGTCACCACGGTTTTATTCTTACCGGCCGGAATTCCAATTGGATTTATAACTGTTTGCCACTTTCCCCGCTTGTCCTGCACCTGCAGGTAGGGAAAAGTGGAGGTAACGGCTGGATTCTGCGAAATGGAGACGTTAATTGAGGTGTCGGTGGGAAAAACCCAACCGGTTAGATAAAGCTTAACCGTCGCAGGTGTTCCTACCGAAAAACCCAGTTGCTTAGAATCCCCATCGAATCGTGCTAAATCGAGTTCAATAAAGTGCGGTTCAACTACTCCCTGAAACAGACCTAGCGGATGCTCAATTGCATACCGGTAATCGATATCCTTTAGCCGATCTAACACATCGTTACCTTGATGATCAACCGCACTAATTGGGAAATGAGAGGTTTCCACTTGATGGATTTCAAACGGCGGAAACGGTACCGGCGTGAACTTTTCATCGACCAAGACTTGCGTGCCATCGGGATGATCGACAGTAATCAGCTTAACCTGATCAAAATAGGCTGTCTCCCAGAGTTCTTCCGTAATCTTCAAAATATAGTGGCCATCTTTCTCTTTCAGCCTATCGCCGATCAAGACATAGTCGTCAGCCGATTTAGAGGAGGCAACTGTACCAATCGGCGTAATCATTCCCAGCGGACTTTTCCACAGCAGGTCGGTAACAAAGGTAAATGTATTGCCATCGTAAACATATAGGAAAGGACAAGAGCCTTTCAAAACCTGCTTTTCATCGATCTTCTGGTTGGCTTGAGGTTGAATTACATTTTGTGGTACGCCGTTGGTCCAGACAATTCGTGCTACATCTACCAGATCTATTTTACCCAGACCGAAATGGGAAATTGTCTGATCGACATACTTGAGTTGATAGAGGTTGCCCGCTTTGATCTCCAGTCGGGAACCTATTCCTTTCAGGTTGTTTTTATTGTTTCCTTCGACGACGGCTTCTAATTCAATTTGCAACCATCGGTTCTGGTTACCGCCATCATTTTGTAAAACCTGACTGTCATTGTCACTCAGGAAATGAACCAGATCCAGATCACCATCTCGATCAAAGTCGCTAACCAGCCCCGAATCACCGTAGGCCTCCAGAGACGGTAAGATCCGCGATTGACCCGAAAACTCCCCCCGGCCGTCGTTCCGCCAAATCGAATGTCCACTTGGGCTGATGAGCCACAAATCTAGAAAACCGTCATTATCATAATCCACAAAGTGGCAATCCGTCCCATCAGTAAACTGGATAGTCCGGTCTACCACGAAGGTTCCGTCTCCACGATTTTTATAGGTACGAGCCATCTGTTGAGAAACGAGTAGCAGATCCACAGCACCGTTGTTGTCGTAATCACCGCTATCAATCGCACTCAACGCCCGTTGACCGGTAAGAATGGGAACAGGTTGTAATTTGCCCTGTCTGAGGTTGTCGAATTTAAAACAGTTTTCATTGTTGACTGTGATGAGGTCGACATCGCCATCATCATCGAAATCAGCAAAAGTGGCATCCGTACCACTAATTTGAAAACCGGCACCAAAGGTTTTTTCGGTGGTATCCGAAAAGGTGCCATCACCGTCATTGCGCCACATCTTCATCCTATCAGCATTCAACTCCAGTGCATCTAGATCGCCATCATGATCATAATCGAACTGGATACTATTTGTTTTTGGCTTTTCGATGTGGGTGCGGATCGCCGTAAAATAGATCTCTATCGGTGGGGTCAATTCGGCAACCAAACGTGAGCGGAATCCTAGGTCGAAGTCCTCGATTGGATGCCCCAAGATTGGGGTGTCTAATTCAGCGATCCCTTGCTGGTAGCGAGGCGTATTCTTATTGATATTTTCGAAGATCCGCAGATTTCGGTTGGCAATCTTTAGCTGGCCATTGTGAACAGCCGTCAGCCCATCGGTCAGAAATTTTAATTTATCTGCTGGAATGTCGGCTAACAGTATCTGTAGTTCTTGCCCGATCTGTTGTGTTAATTCTATTTCCCCTTCTGTTGCCAATAATTGCGACAGTTTCATCAACACTACAATATTGGTTGGTGTTAGTTGCCGTAGTGTTTGCAGGTCGGCGATAGCATGCTGTTGTGCTGCTGAGTCGTTTCTTTGGCGCATATTTTGCCGAACCAACTGATAACGCGCCTCCAGGTCGTCAGGATTTAGCCGAACCGCCTCCTCGATTTCTTCAGTGGCAGGTTTGAACTGACCTCTTAGTTGTAAAATCTCGGCGGCGATGATATGGAGTCGACTCTCCATTGGGACGACCTTCAATCCCTGTTGAATTGTTTGCCAGGCCAAATCGGCTTGTTTAAGACGAAGTTGGGCAACAGCCAGGTTGCCGTAGCCAATAGCTTCCTTGGGTAACAGTTCGACCAACTTCTGAAACTGCTCGACGGCTTTCTGGGGTTGTGACTCCTCCAGGTAAGCTAACCCCAAGTTTTGGCACTGAATTGCAGACTCAATGATCTGATCTGGAAGAAGACCATCGAAAGCGGCTGTCTGAGCGACCGTATTGAGGAGCCAGATATAAACGGTAAAAAGGGTACAAATATAGATACGCAGGCCTCGGTAAACCAACAATCGGAACAACATAAATCTCCTACTGGATCCTAATAGATAAGATGCTAAACCGGATTAGGATAACATCCAGCAAAGGTCTTAATTTCGAAAGTATAATTTACCACATCCTAATACAGGTTTCAATATTTGTCCTTTTCAGGATTTGCTCACTTTATCTGTCTATGATATAATTACTCGACTGAACCTTAATGTCCGCTAGGCCCCAACTCAACTTTTCAGTTAGGAGAATACCAATCATGCGAATCCTCACCTTTTTGTTGTCTGCTCTAGTTGTTGTTTCTGTTGGTTTTGCACAAACGACGGTTACAATAGACCCGGCTGAGGTGATCATCCCCGATGTAGGGGAACAAATCGAGCTCAGCATTGAGATTGCGGAAGCCAAAAATGTATTAGCCTACCAATTCAAATTGACTTTTGACAATCAGCTAGTCAAGTTTATCAGTATTGAGAATGGCAACTATTTACCGGCTCAATCCTTTGCTGTACCGGCCAAAACCAGTACACCGGGAGAAGTTCTTTTTGGGGCAACGTCACTGGGTCAAGCCGCAGAGTTAGCTACAGGAACACTGGCAACCGCCGTTTTCGAAGTGATAGCTAGAAAGAACTCGGCCATCAATCTGAAGGATGCCAAACTCTCTGATCCTGATGCAAATAGCATCTCTACCAAGACAACCGGTATGAAACTGATGACAGAACAGATCCCTATCGTAGTTGAGCATGAAAAAGGCGGACGGGTACTGACCTTTAAGGCCGCGATTGAAGCTGATGGACAACCGGTCAAAGGCCTAGCTGATGTCTGGACGGATGAGCAGGGGATCAAGGCGGAAGCGGGGCAATTCGTCGAGTATCAGATCAAATTTGCTACCCCTAATTCTTACACCGTCGGCGGCGTCTATGTTATCACCAGTGAGGGCGAAATTCTGAAGCCAACCGACGCTATTCAGCAGATGCGCCTGGTCGAGAGCGGTGAGTGGGTTCACAAAAGGTTACCCCTCGATCCAATTGCTGGAAAGGTAATTAATACCATTGCTATTGGTACCGAGGGTGAATCAGCCCGCAAGGGGTTGTTCGTGATTCTGGTTGACAATATTCAGGTGACGGATGGTAGTAACCAGATCCGGCCGATCTGGATAGGTTCCGAGGAGACCTCTACAACTCAACCTAAACTTCGAGGCGAAACGGTTGGCTTAGTTGATGTTGAATTCCAAGTTGGTGGAGATGACGTGGCCGTCGATCCGAAAAGGAAAGTCGCCACCTCCTGGGCCAATATTAAGAAGGGTTATTAATGGAAGAGTTTCGTGCTCTTATGCTCTAACGGGAAGATCGGCTTTACTGTTTAGGATTTGCCCCAATCTGCTATCTGGTTTTAAATTGTGCGCTGAAAGCAAGCTAAACCCACGGGAACCCCAACCATCTCTTGCCCGTAGGACCACTTTTCTTTCAGTTCAGTGATCTGGTTAAGAGTTGATAGGTTTTGCTGACAAACAGTTTTGTAGAAGCTGAAATTGTGTGAATTCAACAAGCTTAGCAACCCGATTTCCCGAACATCTATTTTCCGTAATAGAGACATAAACCCTTTCGAGATGGAGTCATGGGCTGAGATTGCCAGGTTTCTTGATGTCGGAAGTCAGTATCCGTTGCGAGGTAACTCCCAAAATTTGCCACCTAGACTTGAGATTATCCGCCACTCAGGTGTACCTAAGTTTGGGTCAGGATGAAAAAGGAGACGCCGGAGTCCTATCTCCTTTGAGGCTGTTAGGATACCATACAAATCTCCGACAGTCATAGAGCATCATCCGCGGCAGAAATAACGCCTGTGGGACAACCTATATATTGCCAAAACGATACTAATTGTCCACATCCGTTGTGAACATTATGCTCAGTCATCCTCATCTCGAATATAGACGGCTGCCGTCGGTAGAATAGGCAAAATCAGGAATCCAGGAATCTAGCGGCAGTTGCTCACTGAAACACGGGTTCCAGGAATTTAGAAGTTCACTGAGTTTTCAATTATCGAATGACTCAACTATGACAAAAATGGTGTTCCCTTTAAGCGACATGTGTGCGAAGGATGCTTCTCTGTCCGGTTCGAAAGGGGCGTCTCTAGCCAGGATGACGCAAACAGATATTCCTGTGCCTCCAGGATTCATTGTATCAACCAGAATCTTTCAGAGCAGTGACGAGGGCATCGCTGAGGCGTTAGTTGGGCTCAAGAGTCTTTCTAACTCGGATTCTAGCACACTTGAAGGGGCCTGCGAGCAGGTGCGCAAAGCCATCCTGAACACGCCTCTCCCCGAACACGCAGTCGAAAAAATTACCGAGGCATTTGGCTCGATGGGGAGTCTCCCGGTTTCCGTACGATCCTCCTCGACGGCCGAAGATCTAGCCCAGGCAAGTTTTGCTGGACAGTATGACACATTTCTAAACGTATGCTCATTGGAAAACGTAATCCACTCTCTCAAGCGAGTCTGGGCATCCCTGTATTCTCTGCACGCATTCGAATATCGGCGGCGAAACAAGATTCCTGAGGAACAGGTCGCAATGGCAGCAATTGTTCAGGAACAGCTTGCGCCAGTATCCTCAGGTGTTCTATTCACGCGAAACCCTATTTCCGGAGAGAACCATTTCGTCATCAGCGCAACACTGGGTCTTGGTGAGGGGGTGGTATCCGGATCCACGAACACAGACCGCTTTGTTCTTAAACCTGAAACCGGTGAGCTTATTTCCTCGACCGTAGCGGAAAAACCGACTCGATTCATCGCAGTAGAATCAGGTGGAATCAGCTCTGCGCCAGTTCCTCCTGAGGAGAGCAATATCCCGGCCCTGGCTACTGAGCAGCTAACTAACCTTACTGTTCTTGGCCGTCAACTGGCTGAATTATTCGGTTGCCCACAGGACATCGAATTCGCATTCACAGAAGAAGCCGTTCATATCCTGCAGTCCCGACCCCTCACCGCTATTTCGGAGGACGTTGAACCCGATGAGCCCTGGGATGCATCGGTTGATCCGTCATTCACCTGGCGTCTATGTTCTGGCGGTCCTCTATACCGGTTGCAACAAGACTACGAGGCCGAGCGTAGAAAACAGATGGGTGTCTGTTTCGAGAAAACAGGGTTCGAAATGACAGCGAACCATATCATTCATACCGTGAATGGTTACATGTATGCCCGGAAGCAGGAAGTGAATGAGGATACCCTCACCAAGAGACACGACGCACAACGGGAACGGGTCGACGCCTTTTACGACAAGGGCGTGTCCTACTTTGAGGGGGCCATACGTCCTCTTCTTGAAGATCGATTGAAAACGCTGAAGGTACACCGAAAATCGGCCATCAACTTCCTAGACCACGTAGATTACCTGTACGCTTGTCTTCAAACATGTGGATATGTCCAGGGCAATCTTCACTGGAGTATGGTGCGACCCGGCCCAAGACCCGATTGGCAAACGGAGTATCTCGAGATTACTGGCGATGAAGCTCAGAATGCAGCCATCTATCTCTATGCAATACGAAACCGGATGACAAGGTTGATCGCCAGATTGCGTGAGCTCGCTCGTATTGTGCAATCGGACCCGGTACTCTCCGAAATCTTCTCCGACAGGCAGTATGAGGCTCTATCCAATCCAGAGATAAAGGCTAAAGCAACGGTTAAGCTTTTCAATTTCCGCTTCAAACAGATGTTGAAGGTTTACGGATTGCGATCGGGCCATGGCTACGGTTCCAGTTCCGGATTTGCCACCCCAACCTGGAATATGAATCAGACCATTCCCCTCGAAATCATCGCATCCTACGCAGAACAGGATTTGGATGCTCTGGATCAACTTGAGCACAAGGCCAGGAACGAGCGTATCAATGCGACAAGGCGGACGCGCAGGAAACTCGCTGCGGAACCGGAAAAGTTGGAACGTTTTAATCGAAGCCTGATGGTGGCCACTTTGACAGTCAGATTCATGGAAGACCACAACTACTATATGGAGCAGTGCACGGTAGGAACGATGCGGGAGGCTATCTTTGAAGTTGGAAAGTTGATGGTGAGAAAAGACCTGATCGATTCGCCTGATGACATTTTCCACTTCTCACTTGACGAACTCAGAACAATCGCTCAAGAGAAGAAACCGTGCGACCAAAGAGACTTTGTGAAAGAACGAATGAATGAGTGGGAACGTAGAAAGAGAATGCGACCCCCTCAATGGCTCGGTGCTCAGCCGGAGGATCCAGCGGAAAAAGATGAGGGTGGTGAGTTCGGTAGAGAGGAGAACGCGATCAAAGGAGTCAGTGCGTCTCGCGGCCACGTAACGGGAAGGGCCGTCATCGTTACGGTAGGGATGGACCGGCCGAGGCTACGTCCGGGGGACATTCTGGTCGCAAAAAATGTCGGCCCCGAATGGACCCCGGTGTTTGGCGTAATTGGTGGATTGGTGCTGGACCAGGGAGATCTGTCTCAGCATGCGGCCATTGTAGCTCGAGAATATCTTGTTCCTGCTGTCATGAAAACTAAAGAGGCGACAATAGCCATCTCGTCGGGGCAAAGAATTACCGTGGATGGCGATAATGGTGTTGTGGAATTGCACTAACTCCGACCTCATGTAGCTTCAGGTGGTCTAAATACTGGACCACCCGATTACATAATTAACAGCCAACAACACTCCATCTCCACTGACTAGACCATCAGCAGATTAAACCATCCAAACAAAAAGCGCCATCTTTGCCGGACAACCAGCCAAATGGCGCTTTAGCTTAGGTCGTAAACCTTGATCTTTAGATTTGAGTCTAGTGTAAAATTGCCTTTTTGAGGAAAGCCCAGGTTGTGCTGACCTTATCTTTAGGAGAAACATCAAGATTGTGCATGGAGTCATTCATATCTTCGACAATCTCAGCCTCTGTCAGGACACGATTGTACATCTTAATTTCGTCGAGAAAGCCGTCGATCCACCGACCTCCGCCACCACGGCATCCGATGTACAGGTTGCCTGTTCCTTTTTCTACCGCGCCCTTACAAGGGAGCTTGAAGCGCTCCTTGCCATCCCCATAAATTTTAATCTCTTTACCATCGAAGGTGCCCGCGCAGTGGTGCCACTGTTTGTCTATAGTTATAGGTCCCCCGATGGCTTCGTCGTCACATTCATCGGGCCAATCGTTAGCTTGTAGCAGGATCCCGCCATTATACTCAGGCAACAGATTATATTCTCCTACTTGCCAGGCAGGTTCTTTTTCTACGCCACTCTGCACCTCACCTGTCGCCCGCATCAACTTGGACCAAAACATAATCGTCATCTTATTGGTTAGATCCAAACTGTTATGGTCCTTAACTTCCAACCAGTTACCGACGCCGAGTTCGATACAGCCCCCTTGTTTCCCATCTTTAGACCAGGCCGTTTTCTTGCGAAATTCAGCTTTATGACCAAATTGCGACAGGTCTCCGGCCACTTTACCCTTTTGTTCTTCAAAGGGGAGATAGAGGACAATCGTTGGATCAACAGCCGCCAAAGTCATTGAGAAAGAAGTAACAAAAAATAAAACAGTGAATTTAGTTAAATAAGGAAACCGCAATTATTATTCCTCCGATTTTGTTGCCATCAAGTATAGTGTAATTGACAGCTAGTAGTGTGCCTGATATGGTGTATGGTCAGTAAAGAGATGGGATCATTCAAGAATTGATTTCTTGACTAACGCCCAAGTGGTACTGACTTTATCCTTCGGGGACACGGCCAAGTTTTGTTTGGGATCTTCCATATCAGCGGCTATTTCCTCTTCTGGCAAGGGACGGTTGTAAATCTTGATTTCATCTAGAAATCCTTCCGTCCAACGACCACTACCCCCTCGACATCCGATAAAGAGATCACCACTGCCTTTGCTCAATTTTCCCTTGCAAGGCATCTCACCCACCTCTTTACCGTCCAGGTAAATTCTGATGGTTTTACCATCCCATGTGCCTCCTACGTGGTGCCAGGTTTTATCGATGATACCAGGACCAACAAGATCATCATTACAGGGATCGGGTAACTCCATCATCTGCAAGAGGATACCGCCGTTATACTCGGCCAGGAAATTGTATTCGCCTGCCTGCCAGGCAGGTTCCTTCTCTACACCTCCTTGACAGCACTCACCAGTCTTCACCATTAATTTGGCCCACATGTGGATTGTCATTGCATTGGTTAAATCAAGGCTGTCGGCATCCGCTACAACCAGATAACCACCGGAGGTTAATTTGATACCGCCCTTGAATTTACCGTCAGCCCATTTGGTCTTGTCTCCGCCTTTCATGGTAGCGTGATTACCAAAATTCGACAGGTCTTCAGCCGTTTTGCCTGAACCTTCGTCAAATGGCAGGTAAAGTACCATGGTTGGATCGACGATTGCAGAAGTAAAAGTTGTGTGCGTTAAAATCAGTAAAATAATAAATAGAAATTTACTAGTAGATCTCACCATAGGCTTTTTTATAGAAGTGTTTTGTTTTCTCGAATATCCCAACGTTAAGGTAAGAATTGCGTTGTGCTAAACCCAGAGTTCAGCACAACGCAATCTATGTGAAGGGATTCGTTTAGCTGAAAGGTTACTTGGTGCTTTTGATCTCACCCCAAGAAATTGCCAGTTTGGACTTTGCGTCGACGGCAGTTGTGGCTGTCTTCTCCATATCGGCTTTGACTTCATCTGCACTTAGTGCCCGGTTAAAGACCTTAATCTCATCTAGCGCTCCATTAACCCAGCGCCCGGTGCCGCCACGGGAACCTACGTATACATTTCCATCGCCGACTTTGATTTCACCAACACAGTCTAAAGATGCTTTTTCCGCGCCATCAATATAGACTTTGATAACTGTTCCATCCCATGTACCAGCAATGTGGTGCCAATTATCGTCTTCAATACCTTCTGGAGTCACTGCAGAATCCGCACAGTCTGCGGGTAGGTCTGCCGCTTGTAGTAGAACACCACCGCCGTAAACCGCGGCTAGATTGTATTCACCGGCTTGCCATGCTGGCTGTTTCTCTAACCCGCTTTGTGTCGCTTCTCCGCCGGCAGCGATTTTAACCCACATGCTAATCGATAGGGTTGTGGTTAAATCCAAGCTGTCGTTGTCAGCAATTTCCAGAAATTTTTCGGCACCAAATTCCATCCCGCCACCATACTTGCCGGAAACCCATTCGCCGCCGTTAACAACCGCATCGTTCCCATAGGAGGAACTGTCGGCTACAGCATTACCTGAGCCTTCATCAAATGGAAGGTATAAGACAACAGAGTCGTCTAGTGCAGCTTGAACTGATGTCATGCTGAAAATAACCAGTAGCATCAGTAAAGAGGTCGTAATTTTTGATTGTCTTGTCATGAAAATCAATCTCCTTTTTGACTCTAACATAGTGTACTGAAAACCAAACCAGCACACTATTAGCAAATTTTAAAAGTTAGGTCGCTCAGTAATCGTGGTTATGATATGCTGAACAGGCGGAATCTGTATATTCAGTTTCCGCTCGGAGAATTATTCTAGCATATTACCCCATTTCAGTCAATCCATTTGGATGGCACTATGCTGCTAAAAACCTCCAGCTGTAGTTATACAGCAGGTGGTAGAAACTAACGGAACTGCCAGAAATCGAGTGCCAACTTTCCAAAAAACTACAACAGTGCAACTGGTTGTAGTTGGCAAACCCTTACTGCCGAAGATCTGCCTCTGGCCGTAGGAGAGGGGACAGTAAAAAGAAATCATGTTAAGAGTTGGAACCATACACTACGATAGCATTTAGAACGATTAGGCCAAAATGACCATTTCCTCTTTGAGGCCATCGACAAGATGTTGGAAGGTGCGGCTATGGTAGAGGTTGGTTGGAGAGACCTTTTCGACCGGGGTGAATCAACTCAATGCCGTCGGTGCCCCCAATCACTGAAGGGTTTGTCATCAATATACTGATTGAACAGACGGAACCAGCGGCTTCGGTGAAGCCAATTTGGAAAACCATAGTTTATAATCCGTAACAATCCAACGGTAGAAGGGGCGATGGCCGACGCCTTGGAGGGAGAACAGTAGTGCTAAAGTCACCACTTCAGACGGATACAGCTTAGCTTGGGTCTGCTGTTGATTTTGGTCGGCCGCAGTCAGTTGATGATCGACAAGGCAGAACAGTTGGATGATAAAATCGAAGGTGGTCATGAGTTTCTGTCTACCGTCAATTGAGAATGTGTTGCGATCTCGGATTAAGGGTGGGATAGGATGTTCTCGCGACCAGTTGTTAACTCGTACCAGAAGGTTAATAGGGATAGCTACCAAGATGGCCAACAAGAATATGGTCAATAGTCATTTCATTGATTTTCTTTGGAATATTGCCATAGTGCTCGGTCCAGCGTGCGCATGTCGACATTAGCCCGTTGCGCTAAATCCCGACAATACCTCACGTAGGGCAACCAATGAAATCAAACCGATACTGAACCGGTACGTCAAGTGATAGTGGCCAAAGTGCGCGGAAATCAAGGATGGGATATGGATCTCGATGGAATAAATATAGAATAACCGAGGCCGTAGGCCAAGAAACACCATCCAAAAGTGTCAAGCTTTGGATTCGGGCCCGTTCGTCTTCTGTAGCCAAGGCAAAGCGTGTAATTTCCGTCGCGTAAGGCGATTGGTTTTTATCAGCGTGGGCCGGACTTCAGGTCGGATTACAAATCCCCAGTCTCCCATGCCTTGGCTAACTTTAATCAGGCATCTATTTTTACCCGAATTCAGCTTAACCATGAATCGGTCCTGGTCGACCTCTACACCTTGTCCCTGATTATACTGATGAACCAAGTAACTATTAATCCAAACTTTGACTGAATCATCACTGCCCAAACCAAATTCAACATACTGATCGTTGTCGCTGTCGGTTTCAGTGAAGGCATAGACAGTTACATTCTCTAGGCGGCCTATTTCCTTAGCTAGATTAACGACATCTTTCTTAGCTGAGATCGGATGCCATTGTAGCGTTTGATCTTTAGAGTTGATAAATGTCTGTTTTTGATGAGCGATTAAACCCTGTATCTTAACTGAAATAGGATCCTGACTATCATCTCTAATGGGACTATATCTCTCAAATAAACTATCTGTCCCCAGGGGATAAAATGAAATTTGTCCGTCTCTGGATGGAGATAAAAGAAGAAGTTGTTACTGTTGTCAGAATAACCATCCCAAAAAATCAACGAGCCTTTTATGGTCCAAAAAGTGTAAAAAGAGTCCAGACCAACCAATTGACCGATGGTAGTCTCGATATTCTTATCTGGCTGGTTCAACACCTTAATTAACTTTGTATCTTCTTTCGAAGCTACCGGACCAACCGGGGTAAAAATCAACGACAGTCCTCCCGTACAATATCCCTTTATCGCTGCCAAAAGCGCGTTTTAATAAGGGGCGATGTATTCTCTCTACATGTGTATAAATACCCGAGTTTTGACCATGAACCGTTATATTAACGTAGGCATATCGAGGTACCGGCGAACCAGCGACATTAAACAAGCCATAAGCCCATAAACTGGTTGATCAAGCTGGTGTCTTGCTGGTTGTTATTAAAAGTCAAATTGGTTAAGCCATCGATTTATCCTGCTTTATTGATAAGGTTAAGCTTGATTTTAAGAGATGGGCGAGTGGGATTTTGCGAACCAATGAACCTTTTTTCGAATACCTACCCGAGGGAATTCAACGCCATCGATAAAAACGCTTGCCTGAACATAAGTATAAGGATGATCAGGTGGTGCATATTGACTGCTTTCTGATAGAGCCCCGGAAAAATCCCAAGACGGAAAGCGGATAGTATCCCAATCGGTGGGCTGAAGGGTGATTTTGACATCTATGACCCAGTTGGTAGAAAAAAGATCGTCGGTTGCCAAGGCTTCATTGCCGCTTGAGTCGTATCGCATCTACTTACTACCTGGATTAGCGTGATCAACTCAACCGGCGATCGCTCTAGTTCCCCTCCGCTCACACGTTCTGGCGTTCTCGCCTGCCTGGGCGGAGCGCTGGTGGTGCTGAGGTTCAAAGGGTCAAACCTCAATAATAAACTGAGCATACCACCTAACTTGGAAGGTCCGGGTAGAAGCACGGCGGGACCTTCCGAAGGGAAGGCAGGTGATGACACGTTGCGAGGAAGGTTCTGCTCGCCTCTAGTCGAACCTTCCTCGCAACGTGTTAATCGGACTGCGAGGTCGAGGTGGGCTCCTATCAATCCAAAGTTGACGTCCTACTAGGCTTAAAAAGTGATTTCTGCCGAAATGAAATTGGAACGTTGCAAAGTATCATTGATCCAGGCGTAATCCAGCCTGACTGTGGTGAATTGGAATGGGTACGACAGACCGGCACCGACCGTCCAATCACCGCTGGAATTCCCCATACGTAGCTGAAGGAGTTCGTTAACGGGCAACTCAACACCCAGTGAGGGAGTCAAAATCCGTTTGCCATTGATTGACCGTCTTGAGAAGCCTAAATCAAGGCTGAAGGTTAACCTCAACCGTTGCCGCTGGATTCGATAGGCCAATCCGAGTGTCACGCGCTCAAAACTGAGATCGATCTGATCGTTTTGGAGCAGTAGCCCGATTTTTAGAGCCGGCTTCGGTTTAGTTAGCAGTGCTAGGTCATAAGCGGGATTGTAACCGAAGACTTGATAGTGGTCACTCGGGTGGCGACGCTGAAACTTAAGGCTGCCTCCGATAGCTAGATAAGACCCAATCTGTCGCGCTAGGGCGTAGTAAGTATAATCCGGGTCTCTGGTCGGAACACCGAGTGCAATCTTGTTTCCCCAGAAGAAAGCGGTTTCTCGATAGGTATAAGCAATCCCCTTGGGATCGAAGCCGTATTCGGAACGATCAGAAATCTTGTTCATGCCAAAGACCTTGACTCCCTGCCACTGAATTAAACCGGCCGGATTCCAAAACCCTGCTGCTGCGTCGTCGGCCATCGCGGTGAACGCATTGCCCATACCGATCGCTCTAGCGCCAACATAGAGGGGTTGAGCTATTTCAAAAGGCCAGACTCTGGCTGATGGAGGCGCGGTAAGCAGGAATATGGGCGGACACTGCTCTGAACGAGTTGATGCGGATACAACACAACAAGATACGAGTAGGATCAGGCTTAGACTAGCCGTCGTCATCGAAGATGCCGGCTGACTCCTCCGGGGCAGCATCTGTTTCTGCGCCTTTATCCTTACGCTCTAGTCTCTTAACTGAAACCGATAGGGTAACTGAATCCGGACACTGACTTTGGTTTTTCCTTGTCGTGCCGGCCGGAAACGGGTCGATTTAAGAGCTTGAACGGCGGCTTGATCGCAACCAAACCCCATACTACCGACCACCTGAATATCAGTTGGAATCCCGTCAGTGTCGATGGTGGCTTCCAGCAAAACAACCCCTTCCTTTTGCGCTTGGCGGGCTAGCTCTGGATAAACAGGTTGTACGGGGATAATAACCGATGGCTTCCGGGTCGCATCCTTCAGATCTGCAACCATAAAGTCGGTCGGGTTAAAGTCCAGGTTTGGATCTGCTGTAGTAAAATCAACTTTAGGTGGAGCTGCTGTACGCACCCGTTTGGGAGCGATCTGAGGCGACAGGGGTTTCATCCGTACCGGTCGTTGCTCGACCGTCAGCGGGCGTGTTAGAGTTCGTATATCATCAGATGATGTTAAGGGTGGAGTATCGGTCGTTGCTAACAAACCTGTAGAGGTGGGCGAGACGGGGAGTTGAACAGCGGTCTCGACTCTCTGCACTTTTTGTTGGATCGGTACCGTCTCCAGTTTGGGTTGAGGACGAATTGGCTTTACCGGACGTTTCGACAACCGGCGTTGGAGCACTGGTGGCTTAATATGGACGATCTCAGCCACGACGGCATCTCTCTCTTTTAGATTCTGTTGCACCATGTAGATGGCTCCTAGAAAGGCGAAAATAGCGTGAAAGATGAGCGAGATTAAGAATGGGAGTGGCAGTCGATGCCGCATTGGCATTATCCCGTCATCTCAGAAAAATGGATTAAAATCTGAGAGTTAATTAAGAATATATTGACGAAAATCTGAGAGTCGATGAAAGGTAATGCGATTGGCATCGTGGTAATTGTGCGCCCCGTCGTAAGCGGTCCGCACCAAATAAATCAAATCCCTCTCATCGAATTGCCAGTCAACATACTGAAAGCCGGTCAGCCGCACCGACTCAGCAAAATCGAGATCTGAATCATCCTCAATCAGTATCAGTTTGTGCTGCCAATTGATCAGATCTGTCGAAACACAGAGCGAAAGTTCGTTCCTTTGCGCTGGAAAGTTAGGATCCGTATTATTGTTACTCAAGGTCAGATAGTGTTGGGTCGACGGATCGTAGCGGATGGTAAACTTGGACATGCCACCGGGGAGATCAATGAAACCGGTCGCTGGGTCAAAAGAGACCTGCCTACCCCCCTCTTCAACTTTGACGATGGCGGCTTTGTCCACCAGTGGCCGTGAATTGAAACGGAGGATGTTCCAGATCTCGTCGTTCGGGGAGATAACGATATTGCCCTCTAACCAACCGGGTTTTTCTAACTGTGTACCTGTATGGCTCCATTCATCAGGAATCCACCCCGGATCAAAGGGGATTTTGTTACTGATGGTCCAACTCTGGGCTGAGAGCAAATTGGCATCTACTTCAGCTGAAATAGTGAAGGATTGAAAGCCGGTTCCCCAGACACAAGGGGTACAGTCTTCAAAGGCCCGATACAGCCAGCCACTCTTTTCGACCACCGGCATTGGTGCACAGTGATAGTTAGGTGGTTCCCTGAAGTCCCCTCCAGCCAGCAGTAGACCTGAGTCGGCATCTTTGGGATATGTCCAGGTAAAGCCGCCATCTGTCGATCGGCGAATGACAATCGATCCGTACTGCTGAGAACACCCTAGCAGGTAGACGTCTCCCCGATGTTTGAACAGCGTACTCCAAAAGGCGTTGGCAATATGGGTCGTATTCTGCCAGCTTTGACCATTGTCCTCGGATCGGTAGACGCTGGTCAGGTGTTCTTCCTGTTGATGGTTTTTTGGACAGCCTTTACCAAAGTAATCGTGGGCGGCCAGGATAGTACCGTCGTCGAAACGTATTAGGCTGGGGCTACCGAGATAGGTACGAGTACGCGAATCTTGAAATTTGACCTGATTAAACTTCATCAGAAGACTCTAGAGTTGAGGGTATCGATATACCCTTTAATCTCCCTGTTGCTGGGGAGAGCCTAACACTGAGCAGGCTCTGGAGTCAAGACCAACTCTCAGAAATAGATGATGGCGCCTGAGAAAATTAGGAACTGAGGATCAAATATCGAAGATTTCTAGCCAGATGTTAAAGAGTGAAAGTGATAGGCTTTATTTCGTAGCCGACAGGTATTTGGACAGAGTATCGACGTTTTGAATGAAAGTTCGGCAATCGACGATCTCCCGGCTAGGGTCGTCTTGCCCATGATACTTTAATCGGTTAGCTTCAACCCAAGCGCCCCGTTCGTCCAGTTGACGAACCACTTCGATCGCCTTATTCGCTAGCGATGCCGACCGGGGATAGGGCGTTGATTCTGAATTCATTTGCAACTGATCTGCCCCGGAGGTGAGTGCCGCCTCATATTGCTGGCGGATAGAGGCCAAGCTCGACGAAACTTTGAAAGCGTAGTGGGTAGGGAGATCATCATCGGTATAAACTAACTCATACTGACGAGTAAAGTAGAGAGGGCGGTTGGTTTTCAGTTCATAGAATCGAGCCAGTTGCCCATCGGGCAGGAGCGATGAGGCCAGATAGTCCAGCGCAGAGGGAATGGCCCCCAGATACTTTTGTTGGCCTGTACGTCGATAGAGTTGGATCAGCGTCCTCATCACGCCCTGTGATTCTCCCCCGGTGATGGACGGCGGCTCAAACTTTCTGGCCCAGGCCGGTTGGCACTGTAAGTTGTACTGTTGCGCCCAGGCTGGTTGAGGGGCAGGCATTTGAGCTAGGATAATAAAGTCACCCGCTTTGAGGGCGGCCTGCCGATATGTGTCTTGGTTGTAGATCTCAGCTGCATCCAGCATCAAATGGATACTATCGGCGATAGTATTATCATTAAAAGTATAGAAAGCTCTATAGTCTTGGCGGGAATGGGTCCGGGACCAAATATCCGGATAGCTAGCTGGCAGTACCGGAAAACTAGCCGGGTCGGGTGAGGATGAAAAGCGCTGCGGCCAAGCGCCATTTGGATACTGGGCTTTCAACAGAGACTCTAATCCAACCAGAGAGGAGTTGTGAATGGCCTGATGCTGAAACTGAAGCGCTCGGTCTAAACGAATCAGGAATGAGAGGGCCGACTGGGTGGTATTGTCGTCTAGGGTGGTGGTATTTCGTTTCCCTGCGCTCCCACTATCGCTTAGATAGGCATACTTTTTCCGTTTCTCAGGATCGAATTCGATCCGATAATCCCAACCTCCTGATGCCAGTTGTCCGTTGACCAGAGCCAGACCGGTTTCAATCGCGGCCTCTAAATAGTAGGCGTCCTCTGTTCGCTGGTAAGCACGCAGATAGACCGCTCCAATGGCGGGGGTACCCGGTGGTTGCACCCAAACGGTGGAAGCGGAGGCTTTCCCTTCGCCTTCTCGCTTCTTGAGATCACTCGAATACCGCCACAAATAGCCGCCTTCAGTTGCGACCCGAGTCCGAAAAAATCGAACCGCTTTTTGTAGGGCATTCGCCGCTTGCTGATGTGTTAGCTCTTCAGCCGCCACTGCGGATAGCGCCCAGATCAACAAAAGTCCAGTTGCCCATTTTAGTGGTATCTGCCGGTTAATATTGTTTTTCATTCCTGCCTTTTCATCCGAAAAAATTGATACTTTACCCTATAGACCTCTAATTTACAGGATCTAAATATCGGTGTCAAGCTTTATCCTACAATCTTTTAGCAGGGCGACAGTCGGTAACCTTATCGGTTGAAAAAGGGCTAAATCGGTCCTCACCGGGCGATTGATGGGCTATTGGTTGCCATTGAACAGCGATTAGGTTCGACCCTTTGTCAGCCGACTAATTGGTGGATGGTTGAGTAGTTTACGGGATCTTTCATGTAACAAGTATACCAAACAGAAACAATGCCCGTCTGGACGGAAAAGGCCACGGTCACCATTGGCGGACAAAGGTAACCCACCAACTTAGTCGACGCTGAACTGTTGTGCGCGAGTAATCTATCAAACAGTTCAAATGGTTGTTATCGCAGTTGTGAAGACACTCCGGTTATCCTCAATTAAGTTGGAGACACGCTTTGGTGACAACGGCGACGATCTTACTAACGCGGGCAGATGTCAAAATGCTGAAGCAGACCAAAACAGAAGAGGGTAGGGCAGTTTTCATACTCCATTTCGTTGTCGATTAGATCACGTAAGCTGGATAGGGCATCCTGTGTTGTTAAATCTGCCACTCGATGGGGGCGAAGCTGGGCAGCCAATTCAGCTACAATCCCAGTTGTTCGCCCTCGACTCAGGATTGAGATTTGCGGTAGATCGTATCGCTGACAGATCCAATCGATAATCGCACAAAGTTGAGCTGTTTGAAGCCCCAAACCTCGCAGCCCAACAGTCGAGATTAGCATAGCTACTTGTGAAGTGCTCATTTCAGCCGGTACGGCCTGCCCTGTTAAGAATAGATCTACTGCAATCACCGATCTTCCTGCCCGAAGCAGATCTGTCAAATCGGGGATCGTTGCCTCCATACCTTGATCTGCAATCAATAAAATCGTTTCGATTTCGGACCCGATAGCGGGTCTAAACTCACAGATAGGCGCAATTAGTCCGTTATCAAATATCAGTTGACCACCTGCTCCATCAGCGTTTCCTTCAAGCTGTGTCTCTACAACCTCGCTTTCCTGGAAACAGAGAATATCTTTCAGACTGCCTTCTCCAACAGATCCGACCTCCTCAAAATTCTCCATGAAATCGGAGGCCAGGGTTCGAAAATTGGCCGTCTTTTCTGGCAGACCAACTACGAGTTCCTTAAAAGAGCGGATTTCACTCTCGCAGGGGATATCCTGATCCTGTATCAGTCTCGGTGCAAAGTGTCGGTTTAAGAAACGGTACAACTGCTCCCGATTATCACGGTCGTAGTTGTGGGTGCCAGGATTGATATTTTTGTGATAGGCGAAGGTCGATTCATTATCAATGTCGTCGATCAAAGCATAGACTGTTCTTATGGGATCGTAAACGGCCGGCTTGGCACGATCAGCTACAAAACAACAATCGTCCTGCTCATTGTAGATTAGCAAGGCCGGGCGTGGGGCTAACAGAGCCGTCAGGTGAGTGTAATCGGATAACGCTATCAGATCGGTTGGATTCTGTTCCAGATCTCCGATGTCACCGCGATGTGCCAGTCGATTGGCGATATCAATGTAACCTGCATTCGGTACAACTAATGTGATTCGAGGATCTAAAGCACTCAGCATTATAGTTTGCCAACCACCGCCAGAAAGCCCCGTCATCCCAATCTGTTTTCGGTCTACCTGCGGATGCTCCCACAACAGGTCTAAGCCGCCTTTCATAGCGAGATAAAAGACCGACAACCCACTCACGCCACATAGGTCTAAGTAAGCCAACCGGTTGTGCTTGTAATTTGGAGCCGACAATTCACCAAAGGAAAACCACTCCAGGTGAAGGGTTATAATCCCTCGTTTTGCCAGATTGATGCAGCGCCTCTGAACAAATCCCGTTGATTTACCCGGATAACCGATGTGTCCATTAACGCTAAGTACGGCAGGTATTCGAGACTCCGGATTCGGCTCCGGATCCAACGATTTTAGTGGGAAATAGAGCAGTCCCGGAATCCATAGATCCGGCAAAACCTCTAAACGTACCTTTTGTATTTCATAGTGATTCCCTGTCTGGATGGTTTCAGCCTGCTCAACTCTTGTTTGGTGATGGATCCATTTTTCGGGAACACCGCGAAATACAATCTGATCCAGAATTTGCTGACGGAGCTTATCGGTTTGTGTTGTCTCCCAAGCTGAGGGGCTAAAAGCCGCTGCTCTATCGAGAATTAGTTGATGAAAGGCCTGCTGAAGGGCACAGGTATCGATATTTGTCGCTTGAATAGTCTGTTGAAGTTCCATCGTCTTTTAATAAAGATCTGCATCACTCCTGTAGAATCATTTTTTGTGAGGTGTAAGCCTGTTCGCCTACTGATAAAACAGCGAAGTAAGTTCCACTAGAGGTGGCTTCACCAGCGATATTTCGCCCGTTCCAATAGGCAGCGCGATCAGGTGTAAAGTAGTCGCCAGCAGGACGTTGTCCTAGATTAATTTTCTGAACCAGGTGGCCGGAGAGATCGTAGACACCCACTTCGACATAACCATCCCCAGACAGTGCGAACGGAATCCAGGTCTCCGCATTGAAAGGATTAGGGTAGTTAGGCAGAAGTATTGGATGTTTTATTTGACCGAATAGAGTGTATTGCTGTTTATCAGCATTAACCGAGATTGGTTCTGGCTTTCCAGTGTGCTGGAATTGATCTAATAGGGACTTATAGGCGAGTTCAGCTTGAATTAGACCGTAGCCAATCTCGTTATTGGGCGTATCGGTATTGGTGGCTGTGGATCGAAGGGTTCGAACTAGATCTTCTGCTGTTGCTCTTGGAAAAGCTTGAAGTAGCAACACCGCAATGCCAGTTGCTAAAGGGGTCGAAAGTGAGGTTCCACGGTGGTTGGTTGCGAAGCCAAACTTGCTTCTGGGTCTAATACTGGCAATATTTTCACCCAACGTTACCAGGTCTGGTTTGATACGACCATCGGCGGTCGGCCCTTTAGAACTGAAAGTCGATCTTCCGCCCCAAAGGTTGGTCGATCCAATGGCTAAGATGTCGAATCCATCAGCCGGTACTGTGATCCGACCTGCTAAGCCGGGCTGCTGATCATTCGGTCTTTTACTGCCTAAGTTGCCTGTTGCAGTGATGATCGGCAAGCCTTTTTCTAGCGCAATATTAGCGGCAATGGTGATCTTAGACGTTTTGCCATCTAGGTCTGCAAACGTATACCAATTAGAGTAACCGAGCGAACTGTTAACAATATTAGCTCCGTTTTGCTCCAACCACTCCAGTCCAGCGATCCACCAATCCTCTTCAACCTGGCGTTCAAAATCGACACCTTTTTCCCAATTCTTTTCTGTCTTGGCTAATAGGTATCGAGCTTTTGGCGCAACACCTATCATCTGACTAGGGGTATTCGCAGCCAGAACACCCAGCGTAATTGAACCGTGATCGGCTTGTCCAGCGTCATCTTGATCTAGCTGATCCTGCGTCTGGTCGTCGTTATTGACAAAGTCCCACTCAGCGATAACGTCAATTTCGGCAAAAGTTTGATGGCGAAGATCAAAGCCGGTATCCAGAAGACCGATGATGACACCTTCTCCCCAGAATCCTTTTGAATGTAGCTGGTCAGCCTGAATCTGTTTTATCTGTCGATCGGCTAAACCGTAGTTCAATACCATATCGGGTAGATCATTATTTGGAGCCGAGGGTATTTGACTAATCGATGTAGACGAGTCCAACCAAAGAGGGTCTGGTCGTTGCTCAACAGTCCGGTAATGTTTTACAGGTTCAATAGACCGGACGAAAGGCAAGGCGGAAATTTGTGGCAGATCCTTGGTCTTAACCGTGGCAGAAATGGCATTTAGCCAACGGCTCTGATGATGGAGGCATGTACTGAGCGACTGTATAGTGCCGATATAGTCTGGATAGACCGGGAGGTCGAGTAGGTCTACTCGGTTTATTCTATTCGAAGCTTGTCCAACTGTCTCCGAATCTGGAATCCCTTTATCTGTGAAGTTGATCCAGATTTTGTGTTGACCGTTAGTGGAGAACTTTGTGAATGACTGAAACTGACTGAACAAAGCCGATGTACGAACCGAGATATCATCTGGATTACCTCTTCCTACTTGACCTATCGTTGAGACAACAGGAATTAACAACCCAAAATACAGGATTAGCGAACCCGGCTGGGACCAGTGGCCGGTACTCCATCGATCATTTCGGAGAAAGAATCCGCTCATTATTCAACTCTTGTAGATAGAATATATCGCCAGGTCAGTACAATGTTTAACTTTCCAGCATCGGTTTGGGCAGAGCACGTTCAACTAGATCTATCTCCTCTCGCTCCATAATGGGATCTTCTGATGATCTGGTGGCAGTTGTTTGGGGGACAGGGGTAAGATTGGCTAATCCGATTACTGACTCCGACATTTTAGCAAATTCGATCAGTAATAATTTACCAACCTCGAACAATAGTTTAAAATCGTCTTCATGAGTTGGAACATACTGCATTTGATCGATTCGGTCGATGAAACTTTCTGCTGAATGTTCGCCATCCTCCAAGTCCGCTCCTTCGAGAATGGCTCTCAGATAGCGTGGTAGATTATACTCCCAATCTCCCGACTTCATCGTGGCTTGATGTATTTCTGCAGGTTTCATGGTAGATCTTGAGTACTAGATTGACTGCAACCACATTAATTAATCTCTGGGAATTTTGAAGCAACTGCGAATCGACATCAACCTCATTCTAAATGCTAGAAGCCGCGTTTCTTATGCACCAAATTCTTCAGTGCGTGGTCGCCGTTGAGAAAACGGGATAAATTCTCCGTGAAGATCTGGATCGCGTACTGACCTTCCAGTTGTGTCCCGCCGGCAACATGTGATGTGATCAGCATGTTCTCAATTTCCCACAGTTCGTCGTCAGGGGGTAACGGTTCAGGACTGAAAACATCAGAGGCAGCGGCGGCTAACTTATTGCTTTTTAGGGCTTCCACCAATGCTGATTGATCGACGATACCACCGCGTGACATGATCACCAGCATAGCAGTAGGTTTCATTTTTGCTAGCTGTTCTGCCCCGATCATTCCCTGTGTCTGTTCTGTATACGGCACCATCACAATCACATAATCTGACGTTTGAAGCAAATCGCTTAGCCTGTCCAACTCCCAAAGATGATCGAGGTACTCAGGTTTTTCTTTCGGATACAGGTCTACTGCCACAATTCGCATATCGAAGGCAAAAGCCCTTTTGGCTAAGGCGCGTCCGGTTGCACCAAAACCAATAATACCCATGGTGCTTCCGGTTAACTCTTTTAGCTCACTTCGTACGTGCCTGTTGGCATCCCAGCGTTTAGTGGACTGGTTCTGAATGCAGGTGCGAATTCCGCGCGTGAAAGCGAAGATCATACCCATCGTACTTTCAGCCAGACACGCTCCGTGTGTTCCGCTCGCACTGGTCAGGAGAACATCGCTCTCGACGAGTTCAGGAATCGTTAAGTAGTGGTTAGTACCTGAACTAGGGGATTGAATCCATTTCAGATTCTTAGCGGCCAAAAATGCTTCCTGACTCAACCAACCGAGATAGACGTCAGTATTAGTAATATGTTCGATAAGCGAGTTATAGTCCAAGCACACTTCAAACTGAAGTTCCGGGAACTGGGCTGATAATTCTGGGACAGATTCATGCAACCTCATGACGGTAGATCCAATCAATACTTTCATAATTTTTCCCTGTCAAAATTTAATAGGGGCTACGTCGTAGTAAGTAGCTACTGCAATACTACGTTTTTCTCAAAAATGATAGACTTTAGGCCACCCTTTAGTTGGAGCCTGCTACTGATATTTTACATCTTGGTCGCGAAAATAGTGGTAGATATTTTCTGCCACCTTTAGATCGATCTGAGCTACATCTAACAGGTTAGTGACGCTGGCTTCCCGAATTTTATCCATCGACCCAAAATGTAGAAGCAGCGCCTGCTTTCGTTTTTCGCCTACTAGCGGGATCTGATCTAAAATTGATTGTTTGAGGGCTAATCGACGCAGCTTTCTGTGATAATTAATCGCCAGGCGGTGTGCCTCGTTTCGCAGACGCTGGATCAGATGCAGCGTTGGATTATCATGTCTCAGAACGATCGGCTCTGAGCGATTCGGAATAAAAATGTGTTCCTGTTGCTTGGCTAGACCGATAATCGGCAAATAAGATAGGCCGAGTTGCTCCAGTGCCTGGCAGGCTGCGTTCAATTGCCCTTTACCTCCATCGACTAAAACCAGGTCTGGAAATAGATTTTCTTTTACCGATCGTTGAAATCGTCTTTCAATCACCTCTTTCATCATGGCGAAATCGTTTTGCCCCGCTACCGTTTTAATTCGAAAGCGGCGATATTCTGAGTATTTTGGCTTACCATCAATGGCCACCACCATGGAAGCCACCGGCAATTGCTCCCCCAAGTTGGAAATATCAAACCCTTCAATCCGCTTTGGAACTTCAGGCAAATTGAGTAGATCTTGTAAATCGGAGAGCAGCGACCGGTCGTCGGGCAAATCTGCCTTGTCGGCTAAATGAGTTGCATCTTTCTTTTCAATGGCTAGACGCGCGTTTTGCCGAGCCAGATCTAATAGCTGGCGTTTACGACCTCTTTGCGGAGTTTGTAATTGAACTTTAGCCGTTGACTTGCCGTCAGTCAATTCGTGCCGACGTTCAGTCAACCAATCTTGGATGGTATCAGCCATCTCGATTTCAGTTGGTAGAACGATCGTTTTGGGAACCAACGCCGCTTCGGCATAATACTGCTGGATAAAAGCGGTCAAAGACTCAGTCATTAAATCAGGTAAAACATTGGACAGGAAATGCGGTTCACGATCCACTAAAGAGCCGTTGCGAACCATCATTAGCACCACACAGGCCTGATTCTGCTGAAAAGCGATACCGATTATATCCTCGTCCTCTGCCATTGGGTTTTCAACGTTCTGTTGATGAATCGCCTGCTGAATAGCCGTAATTTGATCGCGATATTTAGCCGCCCTTTCAAAATCAAGATGACTGACCGCATTGTCCATTTTTGCCGTTAAGGTTATAACTACTTCCTCTGTATTTCCGTTGAAAAAACGGGTTACATTTTTGACAATCGGTCGATATTCTGTCGGTGTTATCAAGTCAGCACACGGCCCACAACATCGGCCGATATGATAGTCCAAACAAACACGATGGTCGTTGCCTGAAGGTTGTAGATCTAAATCACAAGTTCGGATTGGAAAAATTTTTGTCAGGTCTTTTACCGTTTTACGGACAGCGTGAGACTTAACAAATGGACCGAGGTACCGTGCCCCATCTTCGACAATACGGTTGACGACCTTTAGCGATGGGAATGGGGTGTTGGCCGTAATTCGTAAATAAGGATACCCTTTATCATCTTTTAACCGGATGTTATAGAGTGGCCGATACTTTTTAATCAGGTTATTTTCTAAAATTAGGGCCTCTACACCATTAGCTGTTACAATATAGTCGATGTCACGGACATACGGTAACATTAACCCGGTCAGTGCATGCGGCTTGGATGAGGAGCCGAAATAGGAGCGGACCCGATCCTTCAATGAGTTTGCTTTGCCGACGTACAGTACGGTATCCGAAGCGTCTTTCATTAGATAGACACCTGGTTTGGCTGGCAAAACCGGCAACTTTCGAGCCACATCTCGGTGTGGCATCAGTTAGACTTTACGCGAGGGAGAAGATTGAAAACCATGACTTCTATGGCTAATGTGGCATTAACATTATGAGCGATACGGTTCTTAGTTTCAAAAATGGTTTCGATGGCTAATTGAAGATGTCGGCGAGAGTAGTGCCTCATAATTTGCTGTAATTTTTCCAGGTGATGGGCGTGGATTAGCAGTTGTGGATCTACTCGTTGGTGCAACATCAGTAGATCTCGATACCAGGTTAGGAGTGTGTCCAATTGCTCCGGCTCTTGACTCAATGCTTCGGCTATTCTGAAAGCGGAGAGCCTATCAGTCGTGGTCAAGATCTCTGGGATTTGATCAATCTCCGTGTGTTGACCGTCCTGGCAAAGTGTCAGAGCACGGCCAATTGCGCCCTGAGAATTGGCCGAAATCGCAACCGCTCTATCGTGACTCAGTCCAAATTGCTGAACCAAAACCTGGGCTAAATCCGCGATGGCCATCGGCTGAAAATGCAAAATCTGGCAACGTGAACGGATAGTCGGTAGTAAAGCATCAATGTTATTGACAATTAGGATTAGTGTCGATTCAGCCGGAGGTTCTTCTAACGTTTTCAGCAGACAATTGGCCGCTTCCAGATTCATCCGCTCGGCTTCAGTGAACAGATAGATCTTACGTTTCCCTTCGATAGGTCGAAAAATAATCCGACTCTGAACTTGCCGAATCTGGTCGATCTTAATACTGGTTCCGTCTGGACGAATAGTCTCAAAGTCGGGATGATTACCATCGCCCATTTTTCTACAGGAAAGACACTTCTGACACGCTCCCCGCCTTTCTGCCCTATCTATTTGGTAATCTAAACAGTTAATTGACTGTGCAAAATTAAGAGCGATGGTCTCCTTACCCACGTTGGGCATTCCCACAAACAGATACGCGCCAACAATCCGGTCAGTCTCGATAGCGTGGTAGAGTTGATCTCGTATCTTTTGATGGCCAAAAATCATGTAGTGTGGGTTAAGCGAGAGCCTTAGTCGGTAAGCGAACTTGGGTTATAGACCAAATTTGCTGGTAAATCTCATCGACCGATTGAGTGGCATTAACCACTTGTACCCGATCGGGTTCGGCTGCAGCAACAGCCAGATAGCCGGTCCGAACACGACGATGAAACTCCAAGGTCTCACGCTCGATTCGATCTAAATTATCGCGACTCGTTGTAGCACGTTGCAACCCAATTTCGATGGGCAGATCGAGTAGAAAGGTTAGATCTGGTTGAAGTCCATTAGTGGCCATGGTATTTAACTGTTGGATTAGTGTTAGATCTAGTTCCCGACCATAGCCTTGATAGGCCACCGATGCATCGGCAAATCGATCTGAAACTACAATGCCACCGGTTTTTAGAGCTGGTATGATCTTCTGACCAACATGTTGAGCACGAGAGGCCGCATATAACATCAGTTCCGATGTGGGAGACAATTGGCTATTGTCAACATCCAGCAGAATAGTTCGAATTTGATCCCCAATGTCTGTCCCGCCGGGTTCGCGAGTCATTTTCACCCGATGTTCTGCTTTTGTTAAGTCTTCGGTGAGGCGATGAATCTGCGTTGTTTTTCCTGATCCTTCCGTTCCTTCAAAGGTAATAAAAAAGCCCGAATTCATGTGGTAATAGTTGTTTTTCCTGCAGACGTTCTGACACCAATTTTAGAAACTCTAAAATAATACCATAATCAGATCTGAGATGGCTCAATCCGAAAGTTGGAGTGTCGGCTTGCCTTACAGTCATGCGACCAAATTAAGCCCAAGACTCGCTTGGATCTTCTGGTATTAATATGGTCTTCGCCTTATTGACAAAAGAGCCGTAATCTTGTTACGATTTAAACGAGACCGCTCGACATCTTCGTATCATCTCAGTTGGCGAGTGGTCTTGCGGTTTGACAACCGCAACCGAAACACTTTAATTGCTTCTCATATGTGTAATTTACCAACATTGGTGGCATCTATCAGTTGGACCTGGGCTATAAATGGGCCGGTCGCTATCACAACCAAGAGAAAGTACCTATTGGGATGGAAGGACCGGACTCGGAGAGAAGGTGCTTTCCGGCCCCTATTTCTATCAGATCCAAGCTGGAACTTATAGCCAAACCTGGCCATGGTGATCCTGAGGTAGGGGAGTTGGATTATGCTAGGCTCGGTTTGCTGCAGACGGTCAGTTATCAACCTACTCCTTGATACCGATCAGTAAGAGTGCTACCGGTGCCTACAAGCCAATTCTCAAGTATTAAACTTGGAGACAACCAGAGATGAAAACCGCAACGATGCGTATCCGCTTAGTTTTAGTCAGTATGCTGTTGGCAGGATACTGCCAGGCGGCTATTAACCCTAAAACCCTCGTCGGCATGTGGCTATTTGATGAAGGCACAGGCAAACAACAGAAGATGCCTTCGGTACCGGTCACAAAGGTCAAATCAAGGGACCAAAATGGACCGGAGGGAAGTTCGGAAAGGCTTTGTCATTTGAAGTTAACCACGCAGCTATTGGCAATTTTGACGGCTATGAGAAAGATCTCACTATCGTGGTTTGGATCAAAACTTCGGCGGCCCTTGCTTGGAGTGATATCATGTGTGGTCCTTGCGGGGACATCATTCTAACCTTAAAAGATCACAAATTGAACTTCGCAGGACAGTGTGCTAAACCAATCTCCCACAGTGCCTAGTCAACTACCCTTCTCAACGACGACAAATGGCATCACATTGCCGGGACCTACAACGGTAGTAAAGCCAAAGTACACGTGGATGGGAAAAAAGAGGCAGAGACCGCTGCGGCTGGCGCTTTCATCACCGGCCCAAAGAGCATTGGTAGTAATGCCGAAGGTACTGATGAATTCTATAAAGGACTCATTGATGATGTGGCCATCTTCAATATTCCTTTAACTGAAAAGGACATAAAAACTATCATGAAAAACGGGGTTGGTATGGCAACCGGAATACTTGCGGTTTCGGGTCGTGACAAGTTGGCCACTACGTGGTGCCGTATCCAATTGAAGATTAATCGAACTGGTCAAAGTAGGACAACACTTGTAAACTGAGTCCAGTGCGAGCAATGGTTATCCAATCAGCCCAACTCAGATAACGTGTGGATTGTGTTGGATAACCTCTCTCAATGCTTATATGGTCGATTCCTGTGCTGATTTGGTAACAGCATCCCCGTGTGAACAAAGAATTATGCTGGGCCAACAGATACGGCAACTTCAACTGGGTGATGCTGTCTATTTTTTCAGATAAGGATATTTCACTTTTGGATGAGCATGATATTAATGAAGCATTCGACGAGTATCAATATTGGGAAGGTCCAAATAGAATTATGCTCATTACTAGAAAAGGATTGGTGGTATAAACGTAAAAAGATAATTGATGAGGAATCTAGACTGATTGATGTTGATATAACAGAATACCCACCACGTGAAATCAGGAATCAATTACTTGGAAGTGTTCCTGATACATTTGACAAGGACAATTGGTCGGTTTTCGAACTCAAAGCAGGATTAGACCAACGACAAAAAGATAAAATATCAGAATGGGGAGAAAAACAAGGGTTGATAGACTGTGATTAGATGTCAGGTAATTGATCTCTGTATGACGAAATGAGCAGAAGTTTTTGCCTCTATTTGATGCCTGTTGTATCCAGATTAGTCTTGCACTATAATGGAATAACTCAATCCAAACCCCTTTTGCCTCGTTTCTAATCCTCGATTTACTATTATCTGCCTTTGCTGTCTGATTGCTAACCTTATCTTTCTCGGCATCCGATGGAATCAAGTTATCACTGTGGGTTCAAATGGTTGCCAAATATAATTACTTGATAACTGTTACTGATAGTAAATATTTGACTACTGTAGTAGATAGGAATTACTTCAAACTGTCAACACTGATATTTATAAAACAAGGAAGGTAAAAGATGTGTGTCTAATACATCTTTTTGAATCTGTAGGGAAAAACTTTAGAAGTCACAGAGAGGGAGTCTAGAAATCAGAATGGGTTTTAGTCTAAAAGGGATCATTGAGGGGGATTCTTGACAGGTAATCAGATTGGAGAGGTTAATCCATCACTTGATTCAACTGTTCCATCAGTTCATCTGGCCTAAACGGTTTACCCACATATCCATTCATCCTTGTTGATTGACACCTTTCCCACACCTCTCCTATCACACTTGCTGTCAATGCCACTATTGCCACCTTTTTGAATCCAGATGATTGTTCCAATTGCCTAATCTGTTGGGCTACCTGGAATCCATCTACCTCTTGCATTTGTAAATCCATCAGTATCAGGTCATATTGGTTCTGTTGGTAGTTAGTCAGACAATCCTTACCATCGACGGCTTCATCTACTACACACCCTAAATTTTCCAAGTGTTTTCGGGCAATAACTCGATTGACTAGATGATCGTCAACCACCAGACATCTCTTGCCTGATAAATCAACAGGTTCTACTTCCTTGATCTCTGGCTGTTGGTCTGGCAAATCAACCAGTTCTAAGGGCAACTCAAACCAGAAGGTTGAACCTTGTCCTAATTGACTCTTACACCTATCTCTCTACCCATTCCTTTAACAAACCTCTGACTGACACTCAATCCCAGACCTGTTCCACCAAACTTACGGCTGCGACCTTGACTTACTTGGGTAAAGGGTTCGAATAGACCTCTTGCATAAATAGTAAAATCCACGGCATTTTTGGCTGGAAGGCAGCTGGATTATTTGGCATATGTGAACTCAAAATCACCCAACTTCTGTTTCTTGGACTTATGCAAGAGGTCTAATATATTCTCTATTTGATCTTCTGAAATGCCAATCCCTGTATCAGTAACTTTGAAGTGGTATAAGCGAAAGTAGACACCTTGTTAAGTTTGTTCTAACAGTAGACTGATGAAGAGGAACAATGAGGAATAAAAGAAAGCAAGACTCAAGACAGTTCCAGATAGGCGCTAGTTAAACTGGTAACCGAACCAGGCCACAAGGTCTCAGAGATAGCAAGGAGCTTGGGAATGCATGAAGGAATTCGGAGACGATGGAAGAAGCAGGTCACCGCTAAAGACAGACCTACTTTTCTAGGGAATGGAAAGATGAGTCCTGAGAAAGAAGAATCCATCCGGCTCCGCCAAGAAAACAAACCACTGAAGATGGAGACAGAAATCCTAGACAAGGCCGCCACCTTCTTGGCCAAAGAGTCGATCTAAGACACGACTTCATCCGGCCGCATCAGAAGGCTGATGCCAGAATCAGGTGGTGTAATGTTATGAAAGTGAACCGGCGCGGAGACCACAGATCCATCAGAGCTGAAAACACGAAAACAGTATTGCCGGATTTTCATTTGATTGCCAAAGTCAAACCGATCCATCAACCATCCAGGTGCAAATACGGTGCTCGAAGAATGTCTGCGCCGCTTCTTGGTAGATACAAAGCCCGACATGAACGTATCCTTGGCCAAAGAGGCTCTGGCGATGGCCTTATTTTCGACGTCGAGCGGGTAAAGGACTTCTCCATCATTCGGATCGTAATCGTCAAGATGCAGCCCATGAATATCAGGATCATCTCAAACAATCTGGGATGACATGCAGCATGAGCCGAAAAGGAGACTAAATGCATTCATCAAAAGCGCTATTTGACCCGAGAAGAAGCCCGGGCAGATGTCATCGACTAGATTGAGATGTTCGGACAACAGTCATCGGCTTCATTCCACTTTAGGGGCTGCGAGCCCCAATGATTTCAAAAATGAAATACTATAAGCGACGAGATCATAGGCTTAGTTAATGGAAAAGAGTCTGTGGATAATCAGACATTATGCAATATCTTCTGGTTCAAGATGAACCCCGACGAGATGGCTTTTCCCAGCTATATCACCACAGTTGGTGTAGTCGACGAGAATGATTCGACCATCCGGTAATGTGAGCCAGGAGGAGTAGCCGTGATCTGGGTAAGGTTTCTGATCGGGATGGTTGGCATGGATTTGTACCATGCGGTTGCGTTGATACTGGTCAGGATAGTCGCCGGATGCAACAGACCAACTCCATGACCAGTCTTCAAGCACTCTGTTTTTGGATGAGAAGGATACTGCTATCCAGCTACTTATACCCGCATTGCCCCATTGTCCGAACATGGTGCGCATGTCCGGACGAGCGCCTCGGAAATCTGAAATATTGCTTTCTCCACGAAAGACATCGCGAGAGATGAGGTCTTCTCCGTCCAGTTGAACCCGTAGCAATCCACCTTTGTGTCGAATCGCGACCTTTCTCGGGCGAGAGAAGTCGGCTTTTTTGTGGAGGTCAGTACGCTGGACTTCGCTGAGGGTCATGAAATCAACCCCGATATAGAGCAGGGCATCAATGCTTCCGCAGGACATAAATGCGATCGGTTCTCCGGGCGGGCCTTCCACTTTGAGTTCCACTTCGAAGTCGACAGTGCTGAATCGATTCTGGGGTGGCAATAGGCTGTAGCGGCACTCATGCTCAGGTCTGTTTTCAATGATGAGAGCACCATCTTTTAGCGTTGCACTGTACTTTCTACGGGGGCCTCCGATGACATAGGCACCCGCCTCTTTTTTTAAGTCGCCAATCCAAGCGTAGCAACCCAAGCCGCCGTTGACGTGGCGACCGGTGACCATGCAACGGCCATCGACAAGTTGTTTCACGTAGGGGCGGTGCAGTGCAAAAGGGCACATTTGAGGAGCGCTCCAAGTTTGGCCATTGTCCTGAGAAAAGGTGACAAAGCTAGGAATGCCACCCGAGTGATTTTCTCGCATGACACAGGCCAGTTCCTTGCCGTCATCGAGGATTACGAGAGCGCCTTCACAAAAGCGGTGATAACCATCGTGTGCGACGATGACTTGGTTGCCCCAGCTTTTGCCACCATCGGTGGAGGTGGTCATGATTTCGGCGAACTCCTGACTTTCGCGCAGCATGACGTGCGAGCAAACGGCAAGACGTCCGTCTGGTAATTCCATTATTCGATCGGGTTCAAAGCCTGTGATATTGGGTTTGTGCGGACCATCCCAGCTTTTGCCGCCGTCGGTACTCCACCAGAGCCAGTTGCCTGGCGGTTGATCTTGGTGGAAGTGACTGAAATCGTCGTGGTCGCAGATAACGGCAATTCGATCGTCTCTGAGCAGGCTAATACGTGGCGTGACCAGGCGTTCGTCACCTTTGCTACGATCCGCAGTTGCCACTTCACTTAGTTTGTTCCAAGTTAGACCATCGTCGTCGCTGTGCAGGATGGTGAGAATTTGCGTTGTTTCTCCCCAGTGTGCTTCGGTATCGGAGTAAACGAGGAGGAGACGGCCGGATTTAAGTCGGATGATATCGGGGTTTTTTGTGAATCGGCCGGGACTGCGCCAAGCATCGAAAATTTTGTCTGCGACAGATCTTGGATGAATGTACATGGAATTCCTCGTTTTTACTGAAGTTTAGGTTGAAAGTCCTGTTTCTTTTCCTCGCTAGCCTTTGAAGCCGATGGTGAACAATCCTTCAGATGTGTAGGTGAAGTTAAATTGCTACAGCCATTTCCTTCATCTTTGGACTACGCAATAAGGTCTTATTATGATTGTGGCGTTCTTTGAAATCTTCTATTAGGTGATAGAATTTTTCCCCACTGGAGAGGCTAATGCCGAGCTACCACTCTTCGGTAAATACACCGCGAATAGAATGACCATCGTACTGAGAATGTGAATGCCAAAGCAGTTGTATTCAATGAACTGGTCCCGTCGTGTGTAAGCATTACCGCTTGAGCATTGGTGCGGGGGATCGGCCTGCGTAGCCCTCGCGAGGTGTAGAGGAATTCAGCCCGTTGGCCTATATCGCAAATCTCACCAGCGATTGGAGATATTGGCAGCCCCTGTCCTCCGCTCTAGAGGAAACATGATCGTCGGTTTCCCCTGCTCAGAGAGACGCGCTTCCTCGACGAGGCTACCTCTTCTGTCCCTCTGATGTCAAGGTTGTTGGTGCGGGTGGAGGCATGGACCCAGGTAATTCTCATGTTCAATCCACTGTCTGCGTACAATAATATTGATGCACAACATAACGAAGATCAGGACAAAGGTAAAAAATGACCACCAAAGTAGTGGCGGCAACCAGGCGGTCAGGTTCCGTGTCGTGTACAAACGCGCTTGGCCACGGTAATATTCGGCTAGCACTGACGGGTCGTCCACCACGAGCCATCGTGGCAGATCCCGATGGAAAAGTTCTCGCCACTCGTTTTCCAGGCTCGCCCCCCAAAAGACATAGGTCATCACAGGGAGCAATATCGGTAGCATGCCGTAAGAACACATCGCTGTCACCATATTGACCATGAGATAAGCAGTTAACAGTTCTCTGTTGTTCAGGGAGATTTGCGGTGCGAACCGGCGCAGAGTCCAATTTAACAGGAACAAGACCCATAGTGTGAAAATGGTGTTAAAGAACAAAGAAAAACGGTCGCCCCCGCCGCACGGCGAACCTCCTCCATCTGCACGATCCAGTAGCAGTTGATGGGGATCAACAATAGACCGGTGATCCACGCCCGCGTGTAAGATCGATTTTTCTCCATCTTCACTGCTCCTTTCGTCTAAGTGCCACTATCCGGGGAATACAGACGCTGTTGACCATCTTTCTGCTTGCTGGGGAGTACTGGAAAGGGATTGCCAATAAACCGTCGCACAAATCCAACTACCTGCGACCCAATGCTGTTGACAGCAAGCAAACGCCTGTGTATGGCCTGGAATGTTTAATTTTGGTGTGTCGCGTATCTGGGGATTGTATTAGGAAGTATCAGGAAGATTCGTTTGTGGGTTTAGAAATGTGAAATTTTTAGCTCGTCTGTTATCGGGTCGTATAGTGACATCACCGTATTTATTCTGTTTGAACAATCCACGTAGAGCCTCGTTTACGATGCTCCAGATCAGGTCCGTTAACTCTTTAAATGAGAAAAAACATCGAAATGTCAGGAACACACTACGTTAAAGAATATATATGTCCATTGGTACCTCGAGACGCACAAACTTGAGCGTGGCATTCGAACATGGTACATCCGGAATGTCCCGTAGTTTTTAGCCAACTGTAAGAGCCAACATAATCACAGGTAATGTCAGTAATATTATTGGCTAAAATCAGCGAGGCGAAGTGCTCACTTTGGGGTTTATTTCCTTCAAGGCTTGTCTGTAATTTTGTTTCAATTGATCTCTGAATTGGTCTTCTTGTTCCTGATTACTGGGAAGATTCTTCAATCTATCTGTTTCATGAAATCGGTTCGTACCCAGATAGTAGTGTTGGACGTGTCGTTTGGATTTCTCCAGTTCTGTTCTTCAAATATCCTTAATATCACTGATGGTCAGTTTCTTCATCTATGGATTTTCTCGGATTGAATTATAGAGAGGCTGTGTCACCTGATTCAGGTGGAAAGAGATTTGTTTGGATTGTCTGAGGATACCACAACCCAGAGATAATTGAAACTATCTGGTTTCAAGTATAGGTTGAAGATCGAGTGGAATGGCCGAACGGAAGAGGTAGGAACTCCCTGCCTTGCGATGGACTAGATACGAGGAATTCATAATACGAAGTGTGTCCTTCAGTGTGTCCAAATTGGACAAAAGGATCAATATTCGTATCAGGGGATTTGGAGAAATCCAGTCTATAACTTGGTTTTTGTTAGAATGGAAGAGTTAAATGGAAGAGTCTAGTCATAACTCTTGGGTAATCCACGATCAGCCACCTCCCACAAATACCAAGTTGCCAATGATCGGTAGGGTCGCCACTTATTTGAAATTTCGACCATCTGTTCTTTGGTCGGATAGTCCTTTAACTTCAACAAGGCTTGCAGACCTTTCTTAATTCCCAAATCCGTGAAAGGGAAAACATCTAGTCGGCTGAGCTTGAAAATTAAGAACATATCAACCGTCCATTGGCCAATCCCTTTAACCGGCGTTAGGTTGTCACCGATCTCGGTATCGCTCAGGTTTTCATTTATTTTGATTTTGCCATCCAGAAAATGTCGGGCTAGATCTTTCAGATAGGTTACCTTTCTTTCAGACAACCCCACCTGCCTCAACACTGAATTATTGGTCTGCAAAATTTCCTCTGGATCGAAATCAGGAGTTTCAAAGTACAGCCTTTGCAACCGTTTGTAAATCGCTCCTGCGGCATTACCGCTAAGCTGTTGATAAACAATCGACCGAACTAACGACGTGTAGTGGCTTTCCTGAGACGGCTGAATCTGTGGCTTCCCATAGATCTTAACTAACCTGTCGATTATTGGATCTCTTTGGCATAATTGGGCTAATCCTTCCTCAATCTGGTCATCTAGCGTGTGATTCAACATCTTAGCAGAAAAGTGGCCTAAAACGGCAGAGGTTCGCCTTGGCTGGCCGTGGTTTCGGCATAAAGGCCTTGCAATTGTTGGGTCATTTCTCCAACCCGACTGCTAATACTCCGCCCATCGACCGCCAGTACAGGTGAAAGTTCGCCCATTGTGCCGGTAGTGAAGACCTCATCTGCAGCATAGATTTCACTCAGCGAAATATTCCGTTCTACGGTATCGATACTTGCAGACCGTGCAATTTGTAAGATCGCACCTCTGGTGATACCTGCCAGGCAACTATCTGCATGAGGGGTTAGGAGTTGCTTACTCTTGAAGATAAAGAGATTAGTGGCATTCGTCTCAGAAACAAACCCGTTCAAGTCAAGCATAATGGCATCGTCAACTCCGGCGACATTGGCCTCAATCTTGGCTAGAATGTTATTGACCAAATTATTATGGTGAATTTTTGAGTCGATGCACTGCGGATTGTTTCGTCGGATGGCTGAAGTGATCAAACGAACGCCGTCAGGATTATAGATTGGCTTCTTCCACTCTGCTAAAACAATCAACGTTGGGCCATACTGATTGAAGTGGGGACTCATGCCAGAAGTCACTTTTTTCCCTCGACTTAGCGTTAGTCGCATATGAACTTCATCCCGCATTCCATTGGACTCTAAGGTTTGAAAAATGGCTTGCTTAATTTCGTCGTGAGACGGAATATCGACAAAAGCCATCGCCCTGGCCGAATCCCGAAGCCGGTCAAGGTGCGGTTCCAAGGCGAAGATTCGACCATCGTAAACCCGCAACCCCTCCCAGACTCCGTCGCCTCCCTGTACCAAGCTATCAAAAACTGAGATTTTGGCCTCTTCCCTGGGTAGTAATTGTCCGTCGATATAGATTAAAATATTTTCGTTGCGTGGATCCGGTAGTTTTGGTGTCATTACTCTCCCATCACATTCATTTTCTATTTAGTTATCTGATTTTTAATGTACTTAATCCAATTAGCATCAAGATCAAAGCCATAATCCAGAATCGGCTGACAACCTTGGTTTCATGCCACCCCAGTTGTTCAAAGTGATGGTGAAGGGGCGCCATTTTGAAGATCCGCTTTTTCCGAACACGATAAGACCAAACCTGTAAGATTACGGAAAGTGCTTCCATCACGAAAATACCACCGACCACCACCAGCATGATTTCTTCTTTAATCAATAGGGCTGCGGTCCCAATCGAAGCCCCTAGAGCTAATGCCCCGGTATCTCCCATAAAAACTTCTGCCGGATGGCAATTATACCAGAGGAAACCGATACCCGCACCGATTAAGGAAGCACAAAAAATAGTGGTGGCTTCGCCATTGACAGGTAGATGGACAATATCTAGATAGGATGCCAGGTCCTGGTGGCTGGTTAAATAGCCAACCACACCAAAAGTGACGGCTACAAAAAGGGTACATCCAATGGCGAGTCCATCTAACCCGTCCGTCAAGTTGACCGCATTAGAGGATCCAACAATCACAAGAACCGCAAATGGAATCAACAAAAAACCGAGATCTGGCCGAATTTGCTTGAAAAACGGAATAATCAACTCAGTTCCGACGGTTTTCCCTTGATAACCGTAAAGGTAGAGATAGGTGGCAATGCCGATTGCGCCAATCGTTTGTAGGCCAATCTTCTGCCAACCTCTTAGTCCCAGCGACTGCTTTTTGACCAGTTTTTTATAATCGTCAATAAATCCCAAACTACCAAACCAAATCAAGCTGAAGATCATCACGTAGATAGCGGGTTGATCTAATCTAGCCCAAAGAACCAGAGATAGCAGAACGGAAATGATGATCAAGATACCGCCCATAGTTGGCGTGCCGGCTTTGCTAAGATGCGTTTCGGGGCCATCATCCCGTACATATTGACCTATATTTAACCGTTTTAGGAAAGCGATCATCATCGGTCCAAAAACTAGTGAGACGACCAAAGCAGTAATTGTAGCGTAAATCGCTCTGAAACTAATATACTGAAAAACGTTAAAGGGAGAAAAGTATTCTCTCAGAATTTCAAAAAAGAGGTGATAAAACATAGACTAGGATTGCGTATCCCTTCGATAAGTTTGAGTCAAAAGTGCCAGTTCCGATTTGACCCTAGTGATGACGTCTGACCACTGCCCTAATTTTATTTGCCGGAACAGCTGCATGGTTGGATACCAAGGACTATCGGTTCGCTTTAACTGCCAACGCCAATCTGGTTTTGCTGGAACTAAAGTCCAGATCTGTTTTCCCATTGCGCCTGCCAAGTGTGCCACAGACGTATCGACGCTAATAACCAAATCCAGTTGATCGATGATTGCAACCGTATCAGCAAAATGTCGGAGATGCTGGCCTAGATCTACAATCTCAATTTTGGACTGGATTTGTGCTAGTTCTTCAGCCGGTTGACCAACTTGCAGGCTGTAAAAATCACAATCAGGCAATTCAAACAAAACCGATAAACTTTCTAAACGGATAGATCGAAACTAATCGTTAACATGGTTAGAATTGCCCGCCCAGACAATGCCGACCCGTAGATTCTGTGTATCTGGAATTTGGATGGAGCCAGTCCCAACTGCTCGAAGATACAGCACTCTAGTTGCCAGTAAAACCTCGTCGTAAACTCGCAAAATATAGGCTAAGCTCATCAATGGAAGGCTAAAATCGCATTTCGAGCGGATGTTTTCATCTGCGGGGCTGTCCGAATCGATAATCGCATTTACGCCAAAAGCCGTTTGGTGTTGTTTCAGTAGAGGCTTCAATTCAGTGTGGCACTCAATCACAACTTCGGCTTCAAGCTCGACAATATTTGGTATAAAACGGGCAAACTGAATAGCATCACCAATCCCTTGTTCTGCGTATAGTAAAATTGTTCGGCCCTTCAGTGGAGATCCGTCCCAGTGCGGAATAGTATCTTTGCGCTGAAAGGCATCGAGTTTTAACCGCTCCTCGTGTTCAGCCCATCCGCTTTTAAAGTCTCTTGTTAGAAGCCTTGCTATACCGCAGTAGTAACGAAGTATCGCATTGTTCGGATTGTTTTTGATACCGCGACGGTAAGTTTCCACTGCTTCCGTAGCACGGCCTTGAATCAACAGTGCACCACTGAGGTTGTAGTAAGTGACCGCTATTTCTGGACTGTATTCAATCGCTCGTTGAAAAACTGCAATCGCTTCCTCCTGTAACCCTTTTCTTGGCAGGGCAAGCCCCAGGTTATTGTAAGCCTCGGTATAACCTGATTCTAACCGGATGGCTAAACGATAGTGATGAATTGCCCCGTCTAAGGACCCATGTTTTTGGAGAGCACTCGCCAGATCGTTGTGAAGCTGAGCGTTGTCCGGTTGGAGCGTTATTGCATATAGATAGGCGTCGATGGCCTCAGCAAGTTGCCCTTGTTTCTGCCATGCGTTGCCTAGGTTGACCAAGATCCCGACCTGATTGCTATTCAAATGAATAGATCGACGGTAAATATCAATTGCTTCTGCCAATAACCCCTGCTTCTCCAGTGCTAGTCCTAAGTTGTTGTAAGCATGAACGTTGCGAGGGACGGCAACAATTGACCATTTTATCAGGTTAATCGCTATTTCTTCTTGCCCTGTCTGGAAGGCCATCACTCCCAACAAATGCAAGGCATCAGCGTTTACAGGGTCTTCTAATAGGATCTGCTGGCATTGTTGTTTGGCCTCCTCTCGCCGACCCGCTTGATGTAGATTGTAGGCCTGCCGTAGTCTTTCGCTCAGGTGGTCGGGTTCTAATGTGTAGGTGTAGGTAGTCAAATCCTCAGGCATGATAACATCAGGATTGGGCAGATTAAACCCAACTCGACCGGGGGCGCGAATCAGGAGAGAGAGTCAGTTAGTGCTTGTAGATAGGGTAACTCCAGATCTACCAGGGAGGGGTCTGGGCAGTGTTTGTCTAGATCACCAACGAGCCAAGCGGAGTGCATTTCAGCTTTCTTGGCCCCTAAAACGTCGTCAATAAAAGTATCTCCGACGTAAATCGAGGTTGGTGGGCTCGCCTTTAGTTCTGTGAGCGCGATTTGAAAAATTTGTGGGTCCGGTTTTTGAATTCCAACCACCGTCGAGTCGATGATCGTGTCGAGAAATGGTGTTAGATCGTATTCATCACACCAGCCTCTGGTATTGCCAAAATTATTGCTGATAACGCCAAGTTGATAAGTAGTGGATAATCGCTCTAGAAATCCTCTACTGCTTTCTAAGTAACCTTCTGCATTTTGACAAAAGAGATCCACAACTTGGGCCACATCTAGCTGGGTCATTTCCAAGTGCCGATCGATACCCGCCAGTATTGCTTCCGCCGAATGGCGCATGTTGAGTTGAGGTGTCGCTGGGTCTGCGATAAAATCGGCAATCGATTTTCGGTCTGCATGTTCGAACTGCTCCCAAGCCAATTCTGGGATTTGTTGACAAATCAACTCAAAGAACCGATTCCGCCAGTGGATACCGTTGCTGTCTAAAGTTCCACCAAAATCAAAAATAACTGTCTGAATATTAGTTAGTCCCATCACTATTTTGCCAAAATTATTGTCCCGGTAACAGCGTCTGACCCAACTTGAATCTGATAGACGTAGATACCACTCTCGACCAGGACATCACTCTCATCTTTTCCGTCCCATTCTAACTTGGTCATCAGTGCATCTGCCGTCAAGCTTTTGACTAAAAGGCCATTCAAATTGAAAATTAGCACCAAAAATTCGCCTTCAGCATCTTTGATCGCCCGCTTGGGAAAAATAACCTTATTAAAATCGGGATTATCCGACAGCGGTGTAAAGGGATTGGGATAGGGTTTTTCAAAGATGCGGATCTTCTGTGTTGTCCGCTCAGATTCATTGCCAACTTCGTCGATTGCCACGACTGCATAAACGGTAGTTCCTTTTGGAAGTCGGTACTGGTAATCGAATTCGTATTCTCTCTTTTCGGCTTCGGCTGGAATTTCTCCGTCAGGCACCACTGTCTCGTCACGCAAGATCTGATATTTCTCAACATCTCGGCTCTGGCTTGCCGTCCAGATCAGCTTAACAGTCTCTCCAAAGGTTTGAACGGTCAATGTACTGACGGAGACTGGTGCAGCGGTATCAGATCGAACATTAACTGAAATAATCTGGCTGGATTCAGACTTCAGGAGTTGTGACTTGTATGCACGAATCGCATATTGATGATCTCCTGATGGAACGTTAACATCAACCGCTTGCTTGGCTTCTCGTGCTCTAAGCGTTATCAGCGGTTGGTCGTTGTTATCCCGGTATATAAAGTAGCCGCTGACATCGGTGTCACTAGACGGTTCCCAGCTTAAATGGACATCATTTTCCCCTTTAGTATCAGTTTCAGCGCGAAAGCGGCGGACCGGATCCGGTGGCACATTGGGGATCACCTCCAGAATAAAATCGTCGTTATTTGGACGGCCATCCGCATTGCCCGGTTTGATGTACTCGCCAATGGCGAGATCTTTAAGATTTCGCAAAATGACTTTGAAACTGGCTTCTTTAACTACTATACTCGGCGTTTTGCTACGCAAGACGATTTCATAGAGGGAGGTGGTGAAGTCTCCAACCTCATTGACCAAAACAATGCGTAGGATTCGCCCGATCATTTCGGGCCTGACGTCTAACTCTGTCTGTTCCCGGTTAACTGATATAACATCATTAGCTCCTGTCACAAATCCAGGTGGGATAGTGACTTCAATGGTTTTAATCTCCTCTCCAGGTTCAGCTTGAGAACGATCGATATTGATCGTAATCACCAACTCAACATTTGAGCTGGCAGGTACAACCCCTAGATCATCGCCCCGAGCATTGATCTCACCCATCGAGGTAACGGCTGCCATCAGGTACAGATTGGGCCAATATGTACACAGAGTCAGAAACAGTATAAAAATCCAACTACGATATTTCATCTGGATGATTACCCCTAGCTAAAATACAACTCCTAAAGAGAATAGTTGTGAATTACTACTTTCTGTCAATTCAACCGAAAACAAACGATAGGCATAGTCGAATTGTAGCCTGGTTGACGATAGCTTCAAACGTAGGCTACCACCCAGCG
>JASMLX010000002.1:0-13381 GCA_030748495.1 Candidatus Poribacteria bacterium | reverse complement strand
TTGGTTATTGTGCAAAGCATAGCCTGTGCGGAGACCGATGGTCGGATTAACCCAAACTTCAATCCCTCCTTTGATTGCCGTTTGACCATTTCGCCGTCCGACTTCTGCTGAACCTCGCGCTGTTTTGAGGATCTGTTGTAATGATTCTTGTTGTATTGTATTTGCGACAGCATCCAGGTCATACGCAACTCCAAATCGAAAATTGATAGGGACGTTGTCCTCTCCGCTCTCTGATATACTGATATTAGTTGGTATTAAATTTTCCGCTACCATTCCAACCCGGAGCCCAGAAAGTGGCAGAATCAATACCCCTAGATCAGCCGAAAGCGCCGAGGTTTGGTACGTGGCGAAATAGGGATTATCAGTGATGGATTTAGATTCCTGATTGTAGGTAGTTCGCAGCCTTTTAACACTAATACCGGTGGAAAATTTACCCTTGAACGATGTAGCGTATGAAAGCTTAATCGCTTGTTCCTGATAAATCTCCTCACTTTCGCTAAGGATGTTAGTACTGATCCCAAATGCCCCGATTTTACCAACCGGGAGAATACCGGCAATAAAGTTGTGACTTGCCAACCCACCTAAGTGTGAAACCCGTGTTCCATGAAGCTGTATCGCCTCTGAGAATGCGATACCTGCATTATTATAGTATAGGGCACTGGCATCGTCTGCCAAAGCCGTAAATGCTCCACCTAACCCCATTGGGCGAGCACCAGTACCGATATCTACAAATGCCGCTTGGCCTGGTGTGGCTATTAATATCAAAAAGAGAATCGATCCAAATAGAGTTAAGAAAGGAAAAAGACGAACTTCCAACATTACAATTTTAGCCTTCTCATTTTCAGGATAACCCGATCCCAATGGAGATAAGGCGTGCAATCCGTTCACCAGCTTGACTGATTAAAGGAACGGCCTCCTGCATGGCTTGATCCAATTGCATTGGGTGCGGGATAATATCAACCATTGCTGTAATACCAGCCTGGTAAAGTTCGGCCGGATTTCCCTCGATTCCGCCAGCGATAGCAATCACAGGCACACCAAACTGCCGGGCAATTTTAGCAACTCCGATAGGTGTTTTACCATAAATTGTCTGTGCATCTAATTTTCCTTCACCTGTAATGACAAGATCTACTTCTTTGATGCGCTTTACCAGTTCAACTGTTTCCGTAACCATGTCGACTCCCGACTTCAACTTGGCATTAATAAATGCAATTAAACCTGCACCAAGACCACCGGCCGCTCCAACCCCCGGGATTTCGGTGACAACTTTACCGACATCTCGTTCGATCACGGATGCATAGTGTTCTAGATTTTGGTCTAAAATCTGAACCATCTCTGGCGTTGCCCCTTTCTGTGGGCCGTAGACATGTGCTGCACCATGCGGTCCCGTCAGTGGATTATCCACGTCGCAAGCCACGACTACTTCGGTTTCGTTTATACGTGGATCCATCTCGGTGATGTCGATTTCAGCCAGATCTGCGAGCCCTTGCCCACCCGTTTCAATTGGTTTACCGTCTGCGGTCTTGAAGTTAGCGCCAAGTGCTATTGCGGCTCCAGCGCCACCATCGTTAGTCGCACTACCACCGAGGCCAATTAGCAGTCGACGGCAGCCGTGGTCCAGAGCTGATTGAATTAACTGACCTGTACCGTAAGTCGTCGCTACCATCGGATTTCGCAACTCTTCCGTTACTAACGTCAGGCCAGAGGCGGCCGACATCTCGATTACGGCTGTGACACCATCCCCTAGAATCCCATACTCAGCAGTGATTTCGTCGCCAAGTGGATTTTGCACAGATGCTGATCGCGTCTGGCCTCCGGTTGCGGATACGAGCGCTTCAACAGTACCTTCTCCGCCGTCAGCCATCGGAACGAGTTCGATTCGAGCCTCAGAAAAGACTTGTCGAAATCCAATCGCCAAGGCTTCTGCGACCTCCAGGGCTGTCGCAGAGCCTTTGAAAGAATCAGGGGCAATTACGACTTTCACCTTTGATTTATTCTAGTTAGATCTTTTGTTATCAGGTATAATTGGCAGATTATAGCTTTTGGAGAACTTGATGGCTAATCGTTATCCAACTGTACTTCTATTTGGTGCTCCGGGTGTTGGTAAAGGAACACAGGGAAACATTCTCGGTTCTATTCCTGGGCTTTTTCACCTGTCGTGTGGTGATATGTTCCGGATGCTTGATGTCGACTCAGAACTCGGTCGGACTTTCTATGAGTATTCATCTAGAGGTGAGCTGGTGCCAGACGATATTACAGTCCAATTTTGGCAACAGAACATCCATGCCCGAACCGTTCTAGGCCTTTATAAACCGAAAACGGATCTACTAATTCTCGATGGCATTCCACGAAATCTAAACCAGGCACAACGAACCGAAAAGCACATCCAGGTCTTAAAGGTCATTCATCTTGTATGTAGAGACGAGAATGCAATGATTCAACGGATTCGGCAACGAGCACTCAAAGAAAACCGCATTGATGATGCAAAAGAGGATATTATCCGTCGAAGATGGGACATTTATCGCACTGATACACAACCAGTTTTGGAACACTATTCGGAACGATTAGTCGCAAAAGTAAATGCGGTTGCTAGCCATGTCGAAGTTCTGTCCGACATTCTGCAAATTATCATTCCGGTTGTGAATCAGCACTTCTCTAGCTCAGAGCAGAACTGACAATTCGCTGTTGGCGTCCTAACTGTAATTTCTCTTTCGGCATCTGAATTAGCTCCCGGATCATTTGGATCGCTTCAGACTTGTTTGTTACGATCCCATCAGCCAAAACCTTTGCAAAAGCGCCTAATTTAGCCCTTTGTCCAATGATCACGATCGGTGTTGGATGATCCACAACCTGATTGACCCATAACTGTATGGCGACCCTCCTCTTAATAGAGGCCTGCTGAACTTGGTGTGCCAATCGATCAATCAAACACCCAGATAGTAGCGTGGCTCTGCCGGTTTGAGTTGAGATCTGGAGTAAACGCTGAAGCCTCCTGATGCTGGATGGATCAATAATTTCTGAGTTCTCGTGGACTTCAGCCCAAACAACTTTTTCTGAACCAAACCACGCTAATCCGCCGACGATCGCGTTACCAATCTGCTCCGTCCGGTCACCAAACAACTCGATTAATACGCCTTCGCTTGTGAAATCCTGAAACTTCATGCCTAGCTATCTGTCCACATAAAAAAGCAGGGAGCCTGTAGATGACGACGACTCCCTGCCTTCTTTTATTACCTCGTAGTGTTGAAGAGCCCAGCTAGTTGGCTCCGCCGAGTGCGTTGACTGCGAACCATGCAATCCCACCCGCTAAAGCTGTTATTAAGACAACCGTTTTCTTTTTCCTTCCCTCTTCTTTCTTTTGTGCCAGTTCCTCTGCAGACAGGATACCTTGTTGATGAAGTTCTTCTAACTTCTCGTCTGTATCCAGCCCATTCTCCGATAAACTAATTAAAAATTCTTCGTCTGATACTGTTCCATCGTCACGGCTACTGATCAACTGTTCCAGCGTTTCGGCTTCTTCAGGGCGATTGCCATTGCCAATCGCGACCACTGCGTTTCTCTGTCCCTCTAAAGCTTGAATCTTTTCAGTTAATGAGGCAATACGATCCTCTGTTGATTTGAGCTTTTCAAGTAACGACTCGTTCCCCGCAGCTAAGTTACTTACCGATTTTTGAGAATTGCTCAGCTCACTCTCAAGAGTTGAGACCGTTTCTATAACTTCTTCGATATCTTCGTCAATAGTACCAATATTTTCCAGTTTCGATTTCAACTTATCGAGGCTTTCGCTTAATCCACCAATAGCACCTAATTCTTCGATTGCATCGGTCAATTCCTCTCTTATGGCCTGCCCCTGTGCTTTTAGTTGACGGATTTGGGTTTCCGAATCAGTAATTTGCTGACCTTGGTCTGTTCGCTCATCCTCTGCCTTTGCCAGTTGCTCCTTAATCTGATCGATTTCTTCTTTGGACAGGAGCCCCTTCTTTTCAACTGCTCTCACGATCGCCTGAGCAGGCATGTTGAAGCTAATCGGAATCCGCAATTTTTCCCCTGGATAAATCATGTTAGGGTCAGTAAAATCGTTGTATTTTTTGAATTCCCTCCACAGTGCAGGATCAGTCAGGTATTCCTGTGCTAAATCCCATAAGGTATCTCCCTCTTTAACGGCAACCAGTTTCGTGTTCCCATTTAGAGACTTAGGTGTAATTGTTGCTGAAAAAGCGGAGGTTGTTAGTCCGACAATCAACAGCAAGCAGAAAAGTATACTGCCCTTCCCTGATCGGGATCGCAAGTGACTTTTTTTCATGTTCATCAGGAATACTCCTTAAGCAAGGTTCTTATGACTAGTATCTTATACTAGTAGCTGTAGGACAAGGAGACATAGTGGGCATTAGCATCGCCAACGACATCGTAGTCTGTGCTATCGACTGGTTTGATCGCATAGTTAACACCGAAATTTGCGACATTGACACCAAACCCAACGTATAAACTGGTTCGGTTAGGAGTTCTTTGTGTTCCGCCACGAATGGCAAACATATCGGCCAAGACATATTCAAGGCCAATCTTGACTGCGGTTGTACTCTCTTCAATATCGACGAACTCTGTTCCCAAGTCCAGTGCAACTGTGACTGCATTTTTCCCACCGTAACGGAAAGCAACTCCCAGATTTAAGGCTGATGCCGTGGAACCACCTAAGTTTTTGAGCGTCGCGCCATAGAAAACGGTATTGGAATACAGTTTCCCTAAAACACCTAGATCTAATCCGCCGAGTCCTGTTTGGCGGCTATCGCTATCGAGACCAAACTTATCCGAAATCATCCGCAAAGAGGCCCCTAGATTTACCTGTTCTAGCGCGTGACCGTAAGAGAGCGTATATGCGCCTGAACCGTAGGAGAAGTTTCCTTTTTCTTCCCCTGCGTTTGTAATTTCCGGAATCCCAGCGATTTCAAAACTGGTTATCGCCAAGCCGATTGTGCTTTGTGGTGTCAAGTTTTTAGCAACCCCCACAAAACTATGATTGCGGTCAAAGGACAATCTTTGTGTTGCTAGTGTAAAGGTGAGATCGTCCACGTTAGTCAACCCGGCTGGATTCAACGCAGCCGAACTGGCGCCATCTGCGACGGCCGTAGACGCACCTGCCATCCCTACAGACCGTGCCCCTGCTCCAAACCGAAGATATGGAGCGGAATCCACATCCGCCAAGCATATGGAGGTGACAAAAAGTAAAAACAAAACTATTGTGTATGGAACTGTTTTTTGAAACATCTAATTCTCCTGTACGATGTGAGTGAAGTGCAACCCCCGCCACACTTCACCCATTATGCACCTAATATTATCGAGGGCGGGTAAGTGCCAGTTTCAGGAGACGATACTCGGTTCCGAGATCGCTGGTTACCGTAACCTGGCAGAAGTATACGCCACGAGCAAGTGAGTTGCCATCTTCTGTGTTCCCATCCCAAACTTTCTTGTACTGTTCGCCTGTTTCTACCGTCTTTGCTGACTCCAGCGTTCTCACTAGACGCATCGACACATCGAAGATTTCGATGGTTACTTTCGCCTGTCTTGAAGCACTGAAAGTAATCGTTGTACTCTCATTAAACGGGTTTGGGTAGTTTAACGCATTGAGTACGACCGTTGCTGCGTCATCTGGACTTTCGACAATGAAGGTCCATTCAATGGTCGCTTTATTCGGCGTTGGTACTGCTGTATCAGAAACCTCGACTTTGACAGTATGTCGACCAAAACTGAGATCTCCTTTCGGTGTATATGTCACCTGATCCGCTGTTGCCGATTGCGGAGTAATTAATGCTCCATTGACAGACATTTTTACCGATTTGGTATCAACTCCAGAAATAGCATCATTATACTTAGCCGAAATAACAGGTCGACGTGTCTCTCTAACCGGCAGTTCACCTGTTGGTGAAACGATGTCAATCACCGGTGGAATGGTATCGAATTCGACGGTAAAGGTCCAGCGAGCTTGACTTTCGTTTCCGTTTTCGTCAGATACTGTGGTGGCCACCGTGTATGTGTCCGCACTCAATGCACTGTTGGGCTTGAATTCGGCTGAATTACCGCCACCACTCGACTTTGTTCGGCCTGATACGGCTTTACCGCTACTGTTCTTCAAACTAATCTTAATCGAATCCACACCAGACAGGTCGTCTGTTGCCGATACAGAGACGATTGGTTTTTCCAGTCTGACGGTACCTTGTGGATCGGTCACCGTAATTTGGGGCGGTGTATTATCCTGCTCCACGGTAAATGTCCAAGAGTGAGAACTTTTACCGCCAATACTCTCTGCCGTGACAGTGGCGGTATGTGTTCCATCGTCCAAGCCAGAAATATTGAGGTTAACTGCGCTATCCTTTAGTGTAGCTTTAGTGGTTTTCCCATCGACCGCAATCGTGACAGTCGTCACTTTGGATCGATCTTCACTAATAGTCGCACTTACATTAGCCGAATCACTCCGGATCACACCCTGCGGTGCCACGCTGGAGATAACCGGTGGGGTTCCGTCGACCTCAAATGTCCACTCGAGGAGTGAGGCACCACCTGCGCTTGTAGCTCGGAGTTCAACCGTATGTTGTCCAGCCTGAAGTCCTGAAACTTTAACAAAGGCCAAGCCGTCAGATATTTTAGCGCTTTTAGCGCTACCATCAAGTTTAACAGTAACTTTGGAAACCTTGGATTGTTCATCGGTCACATTGGCCGAGATCACAACATCTTTTCCACCCAAGTCCCCGATAATCGACTGGGGGGATGGTTGCGGATTAGAAATAATAGGAGCGGTTGTATCCACGTCCACACTGAAAGTCCAGGTATAACTCGTCGTTAAACCGACCCCGTTTGTTACTTCAGCTTTGGCTTGGTGTTGACCGGAGGCCAAGCCTTTTAGAGCCAAGGTCGTGCCTTCACTGACCTTGCCACTATCAACCGATAACAGCACTTTGGCTATATCTGATTGTTCGTCGCTTGCCAACACGGTCAGGGTAACGTCTTTAGAATGAACTACCCCCTGCGGGCTAGCCGCGGAGATTACTGGCGGTGTAGTATCTTTGGCCTGAACAGTGAAAGACCATTCGTAGGTCGTTTCCAAACCATCACTGTTGGTAACCACGGCAACGACCTGATGCGTCCCGTCCACCAGGTTCTTCACGCTTTGCGATGAACCTTCACCGAGATCTTTACCATCGAGTGTCAAGTTAACCCCTGCGATACCGGATTGTTCATCTGAGGCCAGAACGGAAATCGTCACATTGGAAGTTGTGACGACACCTTGTGGGCTAGCCTGTGCTAAGATTGGCGGTGTCGTATCCGGCTGTTTGGTACCTTCAACTACGAAATCAACCGAAGTTGTACCAACATTTCCGACTTTATCCGTCACACTGACTGTTACTTGATAAGCCCCGCCATCTAATGGGGTTTCGCGGGTAAAGACTAACCGTTTGTCGTTGATCTTTAACAGATTACTATCCAATTCCACCAGAACTGCATCTGGTGTGATATGGTGCAATTCGAGCTTTACCGTATCCACTTCAACGCCGGTTCCAATTGCACCATCATCATAGGCGGCATACAGGGTTGGTAAAGGGCTCACTTCAAGTCCGGCAGTTGGTGATAACACTGTAATCGTAGGAGCGGTCAAGTCGACGTTAATTGGTGGCAGCGGGAAGCTGACCGAACCGTTTTTCTTTTTCACAACACCTTCCAGATCTTCGAAGGTTCCTTCCGGGAAGTTAGAGCTATCCAGCGACACGGCAAAGGTTCTTAACGTTTCGCTTTCAGTAGAACGATAAGCCTGAACCACTTCGACCGTTAGTAAGCCTAGTTCTCTGGCCGATTTCCCGTCGATCAGCACGTCAATTTCTGCTACGCTGACACCATCCAATGTTAGGGTAAAGGCAAATTCCGTTGCTACAGGAAATCCTGTCGGGAATGCGGCGATCACCTCGGCTATACTCAATCCGCCTATGTCGATCGGTAGTGTTTCCCCTTCGATAAATGGGGAGGTGAAGTTTTCGACGCGAACGGTGATGTTTGAATTATCTGTCTCTACTTCCCTATTCCCGGCGTCATCGACGGCTAGAACTTGAAAAGTATGGGATCCGTTCTCAATCAGTTGCAGATCTAACGCCACTCCATAAGTCCCATCTTCATCTAGAACCAGTGGAACTATTAGATTACCGTCGACAAACAGGTTGACCGAAGCAAAGGTAGCCGGATCGGCTGTTATTTCAGCCATAACCGATAAGATGGGGGTTTCGACCCCTTCAGCCAGTAGTCCACCCGCAACATAAACGCCATCTACGGCTTCCAATAGGTCGTAAGCGTCTGAAACGCTGAGGATCTTGGACGTACTCCTTGGCCCGACATCATCGACGTTATCGACCGACAGTGCCGGCGTCATACTCGACGTATAGGTTTTGCCCTCCGCATCAGTTAAAATAGCTTGAATGAGATAGGGGTTATCATCCAGGGACACATCGTGTGCGGCTGGACTGTCGGTGGTAATAGTATCGTCCAGTGTCAGCGTATCCAGGCTAACAGACCACTTATTTTGTCTTCCATCGAGAACTGGTTCCGTGACCTCTGCCAGTGTTTTCCATTCCGTCTCATCAGTACGACGAATTTGTAGTTCGACAGAAATAGTTTCCGGAACAGTCCTAGCCGGGGTGGCCGCATAGATGGTTACGCCCCCTTTGGCCGCACCACTATCGATACTGGTTTCGTCTACCTCAATCTGTATAGCGAGTATATCCGGCATTGCTGGATACAATCCCTCACTCAACTTCAAATCAACGGTTTGGGTATCTGAAATACCAAGTGCGTTGGTCGTAGTGACGTTAAGCGAAATCGCATTTCCAGCCGCTAACAACTCATCGTAATTATCGATTATATAGGTGATATCAAACTCACTAGCGGCAACTGCTGAAGCTAAGGCTTCTGCCTCTACGGATGCGATTTCAGTATCGTCTAAACTGACAATGACCGACGACAGTGGGTGAACTGTTCGATTACTGACCCGCAGCTTAATGGCCAGATCCAGCGTATCTTCAAAAATAGTGTCTTGCCCCTCACGCTCACCGATTAGCAGCTCGGCAATTTTGATAGTGTCGGCTTCAGGTGCAGCAACTCGGATCTGGGTTGCCGGCGCATTGGCACTAACATTGAGAAGACCGTCTACGCCAATGGCACGAACCAGATAGTCACCAGGTTCAATAACACTGAGTGCCATATCCATGTGATGCGGAGAGCTAACTGAGGCTGGAACAGTATCCAATACGCCTAACATTCCTCCGATTCCAAGCCCCGCTAATTGATCGGCCGGCAACAGGTCCGTTAGCATTTGGCTAGCACCGAAACGGTCATCGGATTCGGGAACCGGTAAGGAGAACCAGGTGCTGGTCGGATCATCGTCGTCTTGCTTCATGTAATACAGGTAACCAACAAGGTCTGATTGAGAATTTGTCGGCTTACTGTGCAGGTTTAGAACGCCCATACTACCCGGCTTAATCGCTGAAGCGACATGTACACCATCATTGGTCATATAGTGGCCAGCATTTTCGCCTACGGTGGGTTCGAGCGCGGAGATTGGTGCGGTTCGATCCAAAACGAATCCTTTCGGACTTAACCGGTCAAGCGTATTTCCTGTACTATCGTAAGCGGCAGCTCCCAGTTGGTATTCACCATCAGCATTAGCGTCGAAATCGAATTTAGTCACCCACAGGGTTTCATCGCTTGCAATCCTTGGTGTAGCAAAGAGTGAAACCAACTTTGGATCCAGCGTAGCCAAAATATCTTCGTATAGGGCAGTTGCATTTTTAGTCAAAATACTGACCAGCTTATCCTGATCAGCAGGAGCGATCTCCAACGCAACACCACCACCACCGACGATACCGCCAACGAGCGGATCTAGAATCGGTCCCATCGCATCCTGAACCTCTTCGGTCAGCAACTGCTCAATCAAGCCCCGGTCATCGAGTTGCATATTTCGCAGGTCAGGCATTACCCATTGGGAAACATTATCCAGAGAGATGCCAGCTAATTCCATAGATACGGGATTAGCAAACTCAACTTCAAAATAGTAGTAGTAGATTTTAGCTGGCTCTATATTAATAGCCGTCTCCCAAATAAACTGGTTACCAATCTGGCGAGGTTGCATAGCTGCACTACCAGAATATTCAGCGGCGGTTGGCGGCGCAATTAAACGGTTGTAGGCTACGGGACCAACCAGGCGGTTAAGTGAACCACCACCGAGCAACGCACTTAAATCCATACCGCCGGCCAAACTGGCTAAATTGGACACATCATCCAGGGCGTCCAGGTTCTGTTCTAGATCGGCTACCTGCGTTTTTAACTCTTCTGGAACCGTCTCCGCTGCCGTGACTTCGACCAAGAAATCTTGGACGCTTTCCTTAACAGCTTCAATCTGTTTGGGATCCTCCAGTAAGTCTTGAACATCACCACCTGAAGCGGCGGAGGTTAGTGAATCCAATTGACTGGTAATATCGCCTAACTGATCCTGAAGAGCCGCAGGCAGTTCAACTGCCGCCAAATCACCCAGTACATCTGTAGCACTATCACTAATGACAGTGACATCTTCCAGGACTTGGTCAACTTTCTCCTGAATCTGTTCTTCCAGCGTTTTTGGCCCTTCATCCACTGTCGGTTCCGGCAGATCTTTTTCCGCATAACGGAGTGTGACACCGGCAAACATCTGGCCACTATCGCCACTGGGATAAACCGGTAAGAAGGCGGCCGCCAACTCTTCTTCGACCTGGAAGGTATGAGGGAAAGTTCCTCCCGTCATCACTTTCTCAGCTTCAGAGGTAGTCGACTGCAGACCGTTTAGTTCGAACTCGACCTTGGCTACCGCCGGATTTGGGATGGAGAGGTATAGATCCAGCTTATCACTGGTAACAAAGGGGGTAAGACCCATATTTAGCTCGCCAAGACCCTCTAAAAAGCCCGATAGCGGGGCAGGCACCACACCGTTACCGAAGTTTTCCAGATCTTTATTTTCCGGGTCGGCAAAAACGAGTGGTAGCTCAGGGCTAAGTAATACTTGCGTTGGCAACAACCCACCCGGCACCATACTATTCAACAAACCGGTCATCTGAGCCCGCAAACCGGGGTCATTGCGAATCAGCTTCATCAGTTCGCCCTGTAGCAATTGGCCTACACTGGTTTTTTCAATCGCTCTAGCGACCAGTCTATCGATAAAGTCACGGTACTGACCAGAGTTGATCGACAGTCCGCCCAATCGCATGGGGATCAGATCAATTTCAATGACCCGCGTTGGGGTTTCGAAGGCGCGAAGGATAGTCTGACGGGGTAATTCCCCCTCGATCTGTGTTACCAGCACAATCTCATCGCCTACTACGGGGTTGGTGGCCAAATCGACAAACCGGACCCGGTACTTCCCGTTGGCGTCGGCAGTGGCTAAGACCTGTGCCTGTGGCGCGGTGGCAATGATAGTCGCACCGACGGCCGCCTCGCCATTTCGATCGAGTACCGCTCCCTGAACGGTATAAGTAGAGGTTCTATCGATTGTGATCTCTGTCGCTGTACCTGTTTTGTATTCCAGGTCTGCGGCGGTCAGTTCATAAGAACCTGTACCGTAAACCAGACTAGGGTTGGCAGCATTTAAAGTGTGAATTTCGAACACATCGCCAGCCGCAAACGACTCAGTTTCGGCTGTAGTGAATTGCGCCATGTAACCGCCACCCTGCGCACTGACCTGAACTGTTTGACCTGAGACGGTATTGGCAACTCTGACCACAACTGCAGTGTCTGTTTGTAGCAATTTTCCATCGGCTTCAGCAATCGCCCCTGACAAATTAAAGCCGCTGAACTGAACATCGACAGTCGTCTTATTATCCATAACCTGCTTGGTGGTTAACCTAACACGAATATTGGAGGTTTCGCCAGTCGAGGCTTGCGACAACTGCAATTCAAGCAGATCGCCGTTTTCAGCTACAATTTTAAACGGATCGAAGAAAGTGATTCCATAACTGCCGTCAGCTTCGGTGTTAGCCTGTTGTGTTGCCTCCCGCAAGGTGGCCACGATTTCCACATCTGCCCCGACAGGATTGCCGTCTTCAGCAGTGACTTGGCCGGCTATCACCAATACTGTGGTCGTCGCACCAATATCGGTAGGAACATCCACATTAGCGACTCCAACAGAAACCTCAGCAGTGGCTAGAATCTGGGTTATGCTTCCACGTTGGCCGCTGTCATCGGCTATGGCAATCGACACCTCACTGCCCGTTTGGACGGCGGCATCAACTTTGACGCTATAGCTGCCGTCGGCGGCTGTGGTCGTGGTTTCGGACGCCTCACCGATTGCAGCGGTAACCGTTAGCCCGGAAGGCGCCAGGATTTCACCACCTTCGCGGTAGACGCTGCCCGAGAGTTCGATGGCTGTATTTCGGGCCGGGAAAGGCGTTTCCAGGTTGACGTTAATTTGTCCCTCCAACGCCTCTTTAGAGGTAACTACATGTGTCTGTGTATGGACGGTGTCGTCGGCATCGGTGACACTAACCTCTAGCTGGTCGTCAGTTTCGGCTACAATTTTAAACGGATCGAAGTGGGTGGCGGCAAAAGAGCCAGCTGCTTCTGTCGCAGCGCTGGCACTAAAACTTCGATCGGTGGCGGTGTTTTCGATTTCTATCTTTAAACCCGCTTCTGCCAATGTGACTCCATCCTCCAACAGCACCGAGCCATTGACGACCAGAACGTTGGTGGTTTGTTTCAGGTCTGTTACCACATCGACAGTAGTTTGGCCACCAACCACCTGGGCGACGGTCAAACGATCGCTATCGGATCCACGATCTTTAGCTCCATCACTCACTGTAACGACAACTTTAGACCTGGTTTTGGCTATCGAAGAGGTAGCGTCGCCTAATGTCACACTATAAGATCCAGTAGCGTCGGTTGTGCTGTCATTTTTGGTTTCACCAACTGAAACAGTGACTGTCAGACCCGAACCCGCCTTGACTTCAGCCCCCACCAGGTAGGTTTGCCCACTGACGGTCAAGCTGTTTGTTCGTGCCGGTAGGTTTGTCTCGAGATCGACCTCGGCTCTGCCGACGTTAACCTCTGCTGTCGCTAACGAATGGGTCGATTGGAATGCCTCGCCTAACGAATCGGTAACCGTAATCTTGAGTTGATTCCCGGACTCGGCTACAATTTTCAACGGATCAAAGAAAGTGACACTGTAATTTCCACTGGCGTCTACTGTCACTGACTTCTCGCCCGTAATTCCCGTATTCTCAACTACCACTTTTACGCCTGCTGGCGCTACCACCTCACCTTTTTCCAGTGTTACGGATCCCGAAACCGCCAGGGCTTTGGTTGCCGCCTTCAGGTCGGTAGTCAC
>JASMLX010000029.1 GCA_030748495.1 Candidatus Poribacteria bacterium | reverse complement strand
GTTTTTTGAAGGTCACCCCAATCGACAACCAGCGGTGGTCAAAACCGACTTTAGTGCTGTCGATTACCAAGGTAATAGCACCGGTCGGCAGTCGTTTGACAATCTCCCCCGCTAGCGGCGCGTACCAACTTCCTGCCTCTAGCTTAGGATGGTTCAAAAATCGCCACAAACGGTTGGTCAGACTGGGTAATTTCCCTCGCCGCGGCCAAGTAGGAACGATCTTGGACAGATGGGGTTTACCACTTAAATAGAGACCGGTCAAGAACAGGGCCATATTTCGAATCCGGGTGCGACGTTCTAGCGGCAACCATTGGCTAAGTTGTAGCTTCATTTTGTGATACGGTTGAAGGTTATTTGGCATCATTTCCTCCGAATTAGGCTTTGATAGGAGAAGTATTTTATCCGCTTTGATGTCCAACTTGCTTTTTCATTCCAACTGATGTGTAGCTAGATCATCCCTTAATTCTTAAGCTCCTACAGACCGATTCCAACCGGAAGGTCGGGAATTGGTTCTCCAATCTGAGCTGCCAGTTGAGTAGCCTGGGGTGGTTTGCTCAGGTATCCACCCATCCCCACTGCTCAACACCGCTCTTCCACCTTTCTAACCACGCTAGCTGTGGCCGCCAGATCTGTGCCCGTTCTGCTCTATCCATGGCTTGCTCCATCTGCCGGACTAACTACTGCTAGCGCCTGCCGATCGCTCGAGTCGACCCCACAGTCGAGCGCTAATTGGACAACCTCTACGTAAACATATGAAATAGTGTGTATGGAGAAATGAAGTTGCTGGATTCCGAGGGAGCCCTAAGTAGGTGAAGTGGTGAGATAGTTTGTAACATCGTTTGAATCAACTATGATGGTGTTACACAACTTTAGGTTAGAGATGAACTGTGAGGTGAAAAAGAGGTGCAATTGGCAGTAGGGGTTCCAGCGAGGCTGAATTCGATGGACAATTAATACTTCTACCGATACGAGGAGATGGCGTTTACCACCGGTTATTGTTGATGTTTAGCAAATGCCATCCGACCGATGAAATGGCAAAACAACTCCGTGCTCATATTCTGACGAGGCTAGATATTGAGCCGTCAATCAGACCTTTAGCGCTCTGCATTTGGGGCAGCGTATCGACGACTAGTTCCGCAAAAGATAATATTGCACGGCAGCTGTCCAGTTGGAAGCCGTTACACCAAATATTTCTCCAAGGCAGAGGTGAAAATCGGTTGGTAAAGACCAACTTCAACCAAGAAGGATTAGTTCCATGGGTTATCTCAAGAGGTTACGCTAGGTAGTATAATCGGAGGGATGGTGAATCGTTACCCAAGATTCGCCATCTCTTCTTACCTCTAGTAGAACCGGTGAAAGTCGAATTTCGTTCTTCAGGAGCAGGTAGTCGACCAAATGGATTTACTACCGCTGAAACCAATTTTTAAAAGGTACTATCCCGGGTGGTTAATGGACACCAGCGCGAGGTTAGCAAGAAGTTGAACATAGCGGTTTCCGATGCGGAGGTACCGATTCGCCTTAAAGCCTCCAACGAATTAGCCCGTACATACCGGTTTTCGTCTTTCAGCGCAGTAATTAGACTCGGCGTCACAGGCTCCGCCAATTCACCTAACCTGGCCAGTGCCAGCGAGGTATTTCGTTTGACCCACACATCATCATCTTTTAGGTTCTCGGCCAAGGCTGAAGCCGCAGTTGTCGAACACTGTCCAACTAAGCCTAGAGCATCTGTACTCGCACGCCGGATAGCAGGATTATTGTCACCGGCCGTCTTAATCAGTTGATCTAGCGCATCGGTAGCGTCTAGCCCCAGGTCACCGAGGGTTTCGATTCCAGAGATCCGAACTGCTGGATCCTCATGGGCTATTAGTTCTACGACCGGATCAACAGCAGCCTCTCCCATTGCGGCTAGACCGTAAGTGGCATTTTGGCGAGCAATTCCATCAGGATCCCTGACAGCGGAAAGGAGATCTGGAATCGCAGATTGCCCCATTTCACTCAATTGATAGGCCGCCCGAATGGCCTGAGCTTCATCTTGATGGTGTAGATCCTGAATTGAGATGCCATCTCCGTTTGTTTTTCGAGGTGACTGTGGATCCTTGGCCGTATGCCATCGCCACATAGCACTATACAATGGATCGTCAGTATCCCAAGTTTTCCTGGATCCAGGAGAGGTTGTCTGATCCCACGAGGACGGTTGTGGTTCCTCCATTCGGGTAAAGAGAAACTTGAGCATGTACCGCTTGTGGTCAGATTGGTTAGGCGTGGCTCGATGCCAGAGATCGTAGTGAACAATCACAACTGTACCGGCTGCGCCGTGCAACGGGACTTCATCTACCTCACCTGGACCTGTGTTCAGATAGTGGCTACCGGGTGTTACACCTGTTGGACCAATTTCAACCGGCGTATCTTGCGGATAGTAAAAGGTCATTGTCCAACGCGTATGATGTCTCAGTTTACCCCAGGAGTCTTTATGTAGATTCTGTCCACTACTGCCAGGCCTATTGAGATGAGGGTGCCGATGTGGATGGGCGTAGTAATTGGGACCGTTGATACTGGTTAGTGCGCCATGAATCACCGGATCAGTAAAAATCTCTTGGATTTCAGGGATTCGCGGCACCATGTTATTACCTGGATTGCCCTCCTTTTCAAAGACGGCTTCCATTTTATCGAGGATTTGTTGGTGCAACTCAGCAGGGCGACTGCTTTTTAAGATGATATATCCGTTCTGGACATAAGACTGTAGTTGAGTGTCAGTCAATAAGATGGGTTGCTGGCTCACTGTTGCCTCCTAAACTAATCTAGCGCTAATTTTCAAAAACGCGAGCGGAAATCTGTCCTTCGTAACCTTTAGGTATAGGAGTGTCGAAGGCGTGTAAGATGATAGAGGCTGTATCCTTGATTGAGATCGGTTGATCTAGTTCTATACCCCGGGCGATACTTGGCCCACGAATACTCCAAAAAATTTCCAAACATTCGGGTTCATTGCCACCGTGCCCCGTACCAAATCCACCATGGTCTGAAATGATCAAAATCAGGCTTTCTGAGTAGACATCAGCATCTTGGATGGCCTGTATTACCACACCGACCTCGCCGTCGGTTTTTTCGATTTGTTGCAGATATTTTTCACTGCCGTAACCTTCCCGATGTCCGGCTGCATCAATATCATCCAGTTGCATGAAAAACAGATCAGGTGGCGATTGCCGAATATAGCTGGCGGCTGTTTGAACCAGTTCTGAATCGGGTTGAGAAACCCGATGGCAATCGATAGATTGTTCGATGATATATTGATTAATCGGATTCCAACAACTGAAGGCCGCGCAGGTTCGGTTGGGTTGCGCCTGTTGTAAAATTTTCAGAAAGGAGGGAAAAGGAACCTCCTCCTGGATCGGGTTGGCATCGCTGATTTGGTGGCTAGTAGCTTCGACTCCATGCAACAATGCGCCCCAATTCTGGAAACTGGCACTTGGCACTACGGCTTGCGCAAAATAGGTGAAAACACCATGCTCAATTACGGCATCGATATTAGGGGTCTTAGCTAACTTGACGGCTGGCCCCATGGCACCATCAATTCCAATTACAAAAACTCTTTTGGGTCTATTTGACATCTGTTGTCCGTGTGTCTGATTTTAGGGCAATTCTATCACAACTAGCGGGATTTATCAGTCGGTATTATATTCTGCTAACTCGATATTGACCTCTTGTGAAATCTCAACTACGCGACGGAGTTTATCTGCTTGTTCACTGAGACGGCTATCGTAGTTGTCCGTAATTGGTTCTGTCAAGAGAACTACTGTGCAGTGCAGTGCGGATTGAGCTGAAGCGATATCTTGGTCGAGTTGTTCAAGGGTAGTGTTTAGTTGTTTAAGATCCATTAATTCTTGATTGAGTTGTTCCACTTTAACCTCTAGTTGTGGCCGACACAGCAGGCCGACCTCTCTTTCCAGTTCTAAGTGAGTAATCTCCAGATCAGATCTTAACTTTAGCACATCGGTTTGGGTTAAAAACTGTCGGTATTGATTTCGCCTTTCAATTGCTGAAACTGCTTCTTTCATTAAGTGGCTAAAAGTCATCGGAATTTCAGCCGAGATAAACTGTGGTCGAGTACCTTTTGAGATCAGCCGATCGAATGTCTGCTCTAACTCAACTAACCGTTCCAAGTCAAGTCGACCTGTCTCGTCCAGTTGCTCCGACAATAACCGATGGACATCTGCTTGCTGATCCCGGGTTTCAGTTGGTTGGCTTTGGCGAAGCCGGATAATGGTTAAGGCCAAGTTGCATACAATTGCTAAAACTGCTAAGGCTGGAGCAACACCTGCCAATCCAAACTGGGATACCAGACCTATGGTCACTGCAAACCCGACTGTTAAAATAGAGAGCGGAAGGAGTCGCCACATTAGCCAGTAACTTGAAAGGGGAATCTAATTTCTGTTATTCTAACATAACCTTGAAACCGTTTCAAATCGGTAGAATTAACGGCACAGGAAAGGACTAAGATAGATTAAGTTCGATGACAGATCTCAACCGTATTTTTCCCCAAATCATTCTTGCCTCGGCGTCTCCTCGCCGCTCAGACTTATTACGACGAATTGGGCTGCAGTTTCGTGTTTGCATTAGCCATATCGAAGAACCAGGACTGAACGATCACTCAATTGAAAAAGGTGTTCAAGAATTGGCTCAATTAAAAGCCACTAACATCACCAAACACTACCAGACAGGCCTGATTATCGGTGCCGACACAACGGTTGTTTTCGAAGGACGATCCTTGGGAAAACCGAAAGATCATCCTGAAGCAACAAGTGTGTTACAAAAACTGAGCGGGAGTCAACACGAGGTATTGACCGGGGTGGTCTTAATAGACTTAGATCGAAATCGCCGAATTACCTGGTGCGAAAAAACGACTGTCTATTTTCGACAACTAGATTCAGCAGAAATTGAGGACTATGTTGCCAGTGGCCAGGCGGATGACAAAGCTGGCTCCTACGGTATTCAAGGCCAGGCAGCGGCTTTTGTCGACCGGATTGAAGGATGTTATTTTAACGTGGTTGGTCTACCGTTGGCGAGTTTGGTTAGACAAATGCGGCAGTTGGCTCATCCTGCAGAAAGTGAAGTTTGAAACCAGCCTAAAATGCGCCGGCTCGCACGTCGAAGTGGGTCGGTTTGTCTAAAGTTGGGCCACCAATTTTAACCCAATGCGCGACCCAATCGATCATCTGACCCAACGGGGTGCGGGGATAACCGAATATTTGATGGCAACAACTAGCATTATTCAAAAATGCAGTCTCGCCTTCGGCATTGATAAAACTGGGTTCCTGGTTGAAGATCTGACCCAACCGGTGTGCCAGAAAACGAATTGAAACGGTCTCTGGACCGGTTAGATTTAGCACCTGTGGTGGACTGGTGCAGAGCGAAAAGGCTCGTAATGCCATCTCGTTGGCATCTCCCTGCCAAATAAGATTGACGTTCCCCATCTGCAAATCAATCGGGATTCCCTGATCGACTTTTTGGGCCAGATCTATCAAAACACCATATCGAAGATCAATGGCGTAATTGAGTCTCAAAATGGTGATCTGGGTGCTGTTGTGGTTGGAAAAATAGGTTAGGATCCGTTCCCGCCCCAAACAAGATTGCGCATATTCCCCAATTGGCATAAGGGGGTCGGTTTCAACCGACCCGCCGCCGGTGATGGATGTCAGCGGATAGACATTACCCGTTGAAAAAGCGACCAGCTTTGAATCTGCGTATCGTTCTGCCACACGAGCCGGCAAATAGGTGTTCAAGGCCCAGGTTAGTGATGGTTCGTCGGCTGTACCAAATTTTTGACCGGCCATGAAAATTACCTGAGTGGCGTCTGGTAACTGCCGTAGATCCGGGGCCTGAAGTAGATCACAAGCAACGGTTATTACACCAGCTTGATCGAGCAGGGCTCTCGCTTTTTGGTTGCTAAAGCGTGAAACAGCATAGACTTTTGACTTTAGGCCAGCAGTGGAAATCGCTCGTTGGGCTAAGATAGCCAGTGATGGTCCCATCTTTCCACCTGCCCCGAGTACGACTAAATCGCCATCCGGTTGTCGGGTCATATCGGATATTAGCGCAGGTGGGGGCGTTGTTAACAGATCTTCTAACTCGGACTCCGATTCGATGTAACGATCCATTAGTAAATCAATCTTACTCTTGTATCTGTGCTATCGTGGCTTCTAAACGCTCTACCTGCTCTCGACGAATACGGTTGTGTACACGCGCTGAAACCTGTTCCTGTTGATGCATCTCGTCTAGCCGGGTGATAAACTCTAACCGAATCGCTTTAACTGCTGCTAGATCGCTGGCATCCGATTTACGCAACCAACTGACGTCTGGCTGATAGTCAGGCGTTTCCAATTCGACCGTATCTCTCTGCCCCGGTTTTTGGATGTGGATCACCATGGTAATGACGAATCCCACAATGCAAATTGCCAATCCAGCAATCAGTACAATGAAAAGCGTTGATGACGAGCGATCCAGTTTCAGTTGTAGCTGAACAGCTCGGCCGGCGGCTATTGGTTTCGCTGTTTCGTAAGTTGCATAAACGGTATTATGGATTGTTTGTGGCGTTTTAGCTTCCAGGTCTTTGGATTGTACCACCAGCGGTATCGACTCTGGAATTAACAGTTGTAGGCTCTCGGTCTGGAACTGTTGCAGGCGCGATAGATCTACGACCTGATTAATATGCAGCAGGTAAGAAATTTGAATGTTAGTTTGTCCTGGTAGGATAGGGGCTGGAATCACCACCGGGTTTTCAGCTACTTCTTCCATGATCTCGACGGTAGAAATCCCCACCTGTAACTGCTCTATACCGCTGGGCAAAGGGAGAAAACAACCCAAGATTTCCCCTTCGACCTCCTGCTGAAAGTTAAGATTACTGCGATTTTCGAGACTTAAAAACTCCAGGACATGAACAGCTTCTCCGTGCGTGTGATCGGGAACGGGTTGTAAAAATATCGAATGACGAAGAATTCTCATCACAGATAGGTCGCTGGTAAAAGCGTTAAAGTTTAGGTCAACCGTGACGTTCGAAGCCAAGTTCGTCACCATCACATTTTCTTCACGATAGGTTCGTCCTTCGAACTCGGTGAAAACGGTATAGTGGTCAGTTGAATTCGGTTCGAGATTTTGAAATCGGTAGTACCCCTCAGCATCAGTTTCAGTCTCTCGACGACTGGTTTGTTCAGCTTGATGCTTTTCCAAGACGATCAGTTGTCCCACTAAGGGTTGGTTCTGTCGAAAGTCGAAGACCTTTCCCCGGATCTGGCCTGTTTGTGAGATGGCATCGGGAACCAACCAGAAAATCACGAAAAGGTAGATCCAGATTCTTTTCATGCTTATTCTCTAACTTTGGTCAGAAGATCGCTGAGATCTTTTGTACTTCTCAATTTCAATTTCGGCTGTCACTGAGAGAGATTCAACCGAGTCTGGGATAGGGTCAATAGCCGTATCCGCTTGATTGGCCCTTACATCCCGTAAAAGGTCCGCTGTTTCTTGAAGAAGTAACCGTTTCAGTCTTTGGTAGTCTTCAGGTGAGATTTTACCCACCTCGTAATCTTCTTCCAGATCTACCAGTGTACTGTAGTACTGTTCCCGGTCGATGGCTTGTGCTAACGCTTCGGAAGTATCGGGCAAATTCACCTTCGACTCCGATTGGGGGGAGTGGATTTTTCCCTGACGGAGAATAGGAAGGGCAATATAGATAAAGGTTGGAATACAGAGGATGAACATCCATACCAAGGCTGAAATCACGATTTTGATCTAATGGGGAATGGAAATCAACAAAAAAGGGAAATCGGAGTTGCCTCCAATTTCCCTGGGTGTAGTAAATTTGTTTTGGCTGTTAGCCAGCGGGTTGTAGTATAACCTCAACTCTACGGTTGGCCGCTCGACCTGCTTTGGTATTGACGGAGGCAACCGGATCAGTATGACCTTTTCCAACTGATTCGATTGAATGCGAGACACCATTATCTTTCAAGTACTTGGCAGCAGCATCAGCACGAGCTTGGGATAACCCCCAGTTGCTGCGATAGCGACCACCGAGGACGGGCGTCCCGTCTGCATGTCCAACAACTAGAATCGTGGCATCTGCTGGTGCGGATTGGGCGGCTTCAACGACGGTATCAAGTGCGGCTTTGGCCTCGGCATTTAAGCTGGCTCCACCACTACTGAAGCCAACCACAGCAAGCGTCTCGACTTTTGTAGCAATTGCAACCTGATTGGCCGTAACACCTTCTCTAGCATCAGCAACAGCTGCTTCGAGTTTGTCAAGTGCTTCAGCTTGTGCTTGCGACTTGTCGTTTAAAGCGCCAACTTTTGCCAGAACTTCCTCATCACCTTCAGCTACGGCTTTCAGGGCCTTATCACCTACACTTTTAGCGGTTGCAGCCAGTTCTTTACGAACAGCAGCATCTAGCCCCTGAGCAAAATCTTGCGCGGCATCAATTGTATCCGCATCACCTTGTTCAGCTGCGGCAATGGCAGCCTCTTTGGACTGCTGTATGTCGGCGGAAAGAGCTTCATTCTGAGCATTAACTTTCCCATCTAATTCGGAGATACGGTCACTGAGGCCTTGGTCAGCTTTATCAATCTTGGATTGGAACCCTTCGTGCGCTTGGCCTTCTTTGTCAGTATAACCATCCAACCAGTTAGTGAATTCTTTCTCAGTTTTGATCCAGCCACAACCAGCAAAGATTACACTAAACACAAATATAGAAAGTAGCGATAGCGTAAATGTTTTTTTCATCAGTTCCTCCTCGAAAAGAACTTTTTAATAATCTAGTTTAGAAAAGAGAATACGTCAAACCTGTGATGCTATTATCTTAGCAGGCGTAGGCCGAGCCACTACGGAAACGAGCAACAAGTTCCAAATTCGCTGGCAGTGACTACAACTCAAGGCCGAATTGTAGCATACTGTTAAATTTAACACAAGGCATTATTTCTCTGTTTGAATTCCACCTTCAATTGACATGCTTTTCGCCGCATGATATGATGCCAACAGGTTCTTTAGATAAAGGTTATGTTCCGAATCATTCTTTTGGTGGGCTTAATCTTCAACGATTTCATCGCTTTCTATGTCGAGGGCGTAGACGAAAGCACTATTATCGAGCCAGCGATTGCTTTTTCCGATGTGACGGAAGAGGCAGGAATCACCTTCCGTCATTTTGATGGTCGGCAAGGCGACAGGTACTTTGTCGAGACAATTGGATCAGGTTGTGCCTTTCTGGATTATAATAACGATGGGTACTTGGACCTATACCTCGTTAGCGCCAATAATTTCCCTCAATCTTCTGATGAAGACAACTCTTACTGCAACCAACTTTACCAAAATACAGGAAGTGGGTCTTTTGTGCTAGTTGCAGCGGGAGTTGAAGATCAGGGCTACGGGACAGGAGCCGCTGTGGCTGATTACGATGGCGACGGCTGGCTGGATCTGTATCTCACGAACTTTGGATCTAATCGGCTGTTTCGAAATCAGGGCGACGGAACGTTCCAAGATTTGACTCAGCAAGCCGGAGTTGATGATCCTCGATGGAGTGCTGGAGCTGCCTTCGCCGACTACGATGGGGATGGCTGGCTGGATTTATATCTTACCAACTACTGTGATTTTCAGTTAGCGGACCATCGCACCTGCGCCGAGCAAGGGGTGGAAGTTTATTGTGGGCCAGAGGAGTTTAAGGGAGTAGCTGATCGACTGTTTCGAAATCAGGGCGACGGAACGTTCCAAGACTTGACTCAGCAAGCCGGGCTTCACAACCCAATTGGAAAAGGGATGAGTGCGATTTGGTCAGACTACGATAACGATGGTGATCCAGATCTATTTGTAGCCAATGATGGCACTGAAAACTTCTTATATCAAAATAACAATGATGGAACGTTCCAAGATCTAGCCTGGTTAGCAGGCGTCGATTGTGATGATCACGGCAACATGCAGGGGAGCATGGGCCTCGACTTGGCTGACTACGATAACGACGGCTACCCGGATCTATTAGTCACCAATTTCCAACGCCAGCTAAATACCCTCTATCGTAATGAAGGAAACGGTTTTTTCAATGATATCTCCTTTCCCTCTGGCCTGGGATACTCCCTGCCTTTTGTCAGTTGGGGAACCGGATTCTTTGATTTTAATAACGACGGGTTTCTGGATCTATTTATTGTCAACGGACATATCCAAGACCAGATTGAGCGCTACGACTCCAGCACTACTTATCTTCAGGCGGACCATTTACTACTCAATGACCAACAGAACTCGTTCGATCGTCAACCGCCCCTTCTCACTCCGCCCAAAGCAGGGCGAGGGGCGGCATTCGGTGATTATGACAACGATGGTGACATCGATATTCTGGTTAATAACGCCCACGATGTGCCGACATTATGGCGCAACGATACCAAGTCTATGCATCATTGGTTGATGGTGAAATTGGTTGGTCAAAATGGCAATCGTTATGGAATCGGGGCGAAAACTAAAGTTATAACACCCGCTCAAACTTGGTCAGCGGAGTGTCGGGCTGGTGCCAGCTATATGTCAACTAATGATTCTCGTTTGCACTTCGGCCTGGGTCAAACCAGGTCAATAGAACTGGTCGAAGTCCATTGGCCAAGTGGCCTGATCGATCGGATCAAGAGCCCATTGATCAACTCTATTTTGGTTGTTGTCGAAGGATCGACACAAGAATAAAAAGCACTTCCCTAAATCTAAGGTCGTTTGGCTAATAGATTAGGGACATTCTAAGTAATGAATCTGCCTTCGATTTGGCGCCGTCTCCGAATTCGCACTAAAATTATCCTTCCTTTTGTTCTCCTGTTCAGTGTCATCATTTTTGGTATGTTGGCCTTAACCATTTTTCTGTTTGACCGCAAATACGACCAACAGTTTAGTGCTGAGACGCAACAGTGGTTGGAGACAATTCAACACACACAATATATTGAAGAACCGGAGAAAGTTAAGCAGGCCTACCACTGCGAAGTGATTGTTTTTGGTGGCGACGACACCCTCAACGGATCGACATTAGTAGATCTACCTGATCCGGAATGGTCGGCTCTAGGAAAGTACTTTGCCCTGAGTCAAGTTCGCACCAAACTGAGCCAACAAAATACACCTGTTATCGGCAATGTTCGTTTAGCAGGCAGACCGTACAAGGTAGTCTATGCCAAACAATCGCTGAACCGAATTTACTGTTTGATGCGTCCGATGGGTCGAGTAGCACAAGCCAAACGGCAAACACTCCAAATTACAGCCGTTATCGCTTTCATTGGGTTACTGCTCGTAGTTTTGATTAGCACTTTAATTGGACGTAACCTGACCCGTCCCATCGACCAGTTGGTTCAATTCACCCATCGTGTTGCCAGTGGCGACCTAGAGCACCAGTGTGACCTCATCGGTATCGATGAGGTCGGGCAATTGACAGCCGCATTCAACCAGATGACCCAAGATTTGAGACGGTCGAGGAAAGAGAGGCTGCAAGTCGAACGCCTCACCACCGCAGGTCAGCTATCAGCGGCCTTCGCTCATGAGATCCGTAATCCGCTGTCCTCGATTAAGATGCTGACCCAAATGATGGTCGGCAAAATGGCGGAGTCGACAGCCAAGCAATCCTTGACTAGGGTTTTAGACGAAATAGAACGTATAGAGGTGATTGTCAGTGGGTTAATGAACTTTGCACGGCCAACCGAACTCAACCGAATTAACGCAAATCTAAATGCAATTGCTGAATCGGTTCTCAAACTAATGGAGGTTAACCTGAAACATCATCAAATTTCGATTGTCACTCATTTTGATGCTAGTCTAGCTCACATACAGGTTGATACGGATAAAATGAAACAGATTTTAATGAACCTGATCTTAAATGCGATCCAATCGATGCCGGAGGGGGGAGAACTAACCATTACGACGCAGGGGTTTAGTGATCAGATACGACTCCAAGTGGAAGATACTGGGATCGGTATTCCGGTGGAAACAATAGATCGAATCTTTGACCCTTTCTTCACCACTAAGCCAACCGGTACAGGATTAGGTCTGCCTACCAGCAGACGCCTAGTCGAACAACATCAAGGTCTAATCGTAGTAGATTCGGTAGAAGGTCAAGGCACGACGGTAATCGTCGAACTTCCACGTCATTCAAATAACAACTCTGGTTGACAATCTCTGCCGGCTGTAGTCGATTAATCTAGCTGATCTTAATGCCAAAGTTCTGAAGGTTATCATTTTGAAAATGTCGTGTTACTTTGCTAACAAGGCTGCTTTAGTATCAGGCTTGACATTGTAACCGCTGTCCAGTAAAATGTGACTCCGCTTTCCACTCCGAATCCGAATCTCGCTACATATTGGATCTATGTTGGTGATTACGATTACATCGTTAGAACATTAGAGTAATTGCGCTTTTTGAAATTCTGGGTGCCACCGTTTTTGTGTATGGCACTTATTTTCGTTCTTTCTCATCTCTCTCATCCACCAACACCGAAGGTTCGATTCCAAGGGATTGATAAGCTCTATCACTGCATTGAATATGCGGGATTTAGCTTTTGGTTGACACGCGCTTTCTTGAATCTATCCATTTCCAACTGGAAAGCATTTGCTTTGACAATGTTGGCAATTGCGATCTTTGGTGCAACTGATGAGTGGCACCAGTCTTTCGTTAGCAATCGCTCACCTGACATTACCGATTGGATTGCCGACAATATTGGGGGGATCTTGGGCATACTGGCATTGGTATTATGGCAAAAATTTTGGCGACTATTACCACCGTAGAAGCCATTACGCTAACAATATCAATTTAAAGCTGTTCTACAAGCTTATGATCAACTGCCACCGAAAAACGATTGGGCTTATTAGTTTCAGCTTGATTTTGAGCCTTTTGGTTCAACCTGTTCAAGCCCTAAATCGATCGCAAAAAGTTTCCGCTTTTTTATTTGTATCAGGGATCGGTTTGACCTTTAGTGGAATCTATATGGGAAAATCGGCACAGGACAGTTATGATGCTTACCTGCAGACAGCACGGCAAAGTGAAATTGCCCAATATAAGCAGGATTATCTCAACCACCATACAGCCAGTCTTATTATGTCTAGAACTGGAGCCGGAATTACGGGATTAGCGCTTGCGATTTCAATCTGGAATCAAGCGGTTTCCACTTCCAACCAGCAGATTTTGTCCTTACCATTCGAGTCGGAAATTGATTTTGTTCAACGGCAGACAAACATCGTTTGGCGAAGGAGATTCTAGGGTGCGTGATTTAACCCTCCGGCAGCTGGGTCTAATCTTGCCGTTGTCGTTAACGAACCTGATTTTATGGATCTCCGGTCAATGCCTGATCGGACTCGTCGGCTGTGGTAGTAACGATGACTTGGCTAACCCATTCGATCCCGACAATCCCAGAACTTTAGGATCTCCCGGTGGTCTAAAGGTGACTCCAGGTGATCAACAGGTCGTTGTCGAGTGGAATAATCCGGGCCACGAAAGTCCTGCCGGCTACCGGATCTACCGGAAGTTTACTGGTGATCCTTCGCCCAAGTTTGTCAAAGTTGGTGAGGTCGACGGCCAAACCCGTCAATATTTGGATAAAGATGGGATCCTAAATGACCAGATCGATACTACCGGTAAGCCCTATTTTTACATCTATCGAGTCTCCTACGTCGATGCTGATGGAGTGGAAACTCCTAATCCGGCTGACTTTGACAAGTCGAATGGTGAATCAATCATAGATACCGATGCAAAGGGGTTATTACGCTTTTGGCCAAGTCAAAAAACGACGCCTAGCGATCCGCCACCCAAGCCTGAGGTTATTGTTGATACCTCGCGGAATTTGATTGTCACTCTAATCTGGAAGGACTATCCGGTTCCTGAGGATTTCAAGGAGTTTCGAGTTTTCTCGACTGTTCCGGGCGGCTCCAAATTTGAGCAGGTTGGTATTCCCTATTTGTTGAGTAGCCCCTTCTTCTTCTCTGACGCGGTTTTTAACGAAGACGGTGAAGTCAAACGTTATCGAGTCATTGCCTACGATAAATACGGCGTGCCCAGTGTGACGGAAATTGAAGCCGCAGCCGGACACATCTCGCCCCTAATGCCACGTAACTTCGTCTCCAGGTATAGATCTAGACTCAACGGTAAGTACGATGTCGCCTTGATGTGGGAGGCTAACACCGAAAAGGATCTAAAAGGTTACCAAATTTATTCTACCAAGCAAGATGAGAAACCCGTCTCTCAGGGCGGTGAACTCGCACCTCGCCGATTCCTACAGCGTATGGAGACCTCGATTATTCTCGAAAATGAAGGTTGGCTGTTAAATGAGAAGAAACAGCTCATTCCCAAGCTATATTATATCGCGGCTATTGATAAAACTCCTCGCCCAGATACTGGCCTACAGGACGAGAGCATACTGGCCGATGCTCCGCCTCCACCTGGCTTCGAGGATTTGGTGGCACAGTGATGTGCTTATTTTATCACTGTTATTTCAGATCTAATTCGGGGCAGTTCGTCAGTTCTATTTTGGCAATTTGGATTGTGTCGGCAATCACGGTCTCTGTTTTAGCCCAAGTTCCAACCGTGACATATCTCGGTATGATGCAAACAGCAGACACACTGGGTAAAGGCGGTACCGCCACCCGTGCAGGAATCCTGGCCTACACCAGACAAGAGAAAAGCAAATCCGACACACCACAGACTGCTGTCACTGGCAACTTCGCTGAACTTCAGGAAGTTAAATTTAATGCTAAATCGGCCCTGTTGCCGGTGGGCTTAACTTTCGGCATCAGTGAAAATGTCGACTTAACACTGGCAGGAACTTACGCTATTGGGCAGATCCACAAGGAGATTCCCAATTTTTATCAGACGGATGACCTCGACCGTAATGCACGGGTCTATCCTCAACCAGTCTTTGATGGCGAGATCGCCGTTAAGTATGGTATTAAACCTGAAGCACAAGATGGACTGCCTGCAGTCTCTCTTTTTGGAAGTGTCCGAAGTGGATTTACGGCTGACGACCGGCTTGATGCTGAGGGAGAGTTCCTCGACCAAACTCCTGCTAATGGGTTGCCATTTTTGGGTGTAGAAACCCAGATCTTAGTCACGCAACGTCTAGGGCAGGCACTTCGACTTCACGCTGCTGGCGGGGTACACATGTCGAGTAAAGGATTGAGAATCATCCCGCTACTGCAAATTGGGGTCGAGTTTGCCCTCTCAGATAGTATTTGGGCCACAGCTGATTTTTCCAAAACGGTTTTCGTGAATGGATTTAAGTTAGATAACGTTAGTAGCGGTGGTCTCCGCTACGATATTAACGGAAATGCGTCATTATCACTATTTCTGGTTTCAAAACCTGGCCTCCAGTTTGACTTCACTTTCGGTGGCGCCAAAGAGGAAGTCGTAATTCCGCAGGCCCCAGAAGATGATATGGATCTACCTTTTTAATTTGCCACGCGTTGATAAGGAGTTAACATAAGGATGCAAGGAATTGGAAGTCTAGCTGCAATCGCAGCAGGTATTGTTGTCGTTTTTTTTATTTTCCTACTCTGGTTTATTCCGGTTGGACTCTGGATTGCAGCCACGTTTTCGGGGGTTAGGGTTCGTATTTTCGCTGACCTGGTTGGTATGCGACTCCGTCGTGTTAACCCACAAGTTATGGCAGAGATGAACAAGACCGTGAATTAGATCTCAATCACATCGGTTTTATGGTCGATGATGCAGATGCTGTACGCCAAAGGCTTGAAGAAGCGGGTTACAGCGAAGGGACGGTTGTAGATCCTCATCCTTATCGAAAACGGATCTATTTTCTGGACAATAACAATATGGAGTGGGAGTTTGTCGAGTACTTTTCCGATAATCCATCGGAAAGAAACGAGTATTCTTAGTTACACAGTTTAATCGTCCATAAGGGAGTCGACACCTAGATTTTCATATTCAGTGGAGGGCAATATGGCCAATTCCAAATCTAACGTCCAATCTCAGACATTAAATACCTGTGATGTCGCCATCGTGGGTGGAGGCCCCGCTGGCGCGGCTCTTGCAACTTTCCTCGCTCGTGATGGTCACCACTGCCTCATTTTTGAACGCTCAAAATTTCCTCGTTATCACATTGGTGAATCGCTGATTCCGCACACCCATGGAACTTTTAAGCGGCTGGGACTGCTTCCTGGCTTAGAAGCTTCTAACTTTCCAAAGAAGTACAGCGTTCGGTTTATCTCTCCTGCAGGAAGGACATCAAGTCCGTTCTACTTTTCAGAAAGAATCTCCGGCCAAGGTGCGCAAACATGGCAGGTAGAACGATCTGAGTTTGACCAGATGATGCTAAATCATGCAAGCCAAAACGGTGCTGAGATTTCGAGTGGAGCAGAAGTCACACAAGTACTGTTTAAAGATGGGTGTGCTACGGGGGTGAGGATCGCTCAAAGCAACCTCGAGCCATGCGAAATTCAGGCCAGAATTGTTGTGGATGCATCAGGCGGAGCAACACTGATTGGACGTCAACTTGGTCTAAGAAGTGCGATCCCAGATCTCAAGAAAGCTTCGCTTTGGGCATATTATCAAGGTGGTGTACGCCTTGAGGGAATTGACGCTGGTGAAACAACCATTTTTCGAATTGCTGAGGGAGGCTGGTTCTGGTATATACCGTTGCCCGACGATGTTGTTAGTGTCGGAGTCGTAGCGTCACCTGAATATCTGTTTGCTGACGGAAATGATAAGGAAACAATTTTTCTGCGCCAAGTTGAGTTGTGTAATTCGTTGGCTGAACGTCTCGCATCGGCCGAGCGCGTCAGCCCTATCCGCGGGGGACAGAAAGAACTGGCTTATATTAATCGTCAGACATGCGGTAACGGTTGGCTAATGATCGGCGATGCACGAGCTTTCCTTGATCCAATTTATTCATCGGGATTGTTCCTAGCACTAGCCTCAGCCGAGATGGCAGCAGAGTGTGTGCACTTGGCTCTCGAATCAAATGATGTTTCCGCTACTGTGTTGGGTCGATTTGAACCAGAGTTGACGGCAGGAGTTGGGGTTATTTGGCGGCTGATTCATGCGTTCTATGATCCAGAGTTCAGCTTCCGCAAATTTGTCGAACGGTTTCCTAAACAGCGTGGTGCCCTGATTGATTGCTTGATTGGTGATGTCCTTAACAAGGATTTTAGTGAATTTATTCAGGCATTAGCGCAGATGACACCACCTCCCGTTCTCCTGTAATTTGCATCTAACACATACGTTTCAATATCTTTCTGGATCAAGGTAATTTTAGTCAATGTCAACGCGTCATTATACTTGTACCAAAACATTAGGAAACACGAGGGATTGAAAAGAATCTATCATAAAATCTTCAGGTCATACTCCAGTAGTTCTCAGAGAAGACCTTGATCAATCCAAAATGAGATTGTAAAACATCAGGCGAATGAACTTGCGAACCGCCTTTTTTTAGACTCTGAAAATGCCTTATGACACATATGGATATTGCACCGACGGAACTTGCTTAATTTTAGTTTGAATCCTCACTGGCAAAATGTATCTCGGTCAAATTTGAAAACCTGCTGAAATTAGCAGGTAAGTTTGTAGTGGTATGCTGTATATTATTGCACATCAAAGCACCTAGATTCGCAAAGTTAATGTTGATAATTCTGGACAAGTTACGGATATGCGTCTTCAAGTTGGCCTGAGTTTACGAAAAAATACCGGAGCCACTGTTAGGAGTGCTACAGTATGTGATCTAACAGAGGGGGATGTCATTGTTTTGCCCGATCACTTGGAAATTGAGGAGATTCAGACGTTTGTGGATTGGATTCGAAAACCTTTTCAGACTCTCGAGTCCTCACACTTGAATTCAAGCTAGAGTGGATTTAACGCGATAACAAAACTTGAAAACACCGAAACAGAACGCAATTATTGCCCTCAAAGGCGGAATACCGGAAAGTCTTGTTCCAACTTTCGAGTTGGAATTCCAATTGACAAAAGAACTCCTCGGTAAAGACTACCATGCAGGAGAAAGCATCCAGCGTAGTGGCCAAAAAGATAGAGATCGGATGATGCATGAAAATGCGGAGTTGTGGATTGAGGTAGCAGAAACGTTGGATTATAACATCGTCATGGATGTGAAATCCTCAGGTGAAGAAGGAATCATCCGCAACGCGCAGTTGATCCGTGAAAAAATTGGTGATACATTGATGCTGATTGTTCACGGAGATGGCACCTATTCTATTCCTGGTGGCGATTCGATGACCGATTTTTCAGTTCGGATCTCTGAAGATCCAGACGGAGTGAAGCGTCAGGCGGATCAGATGGTAGACAGTGCAATTGCCCGCGGACAACGGTTAGTAGATGGTGGAATTGATGGTTTTGCCCTCTGTGCCGATTACTGTTTTAATTCAGGACCATTCCTGTCACCACAAATGTTTTCCGAATTTATTACCCCCTATCTGGCCCGGCTAATTGGAGCCTACCGCCGAATGGGTGCTTATGTAATCAAACATACTGATGGCAACATTATGCCGATTCTCGACCAATTGGTTAGTTGTAACCCACATGCTATTCACTCAATCGATACCCAGGCCGAAGACATGGATCTCGGCACCATTAAGCAGATGGTTGGAGATCAGGTGTGCCTTATCGGTGGTGTTCAGTGTGGACTCTTGCAAACGGGTACCGAAGAAGAGGTTATCGAAAATTCTAAACTGGCGCTGAGAGAAGGAATGCCGGGCGGAGGCTACATTTTCAGTACCAGCAACGTGGCATTCAGAGGATTACCCTTAGAACGATATTTGTTAATGCTCGAAATTCGAAAAAAATATGGTCGTTATGCGCCTGACGGTAGCACTTTTTGGGATAAGGCGAAGCAAGCTGACTCTTAATTTAGACTTGAGCTAGAGAAAGGAAGTTTTTATGAACGGCAACTCTTTTCAAGACGCTCTGGACTCGGACGGATTTGTGGTTACCGTTGAGTTGATGGCAAGTCAAAATGATGGTCTCGAAAATTTCCATCGATTCCTAGATGAATATCAGTCCAAGTATCAACGCAAACCCAAGTATCCGGAAATTGTAGCCATCTCTGTGCCACAGAGCCCTGGTGGACTTCCGACAATCGATCCGAACACTGTTCTAAGCGAAATTAAATCGGAGTTTCCTGACAGCCTTGATGCCATCGCTCACGTCTCGTGTAAGGACCGAAACCGCAATGGCTTGGAAGGCCACCTGCGGGATCTTCGTCGAACTGGGGTAACAAGCTTGCTGGCGCTAACCGGTGACAGGCCCGTTGAGAGTAAACCCATTTTCGAATTGGAATCGTTGAGCCTGCTTGACCTAATTGCTGATCTAAATGCACAAACAATCAACCACACATCTCCGGACGAACTAGACCAAGTACACCAATTTTTTACAGGGGCAGCGGTGAATCCCTACAAATATACTTTAGCCTCTGCCTGGCAACAGTATGCCAAGGCGGTGAAGAAAATCCGCTCTGGTGCTAATTTCCTCATCACACAGGTAGGTTATGACACTGTCAAATCGGCTGAACTGATCCGTTACCTTGGTGCGCATGACTTTACAACTCCGGTGTTAGGAAATGTCTTTCTACTAACCAAAACCGCTGTTGAACGCATGTATGCCTCCTGTGATCAGACCTCAGTTGATCCACAACAGAAATCTCACGATCTTCCCGGTACATACGCCTCAAAAGAGTTGCTGGAGCAAGTTTCATCAGAATGGAAAACACGCGCCAGGGGTAAAAAGGCGATGCTGGAAAGAGCGGCCCAACAGACTGCGTTTTTTCAGCAGGCGGGATTTAAAGGCGTTCACATTGGTGGATTTGGCCTAACCTTCGATGATGTGGATCAGATCATCGATCAATCTCAGGAGATTCGTCATCATCAGGAGGTCGAAACCTATCAAGATAACATCCATTTCCCTTCGCCAGCATCTGAATGTTTCATCGATTCGGATGGAGAATTTATTCTACCTGCTGCTGCTCCCAAATTAGGCTTCAAACAACGAATGATGGGGATGACTCACAATCATCTACTCTCATTTGCCGGGGAAACCACCAATTCTGGTAAAAATCCTGAAGGTTCCTTCAAATTGAGAATTGTGCATCGGATCGAGCGGGCGACAAAATCGGTTCTGGTCAATTGCCAGAACTGTGGTGACTGCTTTCTGCCCGAAAACTACTACGCCGTTTGCAATGAGTCAGCGTGTGTAAAAGGGTTAGTCAACCTACCGTGTGGAGATAGTAATGCGGTTACCGGGGTTTGCGGTCACGACCAATCCGCTGTCTGTGCTGGCGAACTGGTCTTTGAAGCCGCTTCTGCTGTTGGTAAACTGGACCACCTTTCCCAGCAAACCAACCCACCGAAAGTTGCCGAATTACAAGGCACCTCAGCTGTAAAGAACTACTTTTCCGGCATTGATCATCGTGGACGAGTAGATGGGAAGGTTCCATCCAAGAAGCCGATTAACCTAATTGAGATTGGTGAAAGCTTACATGCTCAAATTCCACGCGTTAATTGGTCAATGAACAACTTAATTAAACAGGACCAATTGAACGGAAGTCTGGCTTTTCTCTCTGGAGTCATCAATCGTCAAATCAGCGTTGGTGTAGAGTATATCGCTATAAATGTTGATGATTTCCCGGTTGAAGTCCGTTCCGATTTGATGCGAAAGTATGTTGGCCTGGTTAGTACCCTGTCGGAACCGATCAATGGCCTTCCGGTTTGCATAGACAGCTCTGATCCGGTGACAAAGCGAAGTGGCCTCGAAGCATATTACCAAACGGCTATGGATCCAGAGGCCAAATTGCCGATTGTCAACTCGATTAATATTATCGAACCTGAGCCAATTCTCAACCTCAAAAAAGATTATAATTTTAACGTGATTGCGATGCTTCATGACCGGGTTGATAAGGATGGGAACCCGAAAAACGTGGAAACTGTTGATGAGGTACATCAACTAGCGCGGCAACTTTTCGACCGTTTGCTAGTACACGGTTTCAAGCCTGATAATATCTTTTTTGATACCGCCGTCATACCAATCGCAACCGATGTCGAAGCTGCTTTCACCTACAAAACGCTCAATGGGATCAAAAAAATCATGACCGATCCAGAGATGTCTGGTGTCCATACGGTAATTGGGCTCTCTAACTGTTCGCATATGATGCCGAATCGGATTGCAATTAACCGGGCCTATCTTGAAGTAGCAATGGAATTCGGGCTCGATACTGCGGTTCTGGATCCAACTATCAGTTACGGTCTGAAACCACCAGGAAAGCAGATTACAGGAATTATCAGGGACCTTGCTCAAAATGACGGTTCTGATCCGATCAAAGGATTCGAGATTTTTGAAAGGGTCGCAAATTATAGTCGGAAATATGGAAAAGCATCGTAGTATCGATCTGCTGTTAAGCGTTATTCTGTTGAGTAGAGAGGTTGTACGTCTACTTGCCCCCATCTCTTCAGTCGTATCTCAGCCAACAGTTAATTCATGAACATAGAAAACTGGCTACTAATCAGCTAGTCAAACTTCAAGGTCCTAACCATATCCTAAACTTGGTAGTAAAGTGACCTTGATCCGGGGGTTGATTAAGAATTGATCAATGAAAGGACGTTAATGTGTTAAGTAATGTGGAAATTGTACAGGCAGCACACAAAGAACCAATTAGTAACATTGCGCATGGAATTGGACTCACCGAAAGTGAGATTGTAACTTACGGCGATGACAAAGCAAAGATTTCGCTTGAGGTGGCGGATCGAGTTGCAGAGAATCAAGACGGAAAATACATACTTGTTACTGCGATGACGCCAACTCCGCTTGGTGAAGGCAAAACCGTAACGACAATCGGCCTTAGTATGGCACTAAATCGAATCGGAAGAAAAACAATCGCTTGCATTCGCCAGCCATCAATGGGACCGGTTTTCGGTATCAAAGGCGGTGGTACAGGTGGCGGTTATGCTCAGGTGATGCCAGTTGACGATCTTAATCTTCACTTTACTGGAGATACGCACGCTGTTTCATCCGCCCATAATCTTTTGGCGGCAGTAATTGATTCACATCTACATCACGGAAATCAACTTAACATCGATCCAACTTCCATTATGATCAGACGGGTTGTCGATGTTAGCGATCGTGCCTTGCGAAATATCGTAATTGGGCTGGGCGGGAAACAAAACGGACCGGTTCGCGAAACTAGCTTTGACTTAACACCGGCTTCAGAAGTTATGGCTATTCTCGCCTTGGCCGACAATTTGTCGGATCTTCGGGAGAGGATCGAGAAGATAATCGTAGCTAAGAACTTGGATGGTCAGCCTGTGACGGTAGCAGACTTAAAGATCGGCGGATCGATGACGGTTTTACTCAAAGAAGCGATTAAGCCGAACCTGATCCAGACCGTAGAAAATACCCCATGCTTTGTCCACGCTGGACCTTTCGGGAATATCGCACACGGGAACAGCTCTATCATCGCCGATAAAATAGCCATCAAATTGGCTGATTATATCGTTACTGAAGCTGGATTTGGTGCGGATATGGGGGCGGAAAAGTTTTTTAATATCAAATGCCGATCCAGTGGCTTGAAACCGTCGGTCGCTGTACTTGTTTGTACGGTTCGCGCTTTGAAGGCACATTGCCGGAAATTCAAGATCATAGCCGGAAAACCGCTTGATCCTAGGCTATTAACAGAAAATATCCCAGCAATTGAAGAGGGGGCTGTCAATCTGGTCAAGCAGATCGAGAACGTGTTGGCTTTTGGTGTTCCCGTGGTCGTGGCTATCAATCGAATGCCGGAAGATACCGATTCGGAGATCGAGGTGGTAAAACAGATTGCAATCTCGGCCGGCGCGGAAACCGCGACCGTTAGTAACGTTTTTGCCAAGGGGGGAGACGGTGGAACCGAACTTGCTGAGGCTGTTACCTGCATGGCTGATCAGGCCGTTGCCCTTTCAAGCCCTGATAGTGACACGTTGAAAGGTTGGAATGAAGAGAGGCCAACGAGGCCCAACAAGTTTAAGCCACTTTATTCACTAAAGTCGTCAATCAGGAAAAAAATAGAGACAATTGCCACCAGAATTTATGGAGCCACAGGTGTTGAGTATCTACCAGGGGTACGAACTAAAATGAAGCAATTTGAGCAATGGGGATTGGGTAATCTGCCCATCTGCATGGCTAAAACACACCTTTCAATTTCTCACGATCCTAAGTTGAAGGGGGCTCCTACCGGTTTTACGCTGCCGGTTCGGGATTTGAAGGCTTCAGCCGGTGCCGGATTCTTGTATGCTCTACTCGGTGAAATTTCGACCATGCCCGGACTGCCATTGTCGTCGCGAGCAGAATTGGTTAATCTTGACAAAGAGGGAAATGTAACCAATTTAACCTAAAAAAGAGAAGTAAGGATCAGGTCGCTACTTTCTTATTTCTTACCTGTCTTGGTTTTCAAAGTACCTGCTTATGCGCTTGAATATAATATCGTGTGAGGCTTTTTGTCGGGAGTTCCGGTATTTCGCAGCACAATCCGAACATCTGATCGATATAGACTTTCAGCCATTCGGATTGCATGACACACCGGATCGCCTAAAAATTAACACCCAAATGCAAATTGACGCCACGCCAGAAGGCCGTTACGACTATATCCTGATCGGATATGGATTGTGTAGTCGGGGAACAGCCGGACTGACCACTGACCATACACCGTTGGTGATTCCGCGCGCTCACGATTGCATCACCCTCTTTCTGGGATCTAAGGAGCGTTATACCAAACGCTTTAAAGAATCTCCAGGAACCTATTACTATAGTTCCGGCTGGATAGAACGAAAAGACGGTTCGACCGAACAGGGCAATATGCGGATGATCAACGAAGAGGCTAAAAAGAAACGGTTCGATAGCTACGTTGAAAAGTACGGTCTGGATAACGCTCAATACTTGATCGAGATGGAGTCCCAATGGGCGACCAACTACAATTCTGCGGCACTGATTGATCTGGGAATCGGAAAAAAGGAAATTTACCGTAACTTCACGCAACAGGTTGCTAAGTCCTGCGGTTGGGATTACGAAGAAATCAAAGGTGACACAAGCCTGATACAAAGATTTTTGGACGGTAACTGGACGGACCAGGAATTTTTGATTGTTCCGCCCGGTTTTCAGATTGTTCAAACCTATAATGATCAAATCATCGGAATCGAATCGGCTGGAGGCAGCCCCACCTAAGGAAAAATGATGACACCAAAAGAACGATGGTTAGCTGTGCTCAATAGGGAACAGCCGGATCGCGTGCCAATGGATTATTGGGCAACAGGTGAAGCTAATCAGAAGCTAATGCAGCATCTTGGTTGTGGAAACATGGATCAGGTGTTTAAACAGTTGCATATTGATCGTGTCATTTCCATCGGACCGCAGTATATCGGCCCACCGCCTAAGCCCGGAGAGGATATCTTTGGTTGCCGTTATCAGAATGCCGACTATGGAACAGGTGCTTATTCGGAATGTACTTACCATCCATTAGCTTTATTTGAATCGGTTGAAGAGATCGAAGACAACTACACGTGGGTTTCTCCCGACTGGTACGACTACACCAATATCGATGATCAGATCACTGGTTGGGAGGATTATCCTATTCGCGGGGGCGGATCAGAACCGTTTTTGAAGTACAAAAACTTGCGAGGTCAGGAACAGGCCTTCATCGATCTAATCGAATATCCGGAGATAGTAAATTATTGCTTGGATAAACTCTTTGATCTGGCTTATCAAAATACCTTGCGTCTTTACGAGCAGGTTCCCGGTAAAGTGATGTTGAGTTATGTAGCTGAAGACTTGGGTGGACAAGAGGGGCTAATGTTCTCACTGGATCATATTCGGGAATTTCTGTTGCCGAGGATGAAACGAATTATTGATCTTGCCCATTCCGCCGGCGTTTATGTCTTTCACCACAACGATGGTGCAATTCGGGACGTCATCCCTGATATGATAGATTTAGGAATCGATATCTTGAATCCGATCCAGTGGCTCTGTAAAGGGATGGATCGAGAAGAGCTGAAACACGATTTTGGTAAAGATATCGTCTTTCATGGTGGTGTAGACAACCAGTATACTTTAGCCTTCGGTAGCGTGGAGGAGGTTCAGCAAGAAGTCAAAGATAACCTACAAATCCTCGGCCAAGAAGGTGGATATATCCTGGCACCCTGCCATAATATACAGGCGGTCGGCCCACCGGAAAACGTCGTCTCCATGTATCAAACGGGCTATATGCTTGGATCGAGTTTGTAACCCACTTGATAAGCTCAGGCGATCTTTCAGCCCTCTATTAATTAAAAGATTCGCCGAATTCCCCAGAATTCTAAAAAGTAACAAACCGGCAATTGTATAGAGGCGTTGCGTGCAACGCCTCTATACAATCATGTTCCCTTACTTAGCACCGGTTAGAAAATTGATTTAAGACGTTTTAACATCAATCGAATTATTGCCATATAAGCTAAGTTTTCAGTCGTAGAAGGGTAACGTTGGTAGTCCAGATTAAGTCGTCGATATCAGCTAAACCATAACCATAAAATAGCCTTTTGAAAGATTCAACCTTCGCTACCCGTTGAAAGCCGCTGGTTTGGAAGGCTCCGACAGGCTCTAAATAACACTGATAAGTGTTCTACAATCCATCGGCTAAGGCCCTTGATCAGCGGTATTAGTCCAAATCATATGCAGGTCCTATTTTCGACTAATCATCATCAAGGTTGCCGCCAAATCACTCATTTACCCCACCAAGCACTCAAAATTTTATACGTTACCTATAGGCGGGGTAAAGACTCGCCTAATTGCGTTAAAATCCATAATATTTTTACTCCCATTTCACACGTGGTCCGTCTACATAATCCAAAAATCGATTGGCGATGTCTGCCTGAATGGTATTACCTGTACGCACCGTTACACGCCACCTAAACGTCAACGACTCGCCTTCGGGTAAATGGTAATCGGGTTTAAACATCCAGCAGTTGGGTGCAAACAAACCGTAACCACGCACATGCCAAGTAGTTGGATAGCGGAAGTTTTGCGGATGATCAAAAATGGCAAAACCAACGGTTTCATCACCAACAGGGCCATAATAATCCATCCAATGAGATGGCAATGACCAGCACCCCTTTTCATCGGTTGCACCGTAAGTATTACGCATATTGCCCTCAGCATTGGCATTCATCGATGGATTTACACGAATGCACAAAAAACCGCCTTCTTTGGTATCACCAATCGTCACTGCACCATGCGATGCTTTAAGCGTATGTGCAATATCGAGTACCACCACATCCCGGCTCGAATCAAACAACCGATAAAAACGGCTATCGGTCATTAATGGGCGGTCACCTTCATACCAGGTATTATCTGATTCTATTAACAATGACAGCGGATTATGAGAAATTAAAATATCATCTTGTGCGGTGTGTCCAAAACCAGGGCTGTCCGGTCGTTCATTCCAGCAATCCACGCCGTTAATCGCACCTTGCATCAGGGTTAGTCCACGTTGCCACGGATGTTCGCCTTCGCCCCAGGCTTCCATAGGCTCACGCAACATATTAGTACCATTAGGTGATAAAATGGGGTTAATAACCGGCTTGGGATAATTTGTAGTGTGGTGAAACCTCATAAAAGGCGAGCCGGCTACTTCAACATCCAATTTACCATCGGCATCATTTGTCGCAATGCCTGTCGCAGAATCTGCAGTATCTAATTCTGACACCTCAAAATTCACTTCTGCCTCACCTTCAAGGGCAGGCAAATTGACGTGGTATACAGGAGAGGATGGATCGCGTTCGGCTATCAGCCTTCGACCTGCTCCCGTTAATTGTAACAGAGGCGATTCGCACCCTTCTGGAGCAGGAATACTTGCCAGATGTTCTGGACGAGTACGCGGAATAGAGAGCGTCAATTTCATGTGTTCAATCTCCTAACAATAAATGGCCTGATATTTCGAACAGGTTGAAGGTAACAATTTTTAGGCACAAAAAAAGCCGAGGACTGACTCGGCAGGGTTGGGATGTGCTTTATTTTGAGTAAAACTAAGTGCCATGATAGCAGAATTGATCTATTCTGTCAATGCACAAACCTGTTTTTTCACAGAGGGGAGGTTTTCCTCACCAGTACTTCACCACAAACAGCAATTTTAATCTAACCACTAACGGTTTTGGTAGCCATACGGTCAAGGGAAAACCCCATCAGCGGTGATCGCTAGTGAGGTGAAAGGAGTTTGATAAAACGATTGGTATTAAAAACAGTAGGCTGGGACTAACACTGGATTCAAGCTTGTTGACCAACCAAATAACCAAATAAAATTTAAGCAACTACGCACTCACTGATACCCGCACAATAGATAAACTCGTGTAGAGGAGAGGGCAATCAGGCGGGTATTAACACCCCTTATTTGGTACCCTTTCCATTCTCCCTGTAGGTGGTGAAGGTAGTGAAAAACTACGGCGTAGCACCAGTTTGGGCTCTGGTTGGCCGACGACTGGTGGAAGATACTACCGTAATGAAAAGAGACCTGCCACTATCCACCGGTGCCGGCAACATTGAGCGATGTCGAGTGGCATCTGTAAATTGAATGGTTGGTCCGCTGGGGTTGCGTGGAGTAAACCGGGCCAAGATGTGTGCCCTCAGCAAAAAAGAGGCGCCCGTTGCCCATGGTGGCATCGTCTAGCGCCACCCAGGCCGTTATCAATCCATCCTTATTTGTCTGGATCAAAATAAAAGTTGTCCTGGTGGACCAGCTTGGCCACGCTTCCGATGAGTTGCTCCACACCGCCGACCAGGACCGGATGGCTCGCCATCCGGCGAAAGTGTACTCTCTCGTGGACCGGTTGGTCCAGTTTCCGCAGCGTCGGTTCAGCCACCTCCTGTTCCAAAAAGTAGGCTTTCTGTGTTTAGTGTTGATTTTTATCCGTGCATCTTTGGTGGTGAATTGCCAATTGACTTTGGCATTCTTGGTCTTTCTGGCTTTCTGCCAAGCGAGCACCTCTTTTTTTACCTCGGAGATGTTGTTAATCCACCGCTTTAAACATTGTCCGCTTAAGACATTTAACTCAATTTCGGCCATGTTTAACCTGCTACCATGCTTTGGGGTGGACACAAATTCAAATTGATTCCAAAGGGCTTTGGCTTTTTCCGGCGGAAATGTTTCATACAGGGCGCCGGGGCCATGGGCATTCAGGTTGTCCATAACCAATGTGATGAGTTGTGCGTTCTTGTATTCATTAGCGATTGTTTCCAGGAACTAAGCCCAGTCGCACTTGGTTTTCGTTTCAAAGATATCTAAGAATCGCTTTCCTACTAACGGTTCGCAGACCAGAGACACATTATACGTTCCACCGCGTCGATACTCATAATCGTATCTGGCCGGTTGAGCGGGAGAAGTCGCCGGAGGACCTTTTACTTCAGCCATCAATTTTTTGGAGATTCATCCAGGCATAAAACAGGACGTTTGGGGCTATAAGGGCGTTTATAAACGTCCAGCACCATCTCCATATTGGCGACGAAACCGCTGCTTTGTTTGGAAGGAATCACCTACCTCTTTTGTTGCCAGGGCTTGGGGAGATGCTATCGATATAATTGAGTTCAACGACTCTATCTAACAGAAACTGTAAAGACCACGGGCATAACCTTCAGCAGGTTCACTGCCGCTTAATGCAACCAGATGGGCTTCAAAATCGCCGTCGATTTTGCTGACGTATAGGCTGCTTCCTTTTTCGTCGTTGAGTGCTGTATCGTATCCACCTTCCACTAATCTTTTCTTAACACGATCTATTTTTCTCATACTGACATTGAGTAGGCAGGTGATTTCCTCGTTGTTCGAGTGTTGCTTCTAAAATTCCCTTCTATCGCAGTTCAATAGAATAAGAGCATTGAGAATTTTTTGAGATTTATGTCTGCCTTTTGAAGTTAATGTGGTTAACTCATCGTGTTCATTCTTTGTCAATGCCACAACAGACTTCTTCATAGCTCTCCTGTTGGAAAATCTATGAAGAAAGCCTACACCATATCATACGACCTTACAAGGTTGATATAACACTAGGAGTCATTGAACTCCTTCACGGCATTAATCATTGCTACAATGTTCTCCACAGGTGTCCTGGCCTGAACGTTGTGAATGGAATTGAAGATGAAGCCTCCGTTCAGTGCAAAAATTTCACATCGCTCCAACACCTGTTGACGTACCCGATCAGGTGTTTCAAATGGTAAGGTCGTATGAGTATCAACACTGCCTCCCCAGAATACGATGTGGTCTCCATAGCGGGACTTCAAAGCCTGCGGCTCCATTCCCGCTGCTGAGCACTGGACCGGATTGATGATATCAAAACCGACATCGATGAAGTGAGGGATAAAGGTTTCCACTGCACCGCACGAGTGCTTGAAGGTCTTCCATGCTGTATTCTCATGTATCCAAGCGTTGACTCTTTTATAGTAGGGCGCGTAAAGCTCATCGTATGTATTTGTTGAACAGAAAGTCGATATCTGTGTGCAGAAATCTGTACCACAGATAAACAGAATATCTATTACATTACTCACAACATCATGAACACGTTTCAGATTCTCGATCGCAACCTCACATTGCTTGGTAAAAACTTCGTGAAGATAGTCCTGCCGAACGGCTGTGGATACGTACCATTCCTCAACGTCCCGAATCCCTTTGGGCCGCTTCAGAAAAGGTGCTGGGACCAAGGCGATATCGCCAAATGCTGTTCCTGCAACCCCGCCGACAATAGCGCGGTCCGATGATGCCAGGCGCTTCGCCTGTGCTTCGTAGTGCTTCAGGTCACTGTTGGATAGCGGCTGGAATTCCTCCAGATTGTCTTCTGGGTTCAGATTGTCGTCGTCAATAGGCTCCTGTCTGATGATCGCATAGAAGAAGAACCCGCTAACGGGCATGCGTCCACTCGGTAGAACGCTCATATCACCGCAAGAGATCGCCATTAACATCCTTGGTTGTATTGAAGTGAAGTGCTCCGACACGAGCAAAGCCTGCCCCCAAGGAGTTTGGAACTCCTTCCAGTTTTCGTTTCGGAACCCGAATATCGTGCCTGGCGCCGGCAGGGAAACGACATCAATGCCTATAGCGTCCATTAAGTCCTCTTCGATTTCACCGAGCATCTGGTAAGGTTCGCAGACTTTTGTCGGCCGCTTCTCAAGGCCATAGTAATCCCGTAATTCAGCGACACACGTGACATGCATTCCCGTCACGGGAGTGCTGCCAAAATCTACAGCCACACGATCTGGAGTCTTGTGGTTTAGAGTGTGCTTGACCCGCTCCTTGTTGGTCATCATTCTCTCCGTTTCAGTGATTCGGTAGTGCTGTAAAGATAATTAATGATTCTAGGATTGCTGACTCCACCCTCATCTCAACCCTCTTCTCTTGCTAAAGGTGTATTTTTATTAAAAGGCCATAAGGTCTGAATAGCAGGTGGAGGGTTTCCTTAGTAGACCATTACCAATTGATTCTAACGTTAGAATCCACCGTATTTTTCTCGCGCACGAAAAAAACGGTGAAATGATTTGTTATATGCTTAATCGTTGTTTGAGATCGCCTCAATTGTTTGGATGGAAACTGGGTCATCTTAAGGTGTGATTGAGTTGTAGTTTGTGACTGAAGATTTCTGCTGGTGTCTTGTAACTTAATGCCTAATGAGAGCATTGAAAATTATAACAGTAAAAATATTTGGTGAGGCCACCACACGGTTCCTTTCCATTACTGTATTCTCTAAGATAAACATTTTCATGTTTAATTGACCGTCAAAGCCTTTCATCCAAATATTGTCCTCACACCTATCTTTCCCATCCATGCTATTTGTGATACCATGTCACTAATTGAGATTACTAATTGAGGCAGATTGACGTCAAATATCCTTTTTTCAATTAGCGGCCGGGGGCGCTATGAAATTGTCGCACGTCGTCCACAAACACAGAGCCAAGACGGGTAAAGAATTGAAACGACCATGAACTGTGTCCTATGAAAAGAATCATCAAAGTCGTGGGTTTGCCGACAGTTGGATTTGCCATCGTCCTGATCGGTCTTGTTTACGACACCTTTTTGGCTGGGATCCTCTATCAGGATCCCGCGCCAGAAATCCAATCTCAATGGGAGTTTCACAGATCTGTAGCAGGTTTGTTTTACGTAACAGGAGGAATTATTTTTCTGCTGGGTCTTTTGGCAATCCCAATTATCTGGATAAGGACAAAAGTGAAATACCAACAATTGAATCACACACTATGAAAAAACAGATCCTTCTTACGGTGATAGGTGGCCTTGGTCTCTGTAGCGCGGCCACGCAGACGGTCGCGGGACCGCTTAAGGTTTACCTTCTTGTTGGTCAATCGAACATGCAAGGGCACGCCCATGTGCGAACGTTCGACCATATCGGCATGGATCCGAAGACAACCCCGATCCTCAAGGCGGTTCACAATGCCAATGGTACACCCAAGGTTTGCGAAGATGTGTGGATCTCGTCGGTCGATGCGGCGGTGCCGGAAGGCGGGCGACATGGTCGATTGACCGCAGGGTACGGCGCATCGGGCCATGGCCCCAAGATCGGGCCGGAGTTGACCTTTGGCATCTATATGCAACAACATGTGAATGAACCGATCCTGCTTATCAAGACTGCCTGGGGCGGTAAGTCGCTAAATACGGATTTCCGTCCACCTAGCGCCGGTCCCTACGAATTCAACGCCCAACAGTTGGAGAATCTCGAGAAGCAGGGGAAGGACATTGCTCAGGCCAGGATCGACCATGCAGAGAAGACCGGCCAATATTACCGACTGATGATGGCACACATTGAAAAGGTGCTGGGTAACATCAAGTGCATCTATCCGGCATATGACGCTAAGGCGGGCTATGAATTAGCCGGCTTCGTTTGGTTCCAGGGTTGGAACGACATGGTGGACCGCGGCACCTACCCAAATCGCGGAGAACCGGGCGGTTACACTGGGTATAGTGAAGTGCTGGCCCATTTTATCCGGGATGTGCGCAAGGACCTCGCCGTGCCAAAGTTACCCTTCATCATTGGCGTCATGGGCGCTGGTGGTCCGGTCGCAAAGTATGGGCCGGATCAGAAACGATATGCGGACATCCACAGTGAATTTCGTCAGTCTATGTCAGCCCCGGCGAGGCTGCCGGAGTTCAGGGGCAACGTCACGGCGGTATTCACCGAAAACTACTGGGACCTTCAACTCACCGAGCTTTCGTCGCGGATGGATAAGGTGAATGTTAAGCGCGATAGCCTCGGAAACGATAAGGCCCTCAGCGCTGAGGAGAAAAAGAAACTTGTAGAAGATTACAAGGCCGAAGTGTTCACAAAGGAAGAACTCCGTATTCTAGAGACCGGCATTTCAAATGCCGCTTACCACTACCTGGGTTCCGCCAAGATCCTCGGCCAAATCGGTAAAGCTTTTGCCGACGCCCTAGCCAAAATGCAATAACTTCGAGTAACCATAAAAAGTGAAATAGCGCGGATATTGGGCCAGATCGACTGCGATGCGTACCATAACCCCCAGTACCTGAATGATCCGTTTGGTTATAGCATAGTCAAAACGCTAGGCCAAAATTGGCTGCTAGCAATCTTCCGGTTCTGGTTAAAATCTTGGAAAGGGCTAACGCTATAGTGAAAATTCAAGCTCAGCCTAGACTCAATCGGATTCAAGGAAAAGTGACCTAAACAAGATTGAAGGTGAAGGTTAGAGTGGACAATTCAACGAGGAAGTTAGTTAAATATCTGACTGAAACATGGTTGTCGCAGTCAAATAAACCGCTGATCATCGATCAATAATAACAACGGATTTGCTACGGCATTGATGGGACATTGATCGATGTTATCTACTATCGGCCGGATGCTGTCTGGCAACCAGTTCATCGGCATCCATCGGTTTTGAGGAATCTATCCCATTATTTCTTAGATGCTATAGGCCTGAAAGAGCAAAGGGAAACAGGATGACCGGTAGTTTTGGTAGCTTAAATGATGAACCGTGGCGGATCTGGTCTTTATTTTTTCCTCCAGACAACAGAAGAACAGGACAACCAGCAGTCAGTCGAAGAAAGGTCTCTGCGGCACCGTTCAAGGGAATGATCAACTGGCAAACATCAAGTCTAGATGGCTCTAAAATGTCTGAATTTCGACGGGGAGGGTCGAAGGTAAGAGATTTGATTAATTGACTAAGGCGTTTAATGAGTCAAAGGACCAAGTTAGGTCGTAACGTAGTCCTCCTCTTCGACAATAATCTCGGTTTCCGGTTCGACAGCTTCAATCGCTTTGGTATCACTCTCCGTTTGCACAAAGTTCCCATCTTCATCACGTGTTATTTCCGTGTCGGTAATGGGGTCGAAACTTTTAGCAAAGTGGCCGTCAATAAAGAGAGTCACTTCACTGGTCTCTTCGCTAACTACTATAGCCGCCATGACTTCCTCTAAGGAGGAGGCATAGATGGCAGCGTTGTGACGGGCACTTCCCTTAACTAGCTGTTCAACTTTATCATAGACCCGATAGGTACGAACACCCTCAACCATCATACAAGTCCGAAAAGTAATCCCCTGTAGATCTATTAGTAAGGCCCCGTCTCGTTCTTCATGTCCTGTCACTTTGCCTGTTTCGTCTCGTAAAATAGTTCTCTCTCCCATAAAGGAGAGTACATCTTGGACCTTGGTTGAAAAAATATGCGGAAGTTGGTCAATGCCTTTATATTTACCTTGATCTAGATGCTCAACCTGTCCATCGTGAAATTCGGAGAAGGTAACCCCTGACATATTTCGGTAATCTGCTAGAACTAAGAACAATCCCCGGTTATTGTCCATTCCACGGCTTGAAACAGCAAAGTGACGAGCAAGCGAATACAGCTTGTCGATATAAAGCTGTATTAGATCTGCTCGATCGGCTTGTAATTTATCAATTTGTGACCGACTAAGGCCGATTTGCTTAATTGTCTCCTCAATTACGTGTTCTATACCCAGTTCAGCTTGATCTTTTATTTCTTGAAGTTGCACTTCCAGTAACTTGTAGTTTTCAGATAATTGGGTCAAGTCAATTGAACGTTCTTCCAGCTCTTGTTTCTGTTCCTTGGTAGTCTGCGATAACTGTCCTTTTTCGTCAGTCAAAAATTTAACTTGTTCTTCTAGCTCCTGGCAACGATCCTGTAGCTGACTCTGTTCGGTCAGCATCCTTCTATATTGCCGGCTTCCCAGAATCTTAAACATGAATTCTTCCTTTGTTTTCTTGCCGACGGTAAGCGATCCCCCCAATGATGAGTAAAAATATGAGGGTAACACCTGCAATCATATAGTAATAAATCAAATAAAAGTCTCTCAGTTTTTGTTTTGCCAACTTATACACTAGACTTCCGTTCTCAGCATTATTAAGCGTTTCTCGCCAGTAAGCTTTGGCAACGGTCGGCAGTTTTTGTCTCCCGGCCAACTCTGCCATTGCCGCTAAATATGTGGCTGGTACGTCCACTTGGTTCAGTGTTTTCAAAAATGAATCATAGAGCATTTTGGTAAACGGCCGAGAAAGAGGAGGAAATTCCAGGCTATCTTCGATACCGTTTTGAAAGGCCTGAATTGCATCTTCGTACAGTGCTAAGTCATACTGTATCTGGGCTATCTGAAACCAAGTTTTCTGTTTCAACTTGAGATCCACTCGAATAGATTCGAAACCATCATAAATGAAATTAGCTTCTGCGTAGTAGCGCTGGTTGCCTCTTGCCACCAAGGTATAAGGTTTGTCAGCTTCCAGTTCTCCTTGATCCCATCGATTGAAAGTGTATTGACTAACACCTGACATGGTTTGCTGATAGGGAGTGCCCAAGATCTTAACTTCAACCGAACCTGCAACTGGTCCAGTCGTCTCCATCTCAGACCAAGAAATTTGGCCTTGCACCGAAATGGGTTCTAAACGATAGGTAATCGAGTTTTGTTGTCCTAACTGCTTCGAAATTGCATTCAGAGACAACTGCTGAAGATTATATCCCGCTTTCCGCAATTCGACGTTACCTGTTAGTCGGTGCAGATCTTCAGTAAGCCGAAGCTCAGTGACCCCGATTTTCCGCCCATTGACAAAAATGGATACTTCGTCTGGTTGTCCCCAAATTTTGATCATTGCCGGCAATTTCATCAACACCATTTCCAGGTCTCCAGTGGGTACAAAGATCCCCGGATGCAAAAAGCCTAATGCCAGCGCATCATAGACTTCATCTAGCGCCAACTGACGGTTATCATTCAGATCTACTTTGGGCGATCCGACGAAAGTGCCAGAAAGAATTGAAGCTAACCGGGAAACCACATTTAAGTTCGAAGTTTCAGTTAAAGGCTGGCCGAAGATAGAAACGATTGCTGCAGTTCCCAATAACTGACGGTTAGCGTAAAAAGCTTCCAGGTTAGCATCAACTGTAAAGCAGTCTAATAAGACAATGGAATTGATCCCCTTCAACCATTGATTAATCTGGCGACTGCTGATCAATTGGTCGTCCGCAACAGAAAAGTAGATCTGATTGCTATCACTTGGTTTGGTTATCTGACTTCGAAACAGGAGAACTAAAGTGTCTTCGGTTGCCGCCTGATGCTTGATCCGAGTAATTACCTTTTGTAGATTAATCACCTGGCAATCTGAACCGGTAAGATGATGAAACTGCGAGGTTTGGCCAATTGAATCTTCAATCGTAGCAAGGTGTTTGTCGAACACCGAATTGTCGGCAACATTAGCAGCCAGCCACCATGAAGTACCAGTTTTAGCTGGTATTTCGCTCGAAACTCCAAGGCTCCATCCGACTGTCAATGAGCCTATAAAGAAAACGTGCAATATCGAAACGTGTTTCATCTAATGTTTCAGTAACATCGCAAACTAGAGATAATACACTCATTCCTAAATCAAGATCTCATTCAGGCTGGATTCCCGCATCTACCACAGGATTAACACGTGGATCCAGCACCTCGTCTACACCGTAGAATTGCTCACTGTCTCGACTTTCGCCTTGCTCAATAGTTGCTGTTTGCTTATTGCCCCGAATAAAATTATCTTGCAGTCGTCCACCTTCATAAACCGCCCAACCACTATTCATAGTGATGTTATTAGAAGTAATTTCTGGTTCGGCGGAGGCGTAACAAACAATACCGTCCTGATAATTGGTCGAGATTTGGTTGTGATGAATTTTAGGCCGAGCATCATCGTTACAAACAATTCCGTATTCATTAGCCTGAATCGTATTATAAGAGATTTCACTTTCGGCTGTCTGGTCACACTGAATTGCGGTTCCATTTTTATTGAGTTCATTTTGAGTAATGAAGGGCGACGTGTCGTCGCACGAAATACCGATCTCGTTTTCAACGATCAGACAACGCTCAACGTGAACAGAATCGGCTTGACATGTAATAGCGGTCGCTGCATGTTGGATTCGACAAGAGGTCAGACGAGAATTTGGGCTGGTTGACATGATCTGAATTCCAGCCCAGTCACCTGCCTTTGGTACTTCTGATTCAACCTCTGTCCCGAGCGAACCCAGCACAATCATCCGCTCCGCATTTCCTTCCGCATAAAAAGAGCCATGAATAACCAGTCGGTGAGTGCCTACCAGCGGATCAAAACCGACAACCGTACCGGGTCTAATGGTCAAAGTGACACCTACCGGAACCACAACATCTCCAGTAATTTGGACAACTCCTGCCCAAACTTCATTTTTTTCTAGTTCACCCGATTTTTGTAGCGGTTTATTTCTGGTTCCGACTTTGGATGACGTAGTAGCAAGACAACCGGAGGTTGGACAGCATAAAGCTACCAGGTAAAACACGGTGAGGAAAACCCGAGAGCAACGCCCGACTTGGGCGAACCGGTGAGAACTACGAGGCTGACGTATCGTGTAGGTTCGATTCTGTTGTTTCTCGTTCCACTGTCGGTGTGTGAACGAATACATCAACCAGGTCATTTAACAAGAAATTGAATTACACCACGAGGTTCACGGCCATCAGGGGGGTTAAGGTATTGACGCATTCCATTGAGATCATCGAGTTGTTGCCCGTCAGCTTTAGTTAACACAGGTGTCGTGCCAATTAATGACTTAACTCTGATATTGCTAGTACCTGCTTTAACCGCGCGAAACTTAGCAATGGCAATGGATCGACCTTTGCGATCTATCGCGATTGGTTTTTGCCCCTTGGTCAGGGTTAAGGCAATTTGCATTTTCCCCGGCCGGGAATCCAAGTTCAAGTCGTGGAAAACTGGCAGGCCCGACTTCGCAAATTTGGAGTCAGGATGGACTTCCACATCCAAAGGGAAAAATCGGCTCCGATTATACTCTAGTTCCAAAGCGACCCCAAATAAATCTGTAACATTTTTGAGGTTGATACTGACGGCAACTTCATCGCCCACGTTGTAGGTTGCCTGCGGGCTGCTGATACTCATCAGAGGTAGATCAACAGGGTCAAGGGTAATATCGGCTACGGCCAACTCGTCTCCCAAATAGTTAATAACTTGGCGACCTGAAAGCACCAGATCTCCAAATTCGTACCCTTTAATGTCGATAACCCGTTTAGTTCCCATCGGAACTTTTAATTTGGTAATACGTGATTGACCTATCTTCAAGGAAAATGCATCTATAATTGGCGGATCAAAGGAGATTTCCTCGCTATATCGGTCGAGCATTAACACTTCAACGACCACTTCCAGGTTCTGGAAGGGTAACGAACCGCTAAACAGCGAAGGTGACAACATAACTTGAACTGATGACATTTCCGTCGGTTGAGTTGTTCTTGCTTCCCGGTTGTAATCTCGTTCGCAACCTGTACCTACTAATAAAAAAGAGAAAACGGTCAGCATAGTGAAAAACAGTGAAAAATAGCGAGTGATCATCAGTACAACGCCCTCTACTTTAGAATTACAAAACGGTGTTGGTCGGAGAAGTCGACACCTTCAGTGTTTTGAGCCGACCTTTCGGTTTTAGCAACCAGATGATAAAAATAGACTCCACTTGAAGCCGCTTCACCATTCTCATTCTTCCCATCCCAATGAAGCGCGCGCGATTGGTCAGTATAGTAGCCAGCCCTCTGATAGCCAAGATCCAGTGTACGTATCACTCGACCTTGTAGATCGTAGATCTTAACCTTAACAGTCGCATCATTAGCTAACTGGTACGGAATCCAAGTTTCAGGATTAAATGGATTCGGATAGTTGGGCAGAAGTTTACTGATCGTTGGAATTACATCGCTTTTTAGGTGTTCAATTATCCGTTCTAAAACAAACATCAATTCAGTATTTCCACCGACATCTTTCAGCCTTTGATAGAGTTGGTTGTAGATCTGAAAATATGGGGTGGGAATGCTGGATATATCAGCTAAACGATCGAGTTCTGTATGGGTTGGAGCCGCAGCATTTTTCTCTATTTGACGGCTCTTTCGCCAATTCTCACTGATTGGAATAATATCGTCCTGGTTGATGACACCATCACCGTTGGCGTCAGCATGAGTTGCAAGCTTTTCTTTCCATGCCACAGCAGGTTGGAGTCGCCATGTATTATCGCCTTTATCTCGTATTGGTCCTGCGTCATTCCAAAACTGCCCCAGCGGTAAAACATCAACAACGTCAACTTTTCCGTCTCGATTGGTATCACCAGGCCAGACAACCAGTCCGGTTCGGAACACAATATCACCAGCCTGGAGGTATTTACCAGCGTGATCTTCGATTACACTACTAACCCGTACAGTAATCTCCTCTTCTTCACGGAAGATAGCTTGTGGGTCGAAAAGTACCAGGTTAGGTCCCTCGATTTTAAACTGCGACTGGTGACTAGAGTAGGGTTTTATCGATTGATCTGCCAATTGACCGTGTACTTGAATGCTGAAAGGGGTGACTGTTTCTTCTCTCAGTTTAGAAAAGGTTGGCATTCGGATTCGGATCTTAGAAGTTACAGCCACATTTTCTAACTGATTGGGGGCTACAAGTCGCCAGATTTCTCCTTGCTGGAGTACGCCTGCCACCTCTCGCTGAATATTCCATAGCAAAACGGTTCCGTCACGAGAACCAGAAGCTAGGATATTAGTTCCATCAGTCAATGTCGTGAAGGTCAAACCAGTAACGGTATCCGTATGCCCACGGAACAGCTTTGGTCCTTTTTGGATGCTGGCATAATTCCAAACCCAAACGGCATCGCCAATAGCGGCTGCAAAGAAACGGCCGTCAGCGGAGACACTAACCGCATTAACTCTACCTTGAGAGATATTGCGATCTACGTTCAACTGACCAGTTCGTCCTACTTTGCCACCTGCCAAGATTTCCCAAGTTTGAACCGCCCCATTTTCTAGTCCAACAATAAACCTATTATCTCGCTTAACAGGGCTAAAGGCAATCTTAGTCAAAGCCCCACCAGTTGGAACCATCGAGATTTCCTGTACGCCGTCTTCGGATGAGACACTGAAAACTGCGATCCTCCCATTTTCAGTTACAACCGCCATCAGTGTTCCATCGTAGTTGAAATCGACATCCTGGACAGATACACCGACGAAAATATCGTCTTTGTCAAAGGAGGTTGCCCCTTTTCGTCGAATACGCAGACTTCCATCGTTTGCTACTGATGCGACCCAGTCATTCTGATCTGAAAATCGAACAGCATTCACGGTTGTTTGTTCCGGGTGCGTGTTGCCGAACTGTTCATTGATGTTCTTAGGAGGATCAGCAGATAGATCGTTAACTTCGACCTGATTGGTCTTAGTAGAAATTGCAAGGTCTAACCCTGAAGGGCCATAATCCAAACCAATAATCTGGTTTGGGGCTGGCAAAGTAATTATGGGGGTTAACTCCTCCTGGTTCCAAATTACCACCCTTCGCGACTGGTATGCTACGGCCAGTTTACCGTTTGGTTGGTTAGGGAAACTTACGCCCACTACCTGTGAGTGAAAGCCGCGGAGGTTTAGTACGGTGCGGACCGGGACTTCGGCTTTACCAATTTGAAGGTAGATCAGTGCATCTTCAAAAGGGTTATTATCGGCACCGACAATTAGATCGGCCTGGTACGGATGAAAGGCCAGTGAGATTCCATCGGCCACAAAGTCCCTTTTCAAAATCTGTGGTGGCTTGGGCGAGGCATCTGACGCGTAGAGTTCCCAGATACGCAGGGTTTTATCGGTTGCGTAAGCCAGCAGATTTTTTTGACTGGAATGGAAAGTCAGGTCGTACAGTTTTTCCGCACCAAGTTGCTGCCAGAATTGGGGTTGAGGATTTTTAGTCTCCTGGATGTAGATATCCGAGGTGTCGTTTTTGGCATCATAAGTCCCAACAAATAGGAGTTTGCCATCGTGGTTATACGCTATCTTCTGAATTTCAGCGCCTTTTGCATAGATCCCTTTTTGAATACTACGATACACCGATTCATTTACGCCTTTGCGCCAGAGATGTAGTTCCCGGGTTGTTGCAACCGCTAACATCTGGTCGTATCCACTGGGGGCCGGGTCAAATTGTATATCTTTAACTGTTCCTTCTAAACTCAACACCTGTGCCTGCGCAAAAGTCGGCTGATCGTTGCCACTTTTCTTTCCTTCAATCGTGTAAATGTAAATTACACTAGCAGCTAACTTCTCATCAGCCCTATTCTCCGTCAGGCCAACGACCAACCAATTACTATCAACACTAACAGCAACCGAATCGATAATTCCCCCCTGAATTAGGGTGGGTGTTGGAATGTTCTGACGTGGATCTAGTAGATCAACAAACTTAACCCCACTATCGGTGGCAATTGCTACCAATTGGTCAGAAATGAATGCAATATCACTAATATATCCATCTTGACGGTAGAATCCGATTTGTCGCTGAGTTTCAGTGTTAATTAGACGAAGACCAATCGTAGTTGCCACAGCTAGCAGTTTTCCGTTGCCAGAGTAGCTAACCTTCCGAATCGTACCGTAACCAATCCGTCCGATAGATCCGTCCGGTAGGAAACTGTTGGCACGCACGAAACAACTCGACATCAGAAGGACAGCAATAATTCGAAATAGCAAACGATTTGGTCGATTCAAATTCACTAGAATGATCCTTAAATTGTAAATTCTATTATGTTGATTGTTGCTATGCCGCTACTGCTTCAGAGTCGACCAACGGGTCAAATGTTTTCGAGCCAAGTCTGAACGAAGGCTAGCTTGTATCACCAATGATTTGTTCCGAGGACCATCGAAAGCGACATCTTCCAAGTAATAAAAATAGGAGATCCCATCTTCGACATCATTGTCAGTAAAAGTATAGGTTTGTGCCATTGCTGTTGTCCCAGCACCACGAATTAAGACCGGATTGAGGCGTTTAAATTCGCCGTTTCGCTGGGAACTGCGGTAGATCCAAAATCCAGCATTATCGGTTTCAGATTCCGTTCTCCATTGCAGTTTAATTTGGTCTTTAGTAGCGTAGGCGGTAAAGGCTGACAGTTCTACCGGAAGTGAGGAGTCGCTGGCGGTATCGAAGTAGAGTTGGTCAAAACGTGCTCCGGTTCGATGGTCCCCATCGGAGGAGTGCTTGGCCATAAACCCAAAATAGCCATTGTCAAAATTAGTGTAAGAACTGTCGGTTGCACTCCCCTGATTGATGTCGGTATTAGTAGCACTTGGGATGCTTGTTGCCGCATACCCACCCCCATTTGCTGTCGGCAGTGTGGAAGTGTACAGCGTCCAAGTAGAAGAAGCATTTCGCGTCACTCTTACTAAAAAACCGAGGTCAGAAGTATTATTTGGAATAGCCACGGAAGAGGTTATGACTGTTGTGGCACTTCCATCATCAACCCTCTCTAAATAAACTTCGTCATCGCCACTGTTATCGCCAAGCCGAATTCGGTATCCATCGGTGGTATTAGCAGATAGGTCAGAGGCGTTTGCCCATAGCCAGACGTAGCTGCGGTTGCTACTTGTTGCAGGTGAGTTAGACCGGCGACCGATCCAAGCGCCCCAAGACTGTTCAGTCCCCCAAGCCTCTGATCTTTGGGTGCTGAGGTATTTTGTGCCGGACCCAGCCGACACATCCAGTTTTAGCACATAGGCGTTGGAGGTATTGGGACCTGCTATACTGTCTTGGCTAATTCTCCATGAATCGGTGCTACCAGACCAAGTTGGGTTGCTAGTGAAATCACCATCACTGAAAGTATCTATCACTTGCCCCCAAACACCAGTTGCGAGCAAGAAGAACACTAAGATCTGCAAAATCTTCATCGAGAAAATCCTCCTCTAAAAGCTAATGGCTATAATTTAGCATAGGTACACCAATGTGTCAACTATCAAAGCTAGCAAAACTAGAAGGTAACTGATTTAAAGGCTTGAATTTGTGCCTCTATGGCTCTCTCAGTTGGTAGGCGTTCGACACTTGAGGCTCCGTAAAAGCCAACAACTCCCTGCGTATGATCAAGAATATACTGTGCGTCGTCTGGTTCGGCAATCGGCCCACCATGGCAAATTACCAAAATCTCTGGATTAACACCTCGGGCCGCATCATGGATTGATTGTACCCTCGTAGCAGCCTCCTCTATTGTTAATGCAGTTCGAGCTCCGATGGAGCCCTTGGTTGTCAATCCCATGTGAGCCACCAGAATGTCGGCTCCAGCATCGGACATCTGTTCAGCTTCAGACTCGTTGAAGGCATAGGGGGTTGTCAGTAAACCTTGTTGATGGGCTTGACGAATCATCTCCACCTCTAAACCGTAACCCATGTCGGTCTCCTCCAGATTTTGGCGAAAGATGCCATCGATCAGTCCAACAGTTGGAAAGTTCTGGACGCCGGAAAAACCAACAACCTCAACCTGTTGCAAGAATTTGTCCATGATTCGAAATGGATCGGTACCGCAGACTCCGGCCAAAACGGGAGTGTTTTTCACAACCGGTAGAACTTCACTAGCCATTTCTATCACAATTGCATTGGCATCGCCATAGGGCATCATACCAGCCAAAGATCCGCGTCCGGCCATCCGAAATCGCCCTGAATTGTAGATTACAATTAAGTCGATTCCACCCACTTCTTCGCATTTGGCTGAAATACCCGTACCAGCACCACCGCCGACGATTGGCTGACCTGCATCAATGTTAGTTCTCAGACGTTCTAAAACCTGTTCTCGTTTGAATTGCATAGTTTCTCTAAACTCCTACAAAATTATAGATCTAGTGGCTTCTCATAAATCATTCGCACAATCTCTTCGATTTCTGGTTTCTGAATCGAAACATCGGCCACGTTGAATTGGGACAACATATTTCGGATCAATTCAGCCGTAGCAACCTGGTCGGTTGAAAACCGGTAGTGTACTCTCTGTTTCTCCCGACGAACGATTTGAGCCTTAGGCAAGCAGATGTCATCATAATCTTCAGCAAAATCAACCACTAACAACCGCTCTGTTGAAAGTGAATTTCTCAGGGCATTTAATTGGCCATCGAAGATGATTTTAGCTTGATCGATCAAAATCACTCGACGGCACAGCTTTTCAACATCGTCTAGATCGTGAGTAGTCAGAATAATGGTGACACCACGTTCTTGATTGATCTGCGTGATAAACTGGCGAATCCGGTTTTTGACCACGATGTCTAGGCCGATCGTCGGTTCATCTAAGAACACGATCTCAGGATCGTGGAGTAATGCTGCTGCTATGTCGGCTCGCATCCGCTGGCCAAGGCTTAACTGGCGTACCGGTGTTCTGAAAAACTCGTCTAACCCCAGAATCTGATTAAATAGATCCAGGTTCTCATGGTACCGCGAAACCGGGATATGGTAAATGTGTCGTAATAGATCAAAAGACTCTTCTACTGGAAGATCGAACCACAAGTGGGTTCGTTGACCGAAAACGACGCCGATTTGCTTCGCATTATCAGTTCGCTGTCGATGCGGTATGAAACCGTTAACATGGACCTCGCCTGACGTTGGAACTAAAATCCCCGTCAGCATCTTAATAGTAGTCGATTTCCCTGCCCCGTTTGGGCCCAGATAACCGACAATTTCTCCTCGATCAATAGTGAACGATATTTGATTTACTGCCCTAACCAATTGATGGCGGCGGGAAAATAGGTTAGCGAATGCTCCCATCACCCCCTTCTGGTGTTGGTAAACCCTGAAAGTTTTTGTCAGATTCTGAACTCGAATCACGATCTCAATTACCAAACTGGTAATTCAGCCGCTTACTTTGTCTCACCGAAGAAGCGACGTTCTGGTACGCCAAGTTGATCTAACATGTCAGTGATCGGCTCCAGATAATCGGACCGCCCCACTAATATATCTTCTTCAATTGGACCTGTCTCTGGCTGGTCAACTGCCAGAGACAGAATGTTGCGTCTACTACCCAGCAACAAGATCGCGCTAATCGCTATCATGACTCCACCAAGCACTTTGCCAATGATCCCCGCGCTGAAGAAAGGAACACTAAGTGGAATCAGAAATATGCCTGAACAGCCAGTTAGTGCAAGGTCCGGTTTGACAGTATAAGACTGAATGTTGAAAGTCGAAAAGGTTCGTGTCCCAACAACCAGCTGTTCGCTGTCGATGGAGATATGTCGATCGTGGTAGGCAGGTTCAACAGTTGATTGCTCGCTCAACCCGATAAACCTCGCTCGTGTAGGTTGAATGCACCAACATCTCTGTCAATCGCTTGATGTAACGACTCGGAAGGCGTACCTCAACGGCGACACCTTCTGTCCGATAATCGGTTTCAAACACCTGCCCATTCTTGTAGACAAAGTCGAGTGCCTTCTGGTCTTGATAAGAGAGTTCAATCTGTAACCGGATGTCTTGTCGAGAGAGATGATCTGATAGATGGCTCAGCAGTTGGTCGAGGCCATCTATCTCAATAGCTGAGACGAACATGCTGTTTGTATATTCCGTCTGGAGCAACTTCAACTGATGATCGTCAATCAAATCACATTTATTAAACAGGAAGATAACTGGTACTGCATCCGCGCCTAGATCTTGTAGTACGTCGTTGACCACCTCAACGTGTTGGTGTAAGTTTGGGTGGCTAGCATCCACCACATGTAATAATAGATCTGATTCTGCCACCTCTTCTAAAGTGGCTTTAAAAGAAGCAACCAACTCATGTGGTAATTTTTTGATAAAACCAACGGTATCGGTAAGCAAGAGACGATGGTTGGTTGGCAGTTGTAGCACACGAGTGGTTGGATCCAGTGTGGCAAATAATTTATGCTCGGCCAAAACACTCGATTGTGTCAAGCGGTTGAAAAGTGTCGATTTCCCAGCGTTAGTGTATCCAACTAGAGATACATTGACCATCTCGGATCGGTGTTTGCGTTGTTGCTGACGGCGTCTCTCAATGACCGCCAGTGTACTACTCTTTTTTGCGATTTGGCCTCGGATCAATTTTCGGTCGATTTGGAGTTGCGTTTCGCCAACTCCTCGAACTGCCCCGCCGGCTCGACCCGATCCACTGGAACTGGCACCACCACCACCTGTAGCTTGGCGAGAGAGGTGGGTCCACATGCGAGTTAGACGAGGAAGCGCATATTGGTGGCGTGCAATATCAACTTGCAATTTGGCCTCAGTGGTACGGGCTCGCTGAGCAAAAATCTCTAGAATTAGTCCAGTTCGGTCAATGATGATGGTGTCCAGATACTTCTCCAGATTCCGAGTTTGTGCTGGAGATAAACTGACATCAAAGACCACTGAATCTGCTTCTATCTCGCTGATTAATGATTTCAGTTCTTCAACTTTCCCTTTGCCGATGAAGAATGTTGGGTTGGGTTTTGGCAACGATTGAATATGCTCACATAAGACCTCGATATGAGCCGTTTCCGCTAGTTGGCGAAGCTCTTGTACCGATTCTCTCACCTCGTTTAGAGAACCGGCCTGTTGTAATTTAGCACCAATCAAAATGGCACGGCACTCCGCTATAGAATTACTATAAATGTCGCTCATTATAAAATATACAAAGTTAGACCGGCCCCTATGGATTCATTCTAAGATGTCATGTCTTCGGCGAAAATTTAATGGGCATCTTACACTTAATTCTATAAGTCGGAATATTCCTTAGGCTTTTGAGTATAGGCTAAAAGGATCGAAGATGTCAAAAAATTATCACCTGAAGTATACCCCTAATCCAAAAGAATTAGTGTGAGACGCCGATCATTCTAAAATGTAGGAGATAGCAATTTTTTCAGATCTTGCTGTTGTTTTGGGGTCAGGTCAAAAAAGGGTATCTTTCTAAAATAGACCAGCCTGACGATTGGGTTCTGCCAGATTCTAATGGCTATGCCGGTTGAGATATTTCGGCTCAATATCTGAGGTTGACAATCGCAGTAATAATATACTCCATATCTAACCCTAGTTTCGATCTTTTCCCCAATCGGTTTCCTTTGACAAGGCGGAAAATCCGGCCCCGTCGATCGACATGCTGGATTGGAATTCTGCCACCGGCCAACTCTGGGTTAAATTTCCCGGCCTCACCAGCCAAGGGCTGATTCCAAGTTTTTTTGATTGGTGTGCAACTGTTGACCTGTAGTTTAGCTAACCCTTGGTAACCACTATCAGCCAGATGGTCTATTTCAGCTACAATTGGCAAACGACTTTCTGTGAAAATTCGGTCAGGGCGAACTTTGCCTTTACGGCCGACAACCGACAAGGGCCATCCCATCTGGCGTATCATCAACTTTCGTCGTTTGTTGTGTGCGGGGTATTGGTGGTCCAAGACGTTGTTGAACTGGTTATGGGTGGCAAGTGATCCGAGCGCTTTCTCCCTGCAAGGATGGAATCTGTTATCTGTTGGCAGACAGCACCGTCAAAGGTAAGAGGGAACGACTCAGCAACCATCAAGCGTATGTTTTTGGCCTCCAGGTTGTGTTTCTGGTCGTTCACTGGGACGTGTGTATCGCATCCCCGTAGACTTCGAGATTGTCTGGTGAAAGACGGATTTGAAGTGCCAAAAGAAGAACGAGTTGTTTCGTTGGATGCTCTCCTCGTTTGACCCACCACGTTGGGCACGTCACGTGATTGTAGTAGCGGATGTCGGTATACATCCAAAGCGAACTTCAAATCGATCAAGAGGCGTCGATGGCTCTTCGTGAAGGCCTGTGCATGCACCTGGAAGTTTACCGACATCCGCTACGTAATGTGGTGAATCAGCTTCCCCAGTATCGATACAGAAGATCGTGGGTTTATTCTCCCAGTGGCAAGCGTCGTCGTACTTACTGGGTATCTACCAAGTTATTAGTATTGGCAAATGGTCGTCTTATTTTAGCTTGGTTGTATCCAGCATTATCTAAAACAACTTCGACCTCAATTGTAGGCTCATGCGATCATCAGTGGTTTCAGAAATTCCCTGAAGATGACGGCTGTAGCTGTCCTCTGGCTCAACATGAAACCTAGTTGTCCCTGGGCACTGACGGCAGAGATCATATTTACGGCGTAGCAGCTTCCTGTTGCGATGATCACTGGCCTCTCTCCCTCTGCTGCCCAGGTCTGGCCTGTATGGTCGTCTGAGCCTATTCCCCACTCATCTACCAAGTAGATAGGTGCAGCTGCCTTTTTAGCCCCTCTCTTAATTTCTGGATAGGTATCCTCTTCCCATTGAGGCACCAGTTTTTCATCCTGTGGCCAGGCCTGATAGAGTAGTTTTTGTGCGGTCAAGCCGAGGGGCTTCATGACTCTGCTTAGGGTGTTGATGGAAAGTTTGATCTCGAATTGCTTTTGGGTCCGTGTGCGGATGATCTTTCAGGTTCAAAGAGCAAATTCGAATCCATCTTGCTGGGGAGTATCGTTGCCGACAGCCTCTGCCACCCACCTCATCTGTTGATCGGATAGTTTTGAGGGGCGGCCAGGGATGGGTTTGGCCATCCAGCGGTAGATGGTCTGGCGGTTAATGCCATCGGCTGTGGCTACCTCGGTTGCACTCTGACCACCCCGTACAGCCTTGATTGCCTGTATGCGCATAAGCTGCAGGGTATGGTGATCATACTTGCGTCCATCGTTTTCTGGTTTGCATTTCATGCACTGGATTATAGTAGATTGAATTATTATAATCTAGCTTTACTTTCCTGAAAGTTAGTATCTCCATAAAGCAGCCCACCGATTAAAGTTGGTGGTTGGAGTGCTTTGTGAGTTTCTGCCCGCTAAAGTAGTCAGCATCAGAATTGGGTTTAGTGAATAGTTGATCCAATAAAGAAAATCTTTTCTGTTCGACAGCTACCAATCGCCTGGTTTGAAATGATCTGCACATGAACTTTCACCTTTCGATTGCCTTCAACACCCAAATTCGAAATCATCTCGCTTTCGAATTTAATCGGTTCCATATAGTCGCGTCTATTCAGTAGAAGAGGCGATTGGCTGAAAGGTGGGATCGTGCCTGCTACCGTGGAATAGACAATGTCCTTAGTCGAAAATTTCCACTTCGCATTGTTGAGTAATAAGGCAGCTATCGGACTAATGACAGCGATGATAAAGTAGAGCGACTCAATAGGGAGGGTTTGAAACAGTCGTTGATTGGATCTTCCGTTGCCTTAGTACCGATGTGAATCACATTAACATATAAGCCCCACCAAGTAATAGACATAAACGCAAACACTATTCAGCGCGTTTAGACCTCTTTTTTCAATTTAGTTAAGGGATATACTAGCCTAAACATGGTGGTTGTGCCTAATTAGTCGCAATTAAGCTTCTATGTCGAGACATAGTTGCGAAAAACGGCCAGCATATTTTTTGCCGTTTGACTTATACCGAATTCTTGGTGAACGGTCTGTTTGCCATTTTTGCCCAGTTCCTGGCACAGATCTGGGTTTTGGATTAGTTCCAAGATGCCCTTAGTTATGGCGTCTATCGACAATGGTCGAACTAGTATACCGCCCGCAGTTGCCTGGACGAGCTCTGGAAAAGAGCCGTGGTCCGGTAAGACGACTGGGGTACCATTGGCCAAAGATTCAAGCACAAATAGGCCTTTTGATTCTCGATAAACCGTTGGAACCGATAGAACGTGGATTTGGTTCAAAAACCGGATTTTCTGCTCTCGATTAACTTCTCCCCAATACTCGAAAGCATCGAAGATATTCCAGTTCCGCAACTGCTGGCAGATCTGATCAAAGTAGGCTTGATCCCGTGCTCCCAGGTAACCAGCTACTTTTAAGCGAATTTTATCTTTCCCCAATTTTTGCGTCAATTGATAAAAGGCCTCGACTAGCAGATGCAATCCCTTCTCTGGGCAAATACGTGCTAGATAGCCGATTATAAATGGTTCTGAGCTCAGACCTCGCTCTATTTGACCGTGACCATCGAGATTAAGGCCAAGGGGTACAACATGAATCTGATCCCTAGGTGTCTCTGTGTATTTAGCCATATGGTTGGCGTAGTAGTGACAGGAAGCAAAAAAACCGTCGATATCGCCAGATTTGTCTTTTAGCAGGTTCATGGCTTCAGATTTATACGGCTCAATTAGATCGTCTAAAAAGATGTCTTCCCCTTGAAATCTGCAAACCACCGGTACACCAACTTCACGTTTGATTTCAGCCGTCAAACCAACAAACATTGAATTGGTAAGTTGAACAATATCAGGCTGATAGTCGGTTTTCAGCCACTGAACCAGCTTGCGGAGCTCTTTCCTCTGCTTACCATTTTCGCCTTTGAGCATAGAAACGGTTAGACTACCCAGATCCTTAGCATTGGTCGAGGCACTCAACTTAGAGACGCTGTTGAGTAAAGTCGAGCTATCAAAAAATCGGTCTAGAAGCCAGGGCGTATGTCGAAAAATAGCCAACTTCTGTTGGAGGTAAACGTTGATACCTCCGAAAAAAATACGTTCAATGCTGACATCTTCTTCATCAGTCCTAAGAGGAGTGTAGGTCGGGATTAGGGCTACTTCGTGCTCTTGCTTAATTAGTTCACTGGCTAGGGTGTTATCGTGGATACAGGTACCGCAATACATTCCCGCAGCGCCAGCCGCAATGTAAGCAATTTTCAAGCTGTCCTCCAGTTTATCAGTCCAACTTCAATAATGATAACGATTACCAGTAGCTGAAACCAAATTTTTATGCTACCCCGGCGCATAAAGGCCGTACTGATACAAAGGGCTCCTTGCTAAGGCGGAGGCTTGCCCTTTTTAAATTTCCTACTAAACGCGGATAGATGTCTCCAAATTGTGGTGTGTCAGGTAGATGGCATACGATATGCATATATGCTTTATAGTAGGATATAGATTGCGTTCAATTTTCCTCATTAGACGCTATTTTCTTTTGCCTCTGCCGCTAACCAAATAGCGAAGTTTCCCCATCAGTCCTAGGCGAAGTAAATCCACAGCCTCTACCCGAGTCAGCTGTCATTCTGAGCAAAGAGAGGAATCTAGGTTGTGGTTAAGAAGTGATAGTTAAGAAGCAATGAGTCAGCGATGTCGGCGATTTCAGGTTTCTTTGTTTGTCTATTGTGTATATCTCTTTCTTACATCTTTGTAAGCCAAAAACAACAGCCCGTTCTCCATGGACTGATCCTCAGCGAACGGGCACTCTATACACACCATACCCGGATGTACAAAGCGAGAATACGAGAATAGTTGCCCAGTACCCAGAGCAATTTGCTGTCACGCACCATACCGTCATATTGGAGACTCTCGATATTGCCTCCCATTTTTCCCCAGTTTCTCCTTGGGATCCGTTGTCTAGGTAAACCAGCCCGTCCTTGAGGTCGCACTGAGTGATGGCCATCCACCACCGCCACGATTTAGCATGGCATAGGGTGAGATCATTGTCAATGACCTTGGCTACATACAGGGCTATCTCCATCGTTAGGTTTGGTCGTTCTTCTACAGGTTACAGTATTCACTCATCCAGTAGCCCAGATCGGGATTAACACTGTTCAGGGCATTCCAGACCATCTGCCGGTATTCCACCTGCTTGTCCAAGGTCCAAACTGAATAATAGCTGTAGCGGAGATTATCTTCTCAACGTTGGACAGGTCTCAGATGCATCAAAAGCCAAGTAGGCGATAAGGTCTTACCGTGTGCTTAATCCAGCATACGCTGGGGCAAAAGGTAAAAACACCTCTGCTATCATCATTTTATATTCTTGGTAGTTAAATACAGAACGCCGCCCCCATAAAGGTTGACGCATCGCAATGTGTAAATCGGATGACAATGAATTATCTACAGGCAAGGCGATTAATTCAAATGGCTGACGCAAAAACTTAGGATCATTAAAAATCACACTGCCTAGTGGCTTATCTCCCAAATTAGCCAGATCATTCACTCCATCCTCAAATAATGCTTGTGGCATAATAGTGTGAGCAAACACCCATGGCACATCATCACCGGACAAAATCACTTCTCTTACGATAACGGCACTTGGGTCACAATCTATCTTCTCTGCATTCGCCAGAGAAACAGATTCCTTTTGGTAACCAATTACCTCAAGCTGAAAAGTGCGACAATAGTTCTGCAAACGCTCAGTAAGCGAGTCCGCATTCAATAGCCAGTTTTTTAGCGTAGGACAGCTTATTTGGCAGTCTTGAGGAGGGTACCATTGCCCTGAGATATTCACAGGAAATTTGATGTTACTGTTCAATGCGCAACCAGGTGAAACAACTACCAAACGTCATATACCGTCACCGACACCAGATGACGTGGAATCGTATTATAACAGATAATCGTCAAAGATGAACAACCGCCCCAAAATGGGCGCCGTTTTATCCGCTCCAGTAGTGAACACATTACAAAAAACGCCTAGAGCACATTGTATCCATTCTTTTCGAACCATTGCCCTATAGCCCCGTTTTATCTCCTTGCTTCTTCTGCGCATTCATTCACTACCGCTAAAATAACTGGACCGGCCTTTGGCTTGTAGCCTCGTGCTACCTTTACCTGAGGAATCCTTGCGACTGTCTTTACCACTTCCTTTACCCGAGGAACTTCCGCGGCTACTTTGACCTCTTTTCCCAGAGGAAGTACTGCGGTGGCCTGTACCATTACCTTTGCTACCGCCTTTACTCCAAGAACCTCCACGGCGGTTTTTACCGCTACCTCTACCTAAGGAATCTTTGCGGCGACTCTTATCACTCTCCCGTCTTCGCTCACTATCCGCTTCAACTCCACCCTGAGCACCTCCACGGGGCTTGTACTGCGGCTGACACCTAGGCGTAAAAACTGGGCATCAGGGCTAGTGAGGGTAACGATTTCCTGACTGATCTTTAAATACACCTGGTTAGTCGATATTTTTGTTACTTCGGCTGATTCCAGTTGATCACCCATACTGACATAATAGATGCGGTCGGAACGACTCTCCCGGATCAAAGCTTTGGCTTGGCCGTCTGCCGGGATTTTAGTGGCTATTAACTCATATTTGGGGCTGTTATCGGGTGATTGCCAACCTAACGGACGAAAAGGTTAAAGTCGGTAATAACCCGGTAAAAGGCATGATCGATCGCTGTCATCTGGAACCTCTTTTCATCCTGACCTTCAGCGTAAAAAGAAGGTAAAAGTGGAAAAAACAACACTGCTGTCAACACTATCTTTCTCATTTTTTATCCCCTCATTTATGATTGGTAAACAGGCCAAAGGGTTTAATATGTTCTGCCTAGGCATAGTCAACAGGTCCTCCGGTTTTATCTGCGATGGCCCTTCCTTGCAATAAGTAGATCATCACTACTCACCCTTTTTAGATAAGTACTTTTTAGCCGCTATTCCAATCTCTTTTTTGACTTCTTCCGGTAAGTCTTGAAACTTTTCACTCTCAATGGCCTAGCGGATCTGTTGCTCGGAAGCAGTTCGAAAATAGTTGGTCCAGCCTTCAACCTGCTGACGAACACTGGCTTGACCTTTTCTGCTTTTTATTTTTCCTCTGCTCTTCGAACCCTGGTCATCGTTTTTCCCCTGTCTTTTGCCTTTTCCTTCCTTTTTGACTTTTCTTCTTGGTGAGGCTTCATCTTTGGACACAACTCGCTCAAAACCATTAGCCAGGTAATACAGATCCGTTGTCGATCGAAGGATCATTGTATCCTCAACCACTGCTGGGGAAGCGATAAAGCTCGCATTCAACTCATTTTCGGCTAACAGTTGAAACTCCCGGCCAGCGGAAATGACCGAAATTTCTCCCTCCTGATTGAAAAAATAAATCCTTTCGCCCGCCAAAATAGGAGATGCCCAATGATTACCGCCCACACGCCCTTTCCACACTTTATTCCCGGTTTTAGATTCCAGACAGGAAACAACTCCACCTTCATTCGTAAAGAATATTAGATTGTTATGTACAAGTGGTGATGGAATTTCAGGACTACCCCGCCGATGGCTCCAAACCACATGGGTCTCGGTAATATCACCTCGGCCCGATGGATCGACAGCCAGTAAATTTTGGCTACTCCAGTGCTAAAAAAGACTAACCCATTATCATAAATTGGCCGACAAGCAACGTTCCAACCCCAACCCTGATGACGCACCCGCCACAACTCTTCGCCTGTTTGGGGCACATAGGAGAAAGTGGCTTCAGCCGCCGGACTAATCAATTGTTTTTGGCCATTGTGCTCGACAATAGTGGGGGTGGCATAGGATTTTCGATTATCATTCGGTTTCTCTTTTAGGGTCTTTTCAATATCTTTAACACCGCCAGCCGCCAGAACCTGAGCCAAATCATTATTCACCTGTCGCTTTTCTAACCAACGTGTTTGACCGCTCTCTTTTTTCAGGGCGGCAATAAACTGGACATCAACCCCATCGAAAACCAAGAATAACAAACCATCATCAATGATCGGTGATGATGCTGGGCGAATGCGATGATCGCAGTTCAGATCACGACGCTCCCACAATTTCTTTCCCGTTTGAGTGTCCAGACAAGCGGTACCGTAAGTGCCAAAGTGGACATAGATACGCCCCTCTTCGACGACCGGAGTAGGAGAGGCATGGCTATTCAAATCCGGATATTCTGACTGCGGTTCTGCGACGTCGAAAACCTTGATATCATGAACCACTTTACCGTTTTCCAGATCGATGCAGACGGCGAATAGTTCAATTCCATCCTCACGCGCCGTAGTTAGCCATACCTGGTTCCCCCAGACTACAGGTGAAGACCAACCTTGGTCGTGGATTGGCGTTTTCCAACGCACATTCTGACTCTCGGTAAACTGGATGAGCAGGTTTTGGGCATCCGATTTACCATCTCCATTTGGCCCACGGAACTGGTTCCAGTATTCGCCTTCAACATAAGTTGCTAGAAAAAAGCAACAAATTACTAATACCAATACCAATTTTTTCATTTCACTGTCTCCTTTGTCTTACACAATTAAACTGACATGTAACCCGCCAACTGCTGTCGCAAACTACGAAGAGCATTAATCAGATGAGATTTGATAGTTACGGTCTGTAGTCCCATCATCTCCCCGATTTCACGCAGTGGTAAGTCCTGGTAATAACGGAGCACAAATACCTATTGTTGGCGGGGTGAAAGTTCAGACACCGCCTGTTTGATCTGGTCTCGTATCTCACTGGCTTCCGCTTCGGTAACAATCTGGGCGTTGGTCACCCGTGGATGAATTGACGACTCGTCGGTTGGGAAGTTATTGGAGAATAAATACTCTGGACGATTACTTTTGCGTCGGACATAATCAATGCCAGCGTTCTGAGCGATCCGGTACAACCAGGTATAAAAAGTAGCCGAACTCTCGAAGTTTGGCAATGCTCGAAAGGCTTTCAAGAAGATTTCCTGGGCTAGATCATTAGCTTCATCAACATTACGCGTAAAATGATAAGCAATCTCATAGATTTTGCGCTGGTACTTTTTGACCAACAAGCCAAATGCCTCTGAATAGCCAGCTTGGCTCTGTTCCACCAAAATATGATCCTGTCTATCTGCCATATTCATCTCTCTTTTCTGAGTTGACATCAATAATATAAACTTCTGTAACCGATCGTTTTGGCCACCTGGGAAGGCAAAGAAGATGCCGGTGGATGTTCGAAATGCAAATAATCGTCAGACTACTGACGGAATTTTCGCGTTTGATGGTCTGGATCATCTTTGGGCTTAGCTGGGTTACTTTCCAGTCCTGCACGAGGTGGTCAAAGAGCTTTTGATAGACTGGCTTAAGACGGTATAACCACTATGGCCTTGATGCAGGTTATCACTCAAGGCTAATCGCTGGGGTGCCTCGATAAGATATTGTCATAGTTTTTATTTGTACTTGGTGTCTGAAGTTGTCATCGAATGTTCCGCTTAATGATTTCGAATTCGAAGGTATAACGGTTAGCCATCCAAATCCTGACATCTTTTTTTGCAATCATTATTCCAGACTTCACTAGGCGACAAAATTTAGGAAGTTAAGTTAGCGTGGAATCTATAGCTTCCGACCAAAGGTGGAAACATTTGTCGGAAAACACCCACTCTAACTGCGGTTAACCGTTTGAAATCTGACTCGGATCAATCTTTGATCTGTTGCTATCTGATCCTTTAATTCTAACATTTCCCTCTTTTTGCCAGAGGTCTATAATCTAATACCTGAGCTAAAAGGCACACCTCAAATTGTATGGAAGGCGGTCCGAAGAGCTAACCGGGCCTCGTGTAACCGTGATTTAACTCGACCCACAGAGCAACCAAGTACTTGAGCAATATCATCATATGATAAGGCTTCCATCTCTCGCAAGACCAAAATAGTTCGGTGCTGTTCTTTTAGACTATCAAGAACTTCAAGTAACAGTTTTTGCTGCTCATTGGCCAATACTTTTGTCTCTGGGGTTTTTTCCTCCACAGGAATCCAAGCCTGAGTATCATCGATTTCAGTAGCATCCGTTTTTTGTCGTTTCTTTTTATTTTTCAGATTAAGCGACCGGTTTTTGGCAATTTGGTAGATCCAAGTCGAAAATTTAGACTGCCGCTTGAATTGACCAACTTTATTCCAGATGGTTAGAAAGACGTCTTGCGTGATATCTTGGGCATCTTCCCGATTACCAACGATACCGTAAGCGGTGTTGTAGACCTGTTTCTGGTATCGTTTGACGATCTGTTCCATCGCCCGTGGATCCTTGTCCCGACAACGCTTAATCAAGTCATTTTCTAGATCAGTTGTTAGCTGATCGACCTTTTTAATGAAAATGGTGCCAATTGAAAAAATATGTTGTGCTTGCATACACTGGTTTAGACAAGTCTTCAATCCATTTGTTCGACGAAAATCGAATTTTTTCTATTTTTTCATAAAAGGTTGATTTTCTGCAGAATTTGGATAGTGCTTACGGGTTATGAATATGCTGTGATGATTTTTCCTAACATGATAATTCTCCTTTTCTTTGGAATTAAAAAAGGGAAGGCCACATATGGATTTTTAAGTGAACGACTGTCTGTCGTGGTGAAGTTGATGCTGAATGGCAAGCAATCTTCGTTGGAGTAGTACGACCGAACGCTATGTCATGATGCGACTATTCAGAATGGTGGCACAGTATATTCATGGGGCAGATTCGCCATACTTGATCCTTGCTGATTGGTCAGAACGTGTTCTTTTGCCATCCCAGCCGGGCATGACATTGCTTCCAATTCCAGACGTTTGCGCACATTCTGGCGGTTTAACGAGCTACCATGCAATTGCTTTAACCTCTCGGTGACAACTATATGCACTGTATTCAGGACCTCTGTCAACGACGTGTCTTCTTTCTATTTTTGTTACGCTTCTCACTCCACTTTTCCCTGAATATGTCCTTGTTTGGGTTATAGTTGGGATTGAGGCGTGGGGGTCTTGCGTTTACTTCAGCTAAATATCGATTGAGTTGTTTGACCATTTGTGTCGATTTGTCCGGTAAGTTCACTGAGAGATCCCGGCTTTCGCTTGGATCTTTAGTCAGGTTGTATAGCCTGAGACGATTATCCTCGCTAATCTCTAATTCGCAAGTGCAACACCAACCATATAGGGGGTTATGATGAGAAAATAATACAACTATCTCTCTATTGAGGAAAAATCGGTCATCATGACTGAACTGGAAAGGAAGAGCCGTCTCAGGAAGATATTCTCCCTTATTGCTCGCTCTCCCCCTACGATTAGCAGGGAAAGCAAGTGATTTCCGGTCCCATCCAATTACCATGTCAGGACACCCAGTCGAACTGCCAATGGGCCAAAATAGCGGTCTTTTGGTACTGGAAAGCTAGCTCCAGGGACGGTTCTGTGGCAGATAGTCAAGCCCTTGATCAGAGTTGGCTGATCCCCAGAGCAGATTGCCGGCCGACTGAAGCGGATCAATGCGGATGATCTCTCCAAACAGATCTCTCATGAGACGATCTATGCCGTACTCTATGCGCGTCCAAAAGGTGAGCGACGCAAGGAGTTGATTGAACCTCTCCACCAAGGGAGCCAGAAATCAGAGCCCAATTGGCACTCTACACTTCAGGCCTTTGGCAGAAGATGGAAACATGTTGCCCGAGGCCGGAGAAAGACGATGACCTCTGATTGTGGAAAAGAGATGAGGCTTGATGAGGAGTTAGCTCAAATACTTAAGATCCAACTCTACTTGGCTGATCCATACCGTCCATG
>JASMLX010000299.1 GCA_030748495.1 Candidatus Poribacteria bacterium | reverse complement strand
GTTGCTGGAATTAAAGTCGCAATCAAACCTAACGACAATTATAGTATCTTCAAAACTTCCTTCTGTAAGGTGGGTCAACTCCTCTGACTCACCTTCTTTTTTTGCCCACCAACTTTCAAATAGACTGAATTCTCAAAATAAATATCCGATACTGATGCCAGTGTAAAGCTTAAGTTTTTCATCAGTCGGTAGGTATCTAAGAGTCAGTCGAAGTAAAAGACCTTTATTTTTAAGACTTTGATACCGACAGCCAATTAGAGCGCTTAACAGTAAGCCATTTTTCTCTTTATCAGATTGACTCTTTAGGTGAAAATATTTGACGACTATCCCTGCACCTAATTCAAGATTATGTTGGTTAGCACCAGCCAGTTTTCCAATTGTTAGTGGAATTAGAGATAGCTCTTGGTTCTCTGAGAATTTATGCCCAAAATTTATTGACTGTTTGGCATTAATGCAGCCGAGACCAATTCGAATCGGGATATCATTTTGAAATAGAAATTCATAATTGATGGAAGAATTTAAAGCGGTACCAGCATACTCAAAATAGATGGCATTTTTGGTCCAGCCAACATTGATAGTTCCAAATAAAATCAAGAAACAGATTAAACAAATCGAGAATAACTTGTTCATTGGAGATGGAGTTCCCCCCAGTCCTCATCAAAAAGGGCGGCATGATTCAATTACTTTGACAGATTCATTCACCAACAAAGGTGTCAGGGCCGACAAGCCATTGGGGCACTGAAACAGGTCGACTATCAAAACAGGTAAACCCTGTGCCGCGATTTGAACTAAACGAATTTGGTGGGTCAGCGGGTCTAATCCGGTGGTCTCGATGTCCAAAGCCAAAACCTCCGCCTTCACGTAATCATCTAGCCGCCGAGCCAAATCTTCTTCATTCTCCAGCAGATGAAATTCAGCCACCGGCACCGTTCCTTCTGGTAACGGTGAGTGTTGGACTTGATTTAGTGAGTGTGGGTGAGTCTGGGGCGGGTTAGACTCACCTAGCCCCAATCCCCTAGCCGGACTGGGTTTAGGAGGGGTTAATGGTGGTGAAAGTGAGTCTGGTGAGTCCAGAAGACGTTTCTCCGTCGATTGTTCCTGGGCCGGCCCGGAACCAGAAAATTTCAGCGGGCGGGTTTTAGACTCACTAGACTCACCAGACTCACTTTCCAGTGCTGCCATAGGCTGTTTTTCCTGACTTGGCTTGACTTTGAGCGATTCGTCCAGTAGTGAGTCTGGGGGTGAGTGTCTACTAGTAGACTCACCCCCAAAACCCCAGCCGGACTGGGTTGGGGGCTAGTTAATGATGGTTGGAGTGAATATGGTGAGTGTTGTTGCGTCCGTTGGCCGGGAAATTCTGTCGGTGTTTTTTCAGTCGGGCTGAGCTTAATAGACTCACTACACTCACTAGACTCACTTTTGCCGGCTGAGGTTGGCGGCTGCAACCGCCACTTCTTGGCTCGCTGTTTTTGACCACAGTCGATGAGGCGGTAACCAGCTATGATTCGTTGCCGCCGACGGGCTAGCATCTGCCCCAGCCGGATCTTCAACTGCTGGGGCTTCACCTCCTCCTATACTGAGAAAGAAGCCTTGGAAAAAGGTCAGATCACCCCGCATTGGTTAGATCGTCTGGGGGCTAGAAAGGGTCTGCCTGGCGGGATAGAAGGGGAGAGCACAATCTACTATCCAGACCACCTGATTAGGATTGACGATCAAGAAGTCGAACCGATATTCGCCGGCGGAGAGGCTAGGCTGTTGCCTTGGAAGATGCTGACCGTGACCTAAATTAGAATAACAGCAGATGTCAGAAAGGTCTTGAAAAACCGTGCCACCGTTGGCCGTGATTTCGTGGTCACTGGCAATTAGCGCCGCCAGAAGTCTCGGTTGGCCGGGCAGATAAACCGGTCAACTGACCTCAGCTCCGTCCTGATCAGCTGGGCTAAGGTCCTGTTGGCTGGAAAAATGATGGTGGATCGGATTCTGACGCCTCAACTGTTAGAATTTGGAACCGCGGCCACAATATAGGGCTTGCTATTCCTGTTGAGGCCACGGCAGGCATCAACTCAGACGGTTTGATGATCGAGCTCTTTTGACCGCTCAAATATCATCCAGCTGGTTATTGGACGGTGGGAGGGCCAATTTGGCCCCGATGGTTAGCCGGCTAGCAGGGCCAAAAACCTGGCCAGGAGGATACTATTGGCTAGCAGGTTAAATGTCCCAAAAACAGGCTGGTATTTCCGGTAATTGTTTGAAAATTCTACTGCTATTTCTGTGGGGGCAACCAAAATTAGACCCCTATTCCCTCGGGATGGTCTGGTCTCGCCGGGCCAATCTAGGCCGAAGGCTAACGGCCGCAGGCGATGTGGTCTTCAGTGGTCGACTGTCAAGCAACATGTTGGGCCGATTAATTCCTGATTCCGGCCCTAACAATCATTCTCATGGCGGTCATGGCTTCCGATTCCATTGAAGGGGCATTTATGCTCGGCTCAGTCGGGTGGAAAGGAGCCAGAGGGTTAAAATGAACCGGCCGAGCGGGAAACAGCCGGCTGAAGCCAAGATTAGGCCGCTTTGGGGCCGCGCCAACTAGAAATTAAGGCTCAAATATTGGTGCTGACAACTGGTCGGTTGAGGCG
>JASMLX010000298.1 GCA_030748495.1 Candidatus Poribacteria bacterium | reverse complement strand
TGGAAGAGCTACTGGCAGCAGCAAAAGGCGTCTTAAAATTCTTCCACTCCTTCATACACACGATTTCAGACGCTTACGGTCGTTATTCCTGCCCAACCCTGTCACCAGTGTCGTGTCTCAGTAACGGCCAGGTTTTGAAGCTTAAAGGCGGCTTTCAATCATGTCAATAATGGAGGTTGGTTATTATTGACATGAATATCACTTTACAGAAACGATGTCAGGTGCTATGCTGATTTTGCCCGATTGAAATAGAAGATTCTACTAGCACTTCTTTGACACTTAATCGGGCTTATTCCACCATTTGACTGCAATTATGATCCAAATAAAATGAAAGCAACTGTTATCTCTTGGTGGCTTTCTATACTAGCTATCTACTTACTGGTCTTCTGCCTAGAGTTCTCCGCTTGGTCCTTAGAATTTACCGAATGGCAAAACCTGTCGAGACCTGTGATGGTTCAGCCGACAAAATGGGGGAGAGAGTGGTCTAGGCTAATGTCATGGCTGGCCATAAATTTAACTGAATATCGGTGAGTTTAGACTCACCTTGAGGAGGAAAAAACATGTCTTTTTGTCATAGACTGGCTCTAGTGGGATGCGGTGGAATGGGGCGTCGGCACCTGCGAGGATATCGAGTTCTTCTGGACTTTGAACCGGACCGACTCGAGGTGAGTGCGGTCGTTGATCCAGAGTTAGAACGTGCCGAGTTTGTGGCCGGAGAAGCGGAAGAGTTGTTTGGCGCTCGACCTTCCGTCTACCGATCGCTCGAAGATGCTATTTCAGGCACGTCAGACCTTTCGGTAGTGGACATTGTCACCGCTGCGGCCGCCCATCACTCGATTGCTGTGCAGGCGGCTTCCGCGGGTTTACATGCGTTATGCGAAAAACCGATGGCGCCCACAGTTGCCGCCTGTCGTCTAATGCAAGTTGCAGCCCAACAATATGGTACGGTTCTCTCAGTGGCCGAGAACTATCGGCGTGATCCGGTCAGTCGATTAGCAGCTGCGCTTCTCTCAACCGGGGCTATCGGAAACATCCGCACGGTGCTGGATTTAACCTCAGGTGGTGGTCGTGGAGCATCCGCTGGAGGTTGGCAATATCTGCGTCGACAAGGTGGAGCGATTCTGGAGTCTGGTATTCACAACGCAGATATGCAAATGTACTTGGCGGGACCTGTTAAAACGGTGACCGGTCAGGTACGGCTAACAGAACCGGAGCGCGTTTTCAAGGGAATGCCAGTGAAAGGATTTCACGACCACTATGCCCATAATTACCCCAATGTGCAGATGGCGGATGCACCCGACATTGCTATGGCAAACCTTGAATTTGAAAACTTAGCTTTAGGTCAGTGGCTGGACGACAAGGCGGCATACGGCCCCGGATTCCGCCGTTTCACCATCTTTGGTAGTGAGGGGCAAATCGATCTGCCAGGCGTGCGTTCAGGTAAACCCTTTCAGCTATACCATAACGAGTATCATGGAATTCTGAGTGAGGAACAAGTCTTGGCACTGGTACCCGACTTTACCCTCGACGAGCGAACGGCCAGATTTTTTGGTGGGCAACGGCTGGCGTCCTATGAAAATACAGGATCAGGAGTTGGTGGAAAAGCTGATTTAAAGCTCTTAGCCATAGAGGTGGGTGAACTCTTGGATGCCATAGACCAAGGCACGCCAGTCGAAGTTGGTGCTGAGGAGGGACTGGCGGCGGTTGCTCTGGTTATGGCCTGCCACGAGTCTTCTGAAGCCAGGCGAACGGTCAGCATGACTGAGGTTGCGAGTGGCAGGCTCAGCACATATCAGGATGTTGCTAATCGGGAGTTGAGAATTGAGGGTTGATCTACGGACCGTCTTCGGAATATGCGTTGATGGCAGTTCCAACTATCAGCAAGGCAAATACTTCTATCTCTACAGCAGAACGCAAAAGGATTCCGATGTGTGGCGGATGTGAAGTGATTTCCCCGTTACCTCTGCTTAATTGGCCAGGAATACGGCCTTCAACCGTTGCAGAAACCTTCGACCTTCAATCTTGGCTAATTCGGCTTCGTGGCGGTTTTCCGCAATCTCTTCTCTGCCGTGAATGTCATTGTTGGCATACCCTATTATCAGTACTTAGCCCTGTCACCAGTGTCGTGTCTCAGTAACGGCCAGGCTTTGAAGCTCAAAGGCGGCTTCCAGTCATGTCAATAATGGAGGTTAATTATTGACATGATTAATCACTACCAGCCCTGTTGTGTCAAAGCAAGAGGGCTTTTTTGTCGACTGGAGATTGGCTTGGGACTAATGTGGCCTGGGGGGATCTGCTCGGCCGATAGTGCCCACCGCTACCGGTTTCCTGGCCTGGTGTCAGGATATACGAACCCGGGCCAAGCATGGGCCTTTACCATTGGTAGAGGGATGGCCGAGTTAGTTGGGCCTTTAATCTGGCCCTCAGCTTGGGATATCCGCGGAGCGGTCCCTGTCCACCAATAACGGTTGGTTCAACTCAGATAAAGTTGATATCTCCTGAACCTGGTTGTTGTTCAACCCTACGGTTTTCAGATTAACCAGTTTTACCACTGGGGCTAAATCTACCACCTGGTTATCGTTGAGGTAGAGGGTATCGATCTTCGTTAGACCGGATAATGGGGCTAGATCGGTGATCGCGTTGTAACT
>JASMLX010000297.1 GCA_030748495.1 Candidatus Poribacteria bacterium | reverse complement strand
CCTGCTCTTCCACATCCCGCCCTTTGACCTGCAGGATAGCTCCCTCCTCCGGCTGCTGCTTCAGCATCAGACAGGTATCGGCCGCGCCGGTGACGGCGGTACTGCCGCTGAATTCGTCGAACGGATCTTGGCCGGCTGACGATTTGCGGGTATGGTGGATCAACAGCAAAGCCAGGTTGGCTTGTTGAGCGAATTGCTGCACTTGGCCCAGGCTGCTGTATTCCATGTCATATAGCGTACCACCGCTGCTGGTGTGGTCTTTGACCCGGGCGAAGACGTCGACTACTACCAGTCGGGCATCCGGTTTTCGCTTCAACCAGTCTCCAATCTGCTGCAAGCCTAAAGGTAATGGATGCAGATCAACTGCCAGATCCAGTTTATCTGAGCTGGATAGTCCCATCTGCTCCAGCATGCCGGGTAATCGGCTCTGTAGACGCCGATAAGAATCTTCCAGGGCGCAGTATAAAACCGAACCGGCTTCCACCTTTAGGTCATCTCGTTGAAAAGCGTTGGCTCCGTGGGCTACGCTCACGGCTAAATTAAGAGCCAAGATCGACTTGCCGGTTTTAGGACGACCAGCCAGGATAGAGAGACCAGAGGGCAGGATCGGATGAACTGCCCATTTTAGAGGCTTGTATTCCTGCGACATCAGAATAGGTAAGCTGAGTACATCCAACGGCGGCACCTCTGCCGTGGGTTTATCTGAGGTTGCCCAGCCGGCAACCCCCAACGCCTTGGCCGCTTGCTGGGTGTCGCCACCCCATTCTAACCGTGTCAGCAGCTGGAATGGGGTGTAGCTACGGCCAGCCTCTAATGGAGCGGCGTTAGAGGAAAAAACGTAGAAACGTTGAGCTGCGCATTCACCCCGGTTGGCTTGGGCCGACCAGGTGGCCGAAGTACCGCTATCAATCGGTTTACTGGGTCTGACCCAGTGTTCGATCTGGTCACTGTCGGTCCGTCCCATCTGCCAGCCGTGTTTTTGCAGCAAGGATCGCCACTCCTCGCTCTGGTTGTAACTATCCCGTAGAGGATCATCCGGCCTCTGGTGGGGAAGGATAGTGGTTGACTTGTTTTTGGAGGTGCTAGCTGATTGGTCCAGTTGTCGACAGCTATGGAGCAGAGACTCAAACTCTTGATTGCTGATAGTGGGTAGCGAATCCCAACCTCCTACGACCCAATCATAACCAGGGGAAGGCGGGCAGAGAGTGTACCCACCTTCCCCTTTTAGCTCCACTAGAATCCGATTATCCACCGTCTTGGCTAAGTCCTGGCTAGCTCTAACGCCATCCGGGCAGCGGAAGCGGATGTGATATCCGCCACCACCGGTGGTATGGTAGATCAGTCTATCCGCCAACGCTTTGGCTTCAGATTTCAAGCTGTCCCACCAAGCATCGAACAGGCAGTCCACACCATGAGATTGGCCTTCGAAGTCCACCACCATTAAACCTCCGCTAACCTGACCATTAATGGTCGCGATAGCCGACGCCCGCCCGAACATGTCGGGCAGAGCATCAGCGGTAAGAAGCTGGCGCTGTAAGTCATGCCAGCGCGAAAGCGGTCTCTTGTCCAGGCCAGTGGCAAGAGGATTGATACCGTGTTGGAGTAGCGTTGTAGCGGCTTCGATCATCGGCCTAGCTCCAATCCGAGGTCTAGTTGGGGAGAAGGCCCTGGTAATACCTGGCTCACACGCCACTTGCCCCCATCAGTCTGGGCCAAGACGAGGGTACAGCTTTTACCCACCATCAGCCCCAGCGGATCTGATCCTCTGAAGTGGCTGGGCTTGATATGAGTAGCTGCTAAGAAGGCTTTGCCCCATCGGCTTCGATTGGAGAAGCGCGGGACCAAACTAATACCAATCTCTTGGCCATCGTCGGTCTGGAATCCGAGGCGCAATCTCTTACTGCCCTGGGGATCGGCGCCAGAGGCAGAAGTAATGGTGGCCAGAACTTGTCTAGTTTCGTTGTTATTCATAAGATTTACCTGTTAGTATTAAGGAAGCCGGCTTACTCAGCCGGCCTCCGCTGAGGTTAGGATTAAAACCGAACATCATCGTCCGCTGGGTTGGTAGTGGGTACCCACTCGGTGACCAAGGCCCGAGTTTTTCCGTCCTTAGTGTCGTGCTTGACCACCACACGGCAGGTCTTACCGACCATTTCTTCCACCACTAGTTCTTCCTGCGGGCCGAAGTCGGAAGCCGATTTGCCTAAGGTGGCTAAAACCACCGCCTCCAGCTTGCTACCGGGAGAGAAGGTGGTGGAGACATAGCTGCGCAGTAATCGTGGCTGCCCTTGCTCGTCGGCTAGTGCTGATTCCAAGTCGAAGCACAGGCGAGGCGCCCAGCCTTCGACAGTACTTTCAGCTAGCTCGATGTTAGTGATCTTTACATCGGCGATGCCCGCTGGATGGGGCGTGAAAATAGAAGGGCGGATTCGAATTTGCCCGTCTTGTTGCGAAAGATTTGGGTTCATAGATTGTTTCTCCGGATAAAATTGGATAAAATGGAAATGCCGGGGCATGAAAATCCCCTGGTGTATTAAATGTCGGGCTTGCGCCTTCCGGGTAAGGTTGCGCAAGCTTGACTTTTTACTCTAGTACGAACGTCCTATCACTTACCTAGTCGATAACACTACCTCCCTTCACTCCCTCTGTGCGGATTCTGGTTCTTCAAGAGCTAGAAGTCGTCTCAAAGTCCTGACGGCCTCTTCAGGATCGGGGAA
>JASMLX010000296.1 GCA_030748495.1 Candidatus Poribacteria bacterium | reverse complement strand
ACAACCCAATTGACTGTTTCTGAAGCAGGTGTGGGAGGGCTTAAACCTAATACGCCTTTCAGCCAAGACCAAATCCAGCAGTTGTTTCCAAACTTTGATATCGTCAAAGACAACTGCAGTACTGAAGGTGAATTATTTCCAATATTCCGCCTTAGAAAGGATGGCCAAGATATATTGGTTATTAATCCAACTAGTGACTACCAACACATATTTAGCGTCCAAATCAAGAGTAAAACAGTCAAGAATCAATTAGAAGCTAATCTGGGTTTTACTTATCATGAAGTCTACGGCAATCAACGAGGCCAGAATTGTTCTCCAGGTGTAGAAGAGCAATCAGGGAAAGTCATTTGTTCGGCACTTGAATCAAAGCACATTATGTATGTTTTTGCAGGGAAATGGCATGGGCCAGATGGTGTCCTGCCGCCAATCGAAATTCTCCGTTCCTGGGAATTATCAGAAATAGTTTGGAAACCTTAGTATCCGTGTTTTATAACCGAATTGTAAAGATCTGGATAGCTTATTATTGTGACTCATGCCAGTAACAGTGAGGCAACCACAGATGGCAAAATACTAGATCAGCAAGACCAATAAGCGCCATAACTCTTCCTGTCGTTACTATCAGAAGTCCAAAGGTAGGTTAGGCGGTAAGAATCAAGGTCTAGCCTGCCAGGTTTGTGGGGGCTAAAGTTGGTTAAGTTAGTCCAACGTCTACGACGAAGGAACTGGAAAACCAAGAAGCAAAAATCCTACCGCTAGATCTCACGGATTTTGCCTGAAGATTACGGCCTAACTAATGAAAAAAGCAACCCCTTCAACCCCAAATCCATGATGGCAATGGTTAACCAGTAATTTGAACCACAATCTCATTTGAGGCCAAATTTATGACTTCATCCACACCGCTTTCTGAGCAGCAGGTACAACATTTCAAGACTCACGGTTTTCTGGTTTTAGAGAATCTGCTCGACGAGTCTTCACTGAATCAATGGCGCCAGCAAATCTGGCGTGAATTAGAAGCCAGTTTAGACCAACCCGATAGTTGGCCCAGGGAACGGACGGGGTTAGATGATTACCAGTATGATCCGCCTGAATCGGCTCTGGTTCATCACCCGGCCTTAACTCCTATCGTACAGCAGTTAAGTGGCAATGCCTTTGTAGCCAGTGGTGGTGCTCCCATCATTCGTTGGCCGGAACCAGAGAAATCGTGGCAGATGCCTGAATCAGGACACATTGACGCCTATGGTGGTCGCTGGGCCCCTTTTATGATTGGGGCGACGACCTATTTGTATGATGTGGAACCGAAAGGAGGGGCTTTCATATTTTGGCCCGATAGCCATCATGCCGCCCATCGCTACTTTCGACAAAATCCTGAGCTAGTGGATGGTAGTTTTCTGAAGGAAGAGGGGTTTTCTTGGGACGTCTTCTGCGATAATCCCAAGACTGGAGGCCAAGAATTCGTGGCTAGTGCTGGAGATGTGGTACTTTGGCATTCTTATCTGACTCACAACGGGTCAATCAATGTCAACGATTCTCCACGTCTGGCCCTTTTTGCCCGTTGGCCGCATCAGCATCAAAGACAAGTGCCTGAATTTCGATATGAAGTACCAGAAGATCTGTGGAAATACTGGGCCATATAACCTGCTCACTGACAGAAAGTACAGTAGTATGAAACAGTTTGTTCTATTGTCAGTCGTGGTCTCCCTAGATCAGCAGGTCAAGAATTTAAAGACATTCTTTATCCTATTCTCGTCAGCAACCCAGTAACTTTGCTATTTATGGGTAGTTCGTAAATTTCTTTGCCGTCGATATAGTGTGTATCCTCCAATCCCAATCCAGATTACGTTAACGAAGGCAGATGGATAAGCGCCCCAGTAAAAGGTGTTCACGGAGAGGAGAGCGGCTCCGGAGATATTCAGGACTTGGAAGAATACGGAATCTCCTTCAACCCGCCGAGTCGATACCAGTGCGTATGCTAGTAGCACAACCAGAGCACCACACCAACCAACTACGTCAATTGACCATTCCATGTTAGTACTCATCTTTTATTATAAACCTCAATGTGTTTAGTCATGATATTTTTATTCTCCTATCGCTAGCGTAAAATACCTGGGATATTATAACAAGTTGTTAAGTATCGACTAAGGAGCCGTGATCATTGGTGGAAACACTACCACACTCCTAAAAACTGATGCCGGAATTCAAGGAGCACCACAGCTTACGTCATCAGCACAAAATATTGATCTGACGATACCGTGCTATAAGAAGGCATTAGGGTTGCAATATAGCCATTGTGGTTCTAGGCGTACAGAAAATTATTAGCGGCAATCAAGAATAGAATTTTATTTGTGCCAGTGCATAAGGTTTTTTGATCGTCAGTTGAAGTGGAGATACTAAAGTAATTTAGGAGCGAGGCTTCGACAGTCGATTTTGAATTCGTATAGGACTTACGCAGTAGGATCAACAAGAATATAGCGAGGCTCTGGAAGATAAGCCCCAACGGCAGGTCGAATAATATCTTGCTTCAGCGCCCAACGGCTGATGCCGCCGGTGTAGCGATTCCACTCTAAACCTACAAAGGGTCGCAATGCCAACATGATGTGGTTAGGCTGTTTGCGGGCCTTGCCAACCTGACAGCGCTCAATCCGGCACTCTGGTTTGAGTCCTCGATGGTAACCTTCGATCTTCTGGGCATCTTTACGCTTCTGCTGTACTTGTGCTTCATCAAGATTGAGCTCTTGGTT
>JASMLX010000295.1 GCA_030748495.1 Candidatus Poribacteria bacterium | reverse complement strand
TAGAAGCTGGTCGTCCTATACCGATCCACAAGGTGGGTTTGAGATGCTGGCACCAACAGGTCTAGAGGTGCAGATCTTTGTGGATCCTAAAGGCGCTAATAATGTGCCTGCAGTGTTAAAGGAAAAGATTAGGGAAGACGAGCAGAACAAGGGAAATCTACTGTAGAGGAATCTCCAGTTAGAATCAGCTTTGAAGCAACTAACATACCTACTACGGTGAGTGTAAAGACAAAAAAGAAGGTGAGTCAGAGGAGTTGACCCACCTTACAGAAGGAAGTTTTGAAGATACTATTATTATCGTTAGGTTTGATTGTGACTTTAAATTTCAGCAACAAAAAAGACGAGCATTATTAACTCGCCTTGATTGTTCTTCTTCAACTTCTTGTGCCAGGTTTAATGTCTCAAAACATTTCCTCTATCCTGTATTTTAGAATAATCGCTATTTTTATGCCATAACTTTGGTCGCCTACTTCAGAATCACCATCTTCCGTGTTGCCTGGTAATCTCCTGCTTGGATCTGATAGAAGTAAGTTCCTGAAGACGCTAGTTCCCCGCCATCTGTTCTGCCATCCCAATGGGCCGATTTATCTCGACCCGCATAGTATCCAAATGTCTGTAATCCCATATCTAGTGTCCTAACAATCTTTCCGGTGGTGTCATAAATCCTGATTACCACGGCTGAATCTTGACTCAGGTGATAGGCTATCCATGTCTCTGGATTAAACGGATTGGGATAGTTGGCCATTAAGACTGTCTCTTCTGGTTTTAAGGATCTAAGGATTTCTCTTAACATCGAGATTCCCTGACTAAAGCCCTCTGAACCGTCATCCACATTTTCTGCCAGATGAATCCAGTTCTCAACCATGAAGAAGGTGGCCACTGGCTGTTGGACAATCGACGGTGCCGCCCCGTGACCAAAACATTGTGCGACAATGATCATGTCGAAGATGTTAACCGATCCATCACCATTGGTATCCGCCCGCGTCTTTGATTCCTGACCCAAGAGTTGTGCCACCAGAATCAAATCAAAAATATCCACTGTCCCATTGGCATTGACATCACAGGACGGTACACTAGGAACGGGAGCTGGAACATGTTCAGCGATAACGGTAACGGTAGTGTTGATTACTTGAATCGGAATCTCCTGCCCTTTGGAGTCACCAAATTTTGTCTCTTTCAGTCGGAGATATCCGCTGCCGCCTCGAATAGGTTTCAGGTTTATGGTCAACAGGTTACCCGAGTTGGAGACACCGCCGGTTCCCAGATAGGTCGAACTTAATCCAGTCACTGTCCCCTCTTTTTCATTGACAGTTCCATTTTGGAAAAAGGTAGTCCCATCCCCGACTCTCAAGAGATTGCCCTCTTCCACTGATTCTAGTGAGAGGATTGTGGGGTCATATTCCAGATTAAACGACCATCCGGCCAGATTCGTGATTCTATTCATCAGTACTTGAACTGGAAATGACTGGTTTACACTAACCGATTCGATGGGAGAGAATTTCATGCTTACAGGCGGGGCCGGCTCGGGAGGACCAGTGGGGCGAGACTCTGACTCTGACACACATCGAAAGCCGATGTCGCTATACCTGGTCTCCGGACGGGCACTGGAGCGATTGGCCACACGAAGAGCACGGCTGGTGTTCATCCAAGATCCTCCACGCAGTACTCGTCTTGAGCCTTCAGTCGCCCCCGGTGGATTCTGAGGAGGAGCCTGGTTGTAGTAGTTTCCATCGTACCAATCGCGGCACCATTCGGCCACATTTCCGGCCATATCATAGAGGCCATAGTCATTAGGGGCAAAACTACCCACAGGGGCAGATTTAGGCCACTTGTCCTTACCGCCGATACCGTAATGATTGGCACGGTTGTGTGTGATCTCATCCCCCCACAGATACCGCTTGCCGGCCAATCCGCCTCGGGCGGCGTATTCCCACTCGGCTTCAGTGGGTAGACGTTTGCCGGCCCAGTCGGCATAAGCCGTGGCATCATGCCAGCTAACATAGACCATCGGATGATCGTCGGTGGGTGAATACTTAGCCACTATACTCCATCTATCGTCATTGTCCGGCCACCATTCATAGTCACTCTGATCGACAAATTGCTTAAACTGCCCTACGGTGACCTCATTGACATTCATATAGAAAGCATCCAGTTCCACCGTATGCACAGGTAAGGCCTTTTTCATCTCGTCCAAGTGGTCGCCCATTTCAAACCAGCCGGCTGGGATGAGTGTCACCTCAGGGTCAGGGCCAGGGTCTGGGTCGGGTGAATCATCCGGGTCAGGGTCTGGATCAGGGTCTGGGTCAGTGGGAACGGAGTCGACCGCACAACGAAAGCCGGCATCGCGATATCTGGCATTGGGGCTGGCACTGGAACGGTTAGCCAGGCGCAGGAGTTTGGCCGGCTCGTCCCAAGTCCCCCCGCGCAACAGTCGGGACGGGCCTGTATCCGGCCCCGGTGGATTCTTAGCCGGCGCGTTGTCGTAGTAGTTTCCATCGTACCAATCGTTGCACCATTCGGCCACATTTCCGGCCATATCATAGAGGCCATAATCGTTGGGTGCAAAACTACCAGCCTGCAAACCGCCCACGGGGGCACATTTGCTCCACTGATCTTTACCAGCTGTACCTTGATAGTTGGCATTGTCGTGTGTGATCTGATTCCCCCATGGATAGCGCCGAGCGGCCAATCCGCCTCGGGCGGCGTATTCCCACTCGGCTTCAGTGGGTAGACGTTTGCCGGCCCAGTCGGCATAAGCC
>JASMLX010000294.1 GCA_030748495.1 Candidatus Poribacteria bacterium | reverse complement strand
TTCGAAGGACAATTAAACATAAATCTTGATTTTACTTTCACACAAACGAGTGTTCAATTAACGCTAAATTGGCTCGTTAGTAGTTTGGTCGCCCAATTGCGACGATCAGGAGGCGCCAATCTTACCGATGCGGACACCCTTACATTAGAGTTTGGAAAAAAGAATAATACGCCCGCAGTCGTGGGAATGTCTTATCTATTGGTGGAAGAGTCCATTCAAAATAGCCCACTCAAAGTGGGAGTCTTTTCGGCAGTTCTTTACAAGACACAATTCCACGATCCAATGACCGTCGCAGTATTACAGAACTACAGAACGATTGTAGAACAGGTGGAAAATGGTTCAATTAATCCGGAAGCGCCCACCTATACGGTGTGGCAGTTCTTGGAGTCTCCCAACGTTATGTCGACACTATCGGGCTCATTTGGAGACAACTTTGGAACTTTCGGAAGTCTAGGAGACATCGCCAGCGGCTCTGTTGCTCTCCCACGACCCATGACACCCGCCGAGTTGGCCGCGCAACACCAAGAATCAATTCAAAATGAATATATTAAGGCAGCTAAAGAGCTAGGTGTGATTTCTGCTACAGATGTTACGGCTTTAAAGCAAGGATTCAGCACGACGTATACAGAGGCAGAATTGGAAAAACTCAGCAAAGAAATACGAAGTAACAGAGACGTCCGGCGCAAAGTCTTCGCTGTCCAAACTACAAAAGGGTTCACGGCAGCAGCCTCCGCTGCCTCTGTGGTCGAGGATATCTTAGCAAATCCTCTTATGCCATTGGGGTTGATTGGAAAACTCAATCCAGCAGTAGCCAGACTGATACGCTCCCTCGGGATAGACCAGCTCTTAAAAGAAGTGATATTATGCCTCACATTTGGTGCCAACTTTGAGGCTAGTCGACTAGTCCAAGCAGCTAAAACAGCACTTCACTCTCAAGCCTTGCAGGTATATTATAGAAAACCCCCTGAACCACGAGAATTTATACAGATTCCTAAGTTTGATTTCAAGAGTCTGAAGCCTAAACTGAAAGATATGGACATTGGCAACCTTATCAAGCAGGCGGCCGTAAGTGCATTGCAGCGTATGGCAGTTTCGATTGTAGAACAGATGGCAAACCTTGTTAGAGAAGCGTGTACTGTAAACAATCCTTTCACCGGTGACTATGGTGCCAGTAATATAAACGGACTACTCACCGACCGCGGTAGCGTAGAAGACGGACTAGCAGGATTAGCTTCTAAAAATGGATTGCACGAATCAGTGCTACGGCAGTATCTGGGTGCGCTCTCTCAAATATTAAGTTCCGTCGACATTTGTAATCTGCTTAATCCTCTCGGAAAACCTCCAATGTCGCTGGTAAATCGGATTGTGGAGTTCAACCAGAATTATGATAACAGTATAATTCAACAGCAACTAACAGATATCACTTCTGTAATGGGATTTATTAATGACCTCTCTGGGCTCACAGATGTAACGCAGCTTTGCGACGATATCGCTAACACAGTTATAACTTTAAATCAGGAGAATATTTGCTTAAACCTGCCGAATCTTGAAGACCTCGGAGATCTGCTGCCCAATCTCCCCGAAGTTAATTTTGACTGTATGGACAGAGAGAACTTCATTAATGATCCCACTATTACCAAAGCAATCCCAGAGGTATTCAATGCGGTGGCAGAAACGGTAGAGGTCCAGTTTATAAGTTCCGCAGAATCAATAAAAGAGATTCTTCTTGACCCCGTACTGGTTAGGGGAGCCGAGTCAAATGTTTTAGGTACGGCGGATACTGCCAATCTATGGCGCCCCGTAGAGGCAACAGGTTCGCTAGAGGATCTAGATCCTGCCATTCTTAACGATATTGAAGAAAAGATTAGTTCAGTTATGACTCAACTGGAAGGAGGCGCCGGCGTAATACGTGAACTTACTACAGAGTGTGACCCATCTTTGGAAGATGTCGTCGGCTTTGACGTTACTGAGAACTTCGGACTCTTTGGCGATATTGTTGAAGAGATGATCAGAGCATTAGCCACAAGTCAATTTAACGCTGGACTTCAGGGTCTATCTAACAATCTAACCAATCTCGCCGAAGGAGACGGACCAGTAATCCGCACTTATCGTTTTAAGCAGGACTTTTTCCGAGACTTCCGAGACTATGTACAGCCATCTAAAGCAACGTTTATTAGTGCTACTGGATTATATAATGCCCCGGTCCATTTTAGCGCTTTTTCCACCGAGCCACAAATGACTACAGTAAGCGCCGGACCCCTGACCTCGAATCCCATAAAGCACCTAAACATCCGGCTTAGTTTTCCCCCACCAATACCTTCTACAGCTCTTCAGCCAACCCAAGAATATCTACAAATAGTATATCCACTAAATACTCCGGGACAGTCACAATTGGTGGAAATACAAGCCCAATCGACGTCACAACTTGTACTAAGCAACGGGATTCTAAATGAACTTCAGCCCCAACTGACAGAATTAGGCTTGTCCGAACCAGAGAACTCCCACTCCTCTGCAACAAATATTTATCTTCAACAGTTTTTAGAGAACTATGTTGACACCCAATTCAATTTTGCTGCCCTACCTTCAACTGAACAAGAAGACGCAAGAGAAACAGCAATGGTCGAAAGCCGTTCTTTTGCCCTCGAAAATCAATTTCCCAAGGTCTATGCCACCTTGTTAAAAAACATGTTTGACTATATTATAGAAAACGGGGCATTTGATGCAGCAACACTTAAGACCCTGCAATTCTTTCATCTAAATGAG
>JASMLX010000293.1 GCA_030748495.1 Candidatus Poribacteria bacterium | reverse complement strand
TAGTTATTCCTCTCATTTGTGGTTATGCTAGTCTTAGTACCCTTATCTAACCCAGATTAAAGTCAGGGAAGGTGGGAAATGGAGTTCTTTTGTACTATATGTACCTCAACCTTTAACAGTACAAGATCTAGAGGTTACAGTCACAGAAGGCGTAGAATACCCAATCACCCCTCCTATCAAAGGTGGTGACAAATAACTTTGGTAAGAATCAAGAAGTAGTTGCTTCACCCGCTATCGTTGAGGAAATTGAATTAACTACTCACCAAAAACGACAAATCGAATTGGCCATGGATCAACTGAAATCTCAACTTGTACCAACTCCACCAGAAGAAATCGTACTCAATTTCCTGAAGGTTCATCCAGAACGATTACCCGTAGAAACCTAACTGTTACCTAACTATCCCAATCCATTCAATCCAGAAACCTGGATTCCATTTGAACTTGATCAGGTCACCAATGTTTCACTCTTGATTTATGATGTCAGAGGATATCAAATCAGGAAAATTGACCTAGGACACACTTTAGCAGGAAAGTATATCAATAAAGATCAATCAATTTATTAGGATAGTCGAACCAAGTTGGATGAGAAGGTATCCAGTGGAGCGTATTTCTATACTATTCAAACAGATCAATATTCCGAAACCAGAAAAATGGTGGTTCTGAAATAGGCGACTAAACGGTTATTGATACCCGTGCAAAAGACAACTCGTGTAGGAAGTAATCAGACAAGTATCAGTTGCCTAGTTGGTACCCTTTTTCCCTTCTCTGTTTCCGGTTAATATTTCAAGTGAGACTGGGCCAATAGGTTTCCTTCCCTTTCACCGGCAGGATCAACACAAACCCACTAGCTAACGTGCCTTTAACCCTAGTAGACCGCGTGCCAACCCATTTTTAGGCCTTGAGCCTAAGCTTCTCACTATTGATATGCTACACACCTTCATCCTTCTCCTAATTGAACTGCCATCAATCTTGGGAATAAACCTATTTTTTTAAGCTGGGACTCTGCATCGATACCTCGGTAGCATTTTCGATTTACGGCTCTAATTCTTGCCGTTGCTTGCTACGTCTGGTAACCCAGACTGCGACGATAGGAAGATCGGTAGCCAGAGCAATAATATAGCTATTCCAAAAACAGACTGCACGTATTGTTATATAAAAAAGAATAACCAATGTTATACAGTATGGATTTACACCAGCGCGCAATGAATCATGTTCGGTGGGTCGACTACTTGGGTGCCTGTTGTCATTCGGTCGATCGCATCCTGATTCCACTCAACGTTCATGTCAGGACCGGTTGGTACTGGAATCGTACCACCTGAATCTCCCACTTGACCTTCTTTATTTCGACCTTGATGATCTTCGGATTTTTCATCAGGCAACTCCAGTTTCATTGTTGCCAGACAATCTGAGGCGTAAAGTATAGGAAATTCAAAGCCTGTCCTCCAAGTAGCTCAGCTGGTGCCAGCATCGCCACCACAACACGCAACCTAAAGGTCGCACTCTGGTCACGTCCCCTAACGAGGTGCCTTGCGTTTGTATCATAAAGACATAATAGCGAACAGCAGGACCAAACAAGGCCAACGGCAACAAGGCAAAGGCTTTACATACAATAGCCTATTAACACATCGTCGAAGCCATTGTTGCTGGTGATTTGCAGGTTGATGAGTTCGTAGATAGGCCAGGAGTCGCGAAGGGACTCGATATCAGCCTAGCACCAGTCCATGCGGCCATCTCACCACTAGAGGGCCGAAGCAGCTCGTTTTTATGCCGGTGAGAAGATTAAAAACGCACACGCTGAACTCACAGAATTAGCGACCTTGGTTGGTTCCACGAAAAGCTAGGACACCAACCATGTAGAAAAAGCAGTCAATTATCGGACCGATGTCGCTTTTCACCGAGCCTCGGTCGAATTGGTTGGCAACAAAGTTTTTACCAATCACTTCGACCGCATCATGCACTTAGCTCCCTTCCAAGCCTACCAATATTTTCGCGACGACACCGCCGAACGGCATCCTAACAACCACGGCTAACTGATTGATGACCTGCTCCAGGCCAGCCCTGATAAGGCAGCCGCACGAATACGACTCCACATTCGTGCGACAAAGGCATTGCCCTATGAACCGTCCCAATGCCCTTCTGATTGACGCTCATAACCTTGGTAATCGCATAGCTTATGGGCACCCCGGTGTTAAAACTCCGCATTGTTTCAGCATAGCAGCCTATATGGCGCTCTGCTGAAACAATGCTATACCGCGAGGCCGATTTGCATGCCCAGTCGAGCAGCCTACGGTACTGGACTGATGCCGCATGCAATAGGCATCACCGGCCAAGATCCCCTCAATGATGATTGCCGTTGGATCGCACACTTCTTTAAAGATGCCAGCTATCACACCATCAAAACCGGCGGGTTCATGGTGGACAATATTAGTTGCTTGGGCTGGTTATGACCACCGCAAAGATCAAGCCGTTTCCGCAAGCTGTGAGTTCTTACAGGCTCAAAGGGGTGACCAATCATTTTTCATGATAAGCCCTTTCACAAGGTCCATCGGCCCTTCGGCCTCGACTACGATCCGGAAACTCTCTAAGATTAAGTAACCTGAATTCGGGATTAAATGTAAGAAATTAAAAAAAGATCCTAGGGCTTGTACGCCCTCACTCTTTTCTTCATAATTGTTGGACATCAACTTAAAAATGGAGATTAGAGATGGATCTAACCACATTATTCTGCCACATCGATGATTTGGTCCAGGCCCGTAATAACCAAAGTATCCAGTTGGAACA
>JASMLX010000292.1 GCA_030748495.1 Candidatus Poribacteria bacterium | reverse complement strand
GATTCAGATCCACTTCAGACTCCGATGTAACCTCTGGCAGAGTCTCAATCCAGCGAATTAGGGGACAGAGAATCTGTTCAATGGGTTGAACACATAGATCCCCATATTAATTAGCCAATCCTGATACACAACGGAAGCCGATGTCGCTTCGTCTATTGAGTGGTATATGGCGACCACGGTAAGCCACCCGCAGGAAATGGTTAAAGAAGGCCCAAGAACCACCCCGTAAAACTCGTGATTTTCCTTTGGCTGGCCCCCTTGGGTTGTTCATCGGTGAGTTGCTGTAATAATTGTCTGCGTACCAGTCGCTACACCACTCATATACATTGCCCGCCATGTCATGTAGCCCATAACCGTTGGCCGCGTAACTTCCTACCGGTGCGCATTTACCATAACCGTCATCCACCCTTATATCTGCCCAATCTCGATACCACTCAAACCGGTTCAAAAATGCGCCTGCTCTCTTGTCAGCGTAGTTACACTGCCCGCCATTTACTTCGTCATTTCCCCATACGTAGCGAGCGTTCGTATTGGTCTCAATTTTCTTATCTTCCAGTTTGATAATATGAAAACCAAAATCTGTTTCAACCAAACCGCTAATTTGTCCTACATCCAACTGGTCGAAACAGACGGTTTCAAAAGGCCTAACCATTTTTCCTCGACCAAATGCACCCAACTGGCCGCCATTACTAGCTGATGGACAATCGGAATGGATTTTGGCCAACTCGGCAAAGGTTTTACCCAAGCCTATTTCGAATCTTACGTTCTGTAGTAACTGGAAGGCCTCTTGACGGATCTGGTCCTTTTCCTCAGGGGTTACGTTGGCATCAGCCTGTATCAAAATATGACTTGCTTTGACAGTGACTTTTTTCACCGGGTCACTCGCCAGTCCAGCCCGCGCGGCCTTTTCCCATTCGGCTTCGGTTGGCAACCGTTTACCGGCCCATTTAGCGTAGGCCATTGCATCAAACCAGTTAATGTAGACCATGGGATGTTTATCGGTCGGAGAGAAATCAGCCACTGTGCCGTATTCGAAAACCTGGTCGAAATCATAGGCGTATCCGCTCTGTTCAACAAACCACATGAATTGACCTACCGTCACTTCTGTGGTATCCATATAGAAGGTGTTCAACTCTACAGTGTGTAATGGCCTGGCAGGAGTCATCCAGTATTCTGGTTCATGTTTGGAATCTCCCATTTGAAAAGAGCCAGCAGGAATGCGCACCATCTCACTGCTGTCTTTTTGCCAAGTAATTCTTTTTGGCTGCAGCAACTTTCCATCTTTGACAATAACCAACTCTGGTCCCTGAAACTCATCGGCATTCTCTACCACGATCTTTTCTTCCGCATAAACCAGACTGGTCAACATTGCCAATAGTAAAAACCAAGTTAGTCTTTTCATTCCATTCTTTCCCACCAAGCGTGTGTTCCAGGCAGACCTCGACAAAAATTCAGCCCTACTCAAAATGAAGATCTTAATCTTGAATGTAAACGTTTACGCCGTTAGATAGGTCACGGCCTCTAGCAAGATACAGATCACCGTCGGTGCGAATACTGCTGGTGGGCATATATCGCAAGACCAAACCGTGGCGAGATCGTCCTGAGTTGTTGGCCTTTGCACCGTGGATCAGGTGACTGTGATGAACTGAACAGTCTCCGGTATCTAGTACAATACTGATGGCTTTGGATTCATCAAACTTCTGGTTATCAATCTCCAAGCTGAGAGACGCCTGGTCCTTTTCATCATCGATCTGGTGGTGTTGGCATATTTCTTCCAGATGGCTACCTGGAATAACGTTCATGCAGCCATTTTCTTCGTCCACCGGTTCCAGAGCTAGCCAGACCGATGCCGTGACCACTGGCTTCATGGCCCAGTATCTTGCATCCTGATGCCAGGGTGTACGTGGTCCGGTAACCGAAGGTTTGTAGAAACAGTGGACTGTCCATAGTGCTAGGTCAGGCCCAAGCAGCGGCTGAACCAGATCGAGGAATCGCTCTTGGCTAGCCCATTCCCTCAAGAAACGGTCGGTCTTATGGGGCTGAACCACTGGCAACCGCCCTGTATTGATGACATTCTCTATGATGTAATCTGTAACCTGGTGCAGTTCTCCTTCGGTGAATAACTTTCGGACTAAGAAAAAGCCGTCGGCTTGGTATTCTACCGCCATTTCAGGAGTGAAATACACAGACATGGATATGATTCTCCTCTCTTCAAGATGCTAATCCAAGTACAGGTTGAAGTCCCCCTAATGGGAGATTATTCAAATGTGTGGATATTGTGTATATTCCAACCTATGTGGGATCTAAACTATATTATTAGCTGGTGGTGATGTTTCTATTTTGATCTTTTCAAAACGTCGGCTGACCAAATATTGTTTCTGCCTGTCGGGCCGTTTATTGTTCTGCTACACCCACTTGAGCCAAATACCCAATGTCTTCGAATCGATCGAGCCACCGTGGCCGAAATTGTTGCGCTTGTAATGTCATGGCTTTTCTCCTCATACCTATGGGTATGGTTGGGTAGTCCGAAAGCTGTGGAAATCTGACGGAGAATGGGAGACGTACCAATAGGAATTCCCTTGAGAATCTCCCCGTAATTCCTATGGATTCCTTGAAAAATTAGAACATTCGGCCAAACACGCAAAATTTTGTATGTAATAATGACCATAAGCGTGCGAAATAGTGTAGGTGACTCAGATCGGCATGATCACAGGGCTAACAGCTAATAGATAGATTGATGAAATGCTGAGATAATTGTCATCTACATCAGTAGCGTCTTAGTGGAAAAGACAGTTGATTTACTAGTCTGCCGCCACTTGAAATTG
>JASMLX010000291.1 GCA_030748495.1 Candidatus Poribacteria bacterium | reverse complement strand
CTCAGGGTTATCTGAATCCGATCTGGTCGATCTGTCGGGCACCCCGCTGAGCAATTACACCATTAGCGTGCAAATCCAGGCTCTAACAGAGCGGGGAGTAGATGTGATCCTTTCCGACGATATCCCAACCAATGCCATCGCCTTCAAAGATGCCGAACTGGAGGATCTGGTCCGTGCCACGCTCGACAACCCTCCGGCTATCTTAACGCCGGATAATACGGACAACCTGGTTCACTTAGACGCTTTGCAATGGACTATCACTGACCTGACCGGCCTTTCAGAGTTGCCCCATTTAGACACCCTGTTGCTGGACCAGAGACAGGAAGACGCGCTGTCTGATCTGGTCCAGGGCCAAATTGCGGACTTAACTAATAACGGGGTCAATGTTATCTTCGGCCAGACACTGGCCTGGACCTTCAATCAACCACCGGATGAAGCGGCCGACAACATGGTTTCAGGACCGGTCAGTTTGGCGGATGCTGCGCTTTATGGCAGCGCCAGTTGGCAAACAGGCTTGGATGGATATGCCATCGACTTAGCCGCTCACAGCGGACTATCAATACCAGACCATCCAATGATTAACCAGAGCGGCCCCTGGGCTGATAAAACCGTCACGGTCGCCTTCAGGACCCGGGACGCCTCAATCGCAGAACGGAAACAGGTGATCTACGAACAGGGTGGACAAGAGCGAGGGCTAAATCTCTATATTAACAACGGTAAACTGTATGCCGGCGGTTATAACCGGGATACTGAGCAGAGCGATTGGCCAGGGAGCTGGATCAGTACTCCGATCCGTTCAGGCCGTTGGTACCGAGCCGCGCTGGTATTGCGCAATGCCGGCGATCAGGTTTCAGCCGATGTGCTGGAACTCTGGCTGAATGGTGAATTGGTAGCAACAGAGAGCGGCGCTAAGCTGTTTGCCCACAACGGGGGGATCGGCATCGGAAATGCCAATATCGACGCCCGTTTCCACGATAATGACCCTCGGGCCGATGGCCGTCACCAGTTCAGGGGGTTAATCGACGAAGTGCGCCTCTACAACCTGGCTTTAGATCCGAGGCATTTGAGCCGGATGGATCCCGGTAAACTGCCGCAATTGGCAGTCGCTTTTGAGCTCGATCAGGACGCGTTTGAAGCAGACCCGCACAGCGGCTTGAAACCGCACGGTGTAATGAAAATCGTTGACGGTCAAGGTGATGAACTTCCTTTGGGTAGACTGGTCTTCAGACCCACCGGAGACGGTGGTGGCAAAGTCACCCGAATTCGGCTAGCCCTGGATGACAGCATCTGGGCTGACGAGAACAAAGATGGACTGGGCGAAACCCCGGTCTCCGTCTCACCTGGCGCCCTGCAACTGAACGCTTATATCGGCAACACTGGATCCCTACCGGATATAGAATCCTTACCGGATGTAACTGCCACTATTGATCCGGAACAGGTCGACAAATTCTTTATTCTCGATTTCTCCAAACCTGAAAATGACTATGAGGAATCGGTGGCGGAGGAGACGATTATGTATCTGACCCTAGAGGTGAACGGCGATCGTCTCAACTCCGAATTGGAAAAAGAAGTGGCGGCTATCAGCCTCTCCCTGAACGATATTGAAACCACGGCCATCGGTGGGTCGGTGCAGGCGATTGGGCCGGAGGGACGGCACCAGGGCCATCGCTGGCAAGACGACTTAAACCCCAACATTGATCAACCGTTGCGAATCCGGGTTGATCTGCTGAAAGTGAAGCCCATCTCAATTTCTTTGGATGAGATTAAACTTCGCCACCAAAAGGACACCGGGCTAACTCAGATGTTCGATGCTGAAACTCGACAATGGGTCGATGCCGGCAACTGGCCCAGTTTGGTCTTGACCAACAACACGGATCAAACCGTCGATTTATATGTGAGAGAATATGATCTTTACGATGGGAATTACGGTGATTTTGGTGACTCCGATTGGCCTCAACATGATGGCCTGCCTCAACATGATGGCCTTGACATTGACTCGATTGACCACCGCTTAACGGATCGAGAGCTGGAAATCCACCTCTATTTTGATGGGGATCTGCCCACTGACCGTCGGATGCTGGGCAAAGTTTTGCTGGATACGGGGAATCCAGCCCAAATTGAGCCGCCACCTCGAGCCTTGAATTTCGGAATTGAGGGCAACCACATGGTGGTCGATTATGTGATTGAACTGATCCACCAGAACGGGCGGGTTGTGGCTGAACTCACCAACGGGCTGAAGATGAAACTACAAGGGCAAATTCTTGTCGATATTTCTGATAGTGAATTCGGGGGAGACCGCCAGAAATTAACGGTCGAGATTCCACGTCTACTTTTGAACAAGCGGGATAATGCCCCCATTCAGATGATCGCTCAATTGGGAGAGGACGTAGCGCCCGACCAGGGTGAATATACGATTAACACACCTGAGGGTGGAAATTATGATCCCGATTATGTTAATTGGTTCGGTCTGAATGCGGTATATGGCGATACTGCTCCTGGCTCCTATTTTGTAGGCGATGCCGCTCATCTTCAATCAGATGATGAACTGAAGATTGGCATTCTACCAGATGTTGGTCATTTAGCTGCCGGTAGCTATCAGTTTGATTTGCGGGTGGAAAAAAGCGGCCCTTATGACCCTGAAATCGTTGGTCAGATACCGGTCACCTTGACGGTCAGCGCCAACCAGTTGGCTAATTTGAAATTCAACCCAGAACGGTAGGTGAGGACATCCTTTTGCGTGTCGGCGATACCTACCAGTTTGAGGTGGTTGGGCGTGACGTTAACGGACTAGAAGTCGATGTCAGCAACGAAGAGGTCCTATGGGAAGTTGAATCTTTAGAAAGTAATAGAAATGGATTTTTGTCGGACGATATTCCGGCAGGCTGGAGGCATTACGATGGAGGGCATATAAAT
>JASMLX010000290.1 GCA_030748495.1 Candidatus Poribacteria bacterium | reverse complement strand
CTGCCCAAAGCGGCCTGAGGTTCTATTCCCATCCAGGCACTCTATTCTTGACGCTTACCCCTCGTATGGATCAGCCTCTCCTACTTCGTCCCACCACCTGTCGTAAGCAACACGTAATTTGACGACCACTTCCGGATTGTTCTCAATGACGTTGTGTTGTTGTGCCGGATCTTTCTTAATCCGATTCAGCACATTATTATTTACCAGCCGCCATTCATCAGTCATCAAGGCCGTCCGTAACCATTGCTCCGGCTTTGCTTTAGGCCACTGATTCTGCACGAAAATCGTGCGGCTCGGCCAGTTTTCCGTATTGCCCTTCAGTAGAAGTACGAGGCTATCACCGTCCAGTAGAGGTCCCTCCTTTCGCTCCAGCCCACATAAGTCCATCAGAGTCGGAAGAACATAGATACCACAGGCAATACGGTCGATCTTGCGTCCGCCTTCCAGTCCACCGTTCGCCCAACGGATAAAAAATGGCACCCAGCGTCCACCATCCCATTCGCGTCCCTTGTGACCGCGCATACCGGCACTGTACTTTCGGCCGCCGATGACCGAACCGTTGTCGGTAATGAAGATCAAAATCGTATCCCTATCAATATCCAGTTCGGCAAGTTTTCGCCGTAGCCGTCCGATATTGTCATCGATGTTGGTAATCATGGCGTAAAAAGCGCGTGTGAATGGGTCTTCCTCACTACGATCCAGGTACCTCTTTGGTGCTACAAACGGTAGGTGCGGAGCGTTAGTTGGGATCTAGCAGAAGAAAGGGCGGTTCTTATTCTGCTATATAAATTTCATGGCTTGAGAGAACCAGAGACATCAGTGCAAAACCCCTCATGCTTCTCCCACATTCCATTTCTCATGAAAGTGTCGTCAAAATAGTCATTGGCCCAGTAATCCAGCGTATTGCTAACTCCTCCACCGCCACTCATCAGTACATCTTCAAAACCGCGATCCTGGGGGCGGAAAGGATAGTTGTCACCCAGATGCCACTTGCCGAAAAAACCAGTGCGGTATCCGCTTGCTTTGAAGACGTCGGCCATTGTGACTTCTCCTTGTTTCATGCGAGATGTCTTGCCGACTGTGCACCAAACACCGGTGCGCATAGGGTAACGCCCCGTCATCAACATAGCGCGGGAGGATGCGCATCAGGTCATGACGTGAAAGTCCGTGAAACTCACACTCTCAGTGGCCAAGTTGCCCATGTACAGGGTCTTGATGAAGCGGTTGCCGTGGGCAATGCAAGTCCCCGTATCCTTGGTCATCTGTAAGAACAAAGACAACATTAGGTTTCTTGGCTGAAGTCTCCGTGGTTGCTGAACCTAATCCCACGGCCCTCAAAAAATTAGGTTGTGTTGTCATCGTTCTTATAATTCCCTTGCTCTTTTAGATAAATAATAGACTTGATCCTGAGTATGGACTAAAAATAACCTGATCTAGTGTTTAATTGCATAAGTTAGCAAGAGTATATTGGATCTGGCTTCCAACAACTTTACGCTTTTTCCACATAAATGGTTTGGCGGCTCTATTGTCTGCGGCGATATATTCTTCGACGGCATCTTTAAGTTCAGGCACGGCAATCAAGCTTGCCTCTCTCAATACTTTTCTGGACATATATCCCAAACCAGATCTCAATTTGATTTAGCCAACTGGCTGATGTCGGAGTATCATGGAATGTGACATTAGGATGTGCTTGAAGCCATTCATCATTTTTGGGGTGGAGACGGTAGTTATCCAAGATGAAGTGAATTTCTTGCTCTTGAGGGTAACCACTCCGCAGGTCAGCCATAAAATCTGGCCCCTTTCGTATTTTGTTATTTGGCCCTTAATTGCACCTGTCGCAACATTGAGCGCGACCAACAGTCAATGTCTCATGTCGCTGGTATGTGCTTTTTAAACCATGCATAATCTTTTTATGTCGAGTTTTTACATCGCCATTCGGTCGTTCCAGAACTTGCAGGCTTGGTTTTTCATCCACTGCTAGTACAACCGCATTTTTGGGCGGGTTTAAATATCGGCCTACATGTCCGTCGCTTTTGGGATAAATTCGAGATCAGTACTCACAGACCATGTTTGTTGACGGTTTAAGCAGATCCCCTCTGGTCCTAGGCTGTGTAGTCGCGAGGGGAATGGTATAATACCCTAAAAAGATAAGGGGTAGAAAAACGAACTCAGTTCAGGACAAGCATGATGTATCCGACCAAGTATTTCAGTTATTAGAGCCACTATTATCTGGACCAAGGAGCTTATGGACAGGAATAGCTAAAGATAACCATCGATTTTATCAATGGTGTCTTTTGCATCTTCAGCACAAGGGTACTGTGGCCTGATTTACTTGAAAGGTCTGGGGGATGGTGCAACAGCCAGCGTCGATTTATTAGGTGGAAAAATAAAGGTGTGGGGCAAAAAATATTGGAACGATTAGCCGATAAGCCGGATGATGAGTGGTTAATGATAAACGCCAGTCAGATCAAAGTTCATCCACCTGTGGCCGGTGCGGTCAAAGGGAATCAGAAGATGAGCCGGACCAAAGGGGGCTCAACAGCAAATTAGATTCGGTCCTGGACCAGAATGGTCGGCCGATCCGAGCCATTATTACGGCAGGCATAACAGCAGATTGCTCTCAAGCTGAAGAGCTGAAACCAGGAATTCAGGCGCAGTATTTACTGGCCGATAGGGGTTATGATAGCCAGGCAATTCTTCCAAAAGCCAATCAAGCTGAGATGCGGCCGGTGATTCCGCCCCAGAAAAAGAGAAAATATCAGAGAAATTACAACCAAGATTGATATAAAATGCGGCAGAGAGTCGAAAATGCGTTCTGGCATCTGAAACGGTGGGGTGGAATGGCCACAGGTTATGGTAAGAATTGAGGGTAGTGCTAAATCATAGCCGATTTCCTGTCCAAATTGTATTCTCCGATCAACCACTTCATGACTT
>JASMLX010000028.1 GCA_030748495.1 Candidatus Poribacteria bacterium | reverse complement strand
GCGGATCGATGCCTGCTGAGTTATTTTTGAATCAGAAAATCACGCTAGATGTTGCACTAGCTATGTAAATTCGGGTTGGGAAACCAAGACAAGAAGGCTCAGCCACTTCACCAACATATACATCTTTTGCTCCAGCCCTGCGCAATACTCGACCAAACTGTTGAATAATAACTGCTGAATTTTTAGGGAATTGGCATAAATAAGGTTGACAGGTGCTGACTACCTGCGTTGCAATCCCCCAAACGTGAATAATTGCGGCTGAGAAATAGTTTGGCCTAGGATATATATGACAGAAGACTTCTTTTCTAACGAGGCAGACATAACACCCATTACCCCATATGTCGGACGAAATAATCGACCAACTGTGCGTATTGATGGTCGGGCTCAGTTTAAAATGAACGCTGCTTTCAACAGGATAATCGAGAAAGACAAAGAAAACCCACTTGGGGTTTATAGATATGTAAAATTTGGTTGGGGCCACCATCCTACTGAGAAGGTTATATCAGGATTCGAACCACATTTTGACTACACCCACCGTAGGCGCCGGGAGAATTATCGTCATGATGAAGAAAAAGGAGCTGTCTTGGTAGGGAGAGGCATTCTTTATCTTCAGTTCACTGATACAGAAGATATAGACACAATAGAAGTTAGCAGCAAGTACCCAAAAAACGTGATTGGAATCAACCCTGTTTTTCAAAGCCTGATGGACAGTACTCCAAAAAATAAATTAGGATTGCCGCCCCTGATAAATTTTCAGGGAGATTACACTGATGAAGAGTCCAAAGAGCTAAGGAGAACAAGAGGCTATGATTTCAATGGAATTACCAGTGAGGATAATCATGATGTCCACGGGTATGAAGTTGTTTATTACACATTTGGTCCAATGACTCCAGATGCTGACGCCAAAGATTTCATCTTTGCGGGCACAAACATTAAGCTTAACTATAAATTGAGGCAAGCAGCCCTTAGACGTTTACCCATGGATTCCTAGTTATATCGATGAGGACAAAGAGGATGATGACGACATTCCCTTCTAAGGGAATTGAGAAAGGACTTCCTCGAGACAGATAACGAGATTACCACAAAGGAGATGGAAGAATAATTATGTAGAGCAGATTTCAGGTAAGTATAAAAAAGGGGCAAGAGGTCATCACTATGCTTGGCGGCTAAGATGGCCCCTACGCCCAATCTGACCGTTTTCATGCGGCCAGAATTCATTTAAACCATATTTGTGTACATGGAGAAAATCAATACGATCCAATTATTGTAGCACAGATCTGCTGAAACCTCAACTTCAAGAGGAGCGGGCCTGCCCAACCACCCCAAATTACTTCCCACTAGCAAGCCAACATCCCAAAACTGAACTTTCAATACCTCTACCAAAACAGGCACAATAAAAACCTACCACCTACCCAAATATGAATTATGGGTAGATGGTAAAAAAATAAAGTTGATAACATATTTTGAGTAGGGTGCCATATACGGATAATGGGATAGACCCTTCTCCCCCTGCATATTAAAATACGAAATGGGTATCTACATGGAATTCGACGAAGCTATTGCAGAAACTAACGCAAGAATCGACGAAATACAGGAACTCCTCAATGGCGAAATTAGGGATTTTGATATCAATGAGCAAACATCTATCGATCCTCTTATCCAATTTTCGGACCTTTCTCGCCGTTTAACTGACTCTGAAGCATGGACAGTCATCCGCAGACACATATGCAGTCAAGTAATTGAATCTCAGATTGATGATCAATCAATTAAAGATGAGATTGTAAATAGGTTTGGTTACATTGACTCTCCCCCCAAATTGTTACCGATTCTGGGAAACAACCCTGACAATATTTGCCACAGTCAGCGCAGGTGGGGAATGAGACCGGGAGGAAGATTATCGCATAAAAGAACAGAAAAGGAATTAAAGCATTTTCAATTTCTTCAAAATGCACATTCAGGCGGGTGGAACTTAAAAAAAGATGATGCTTTCACACACTTTTGGACTGTCAACCATATGAGCCTCAACGATTTCACAGAAAGGTATAGTTCGGATTTTGTCTCGATTCTTAAAATGCAACTTTCAACGAATCAAAGCCAATTCGCAAAGGCGCTAGGCGGCTCCCAATCACATAGTAACCGATTAGCTCGTGACTTTTTTACACCCACGGAATTGGACTATATGAACTGAGGCGATCAGAGGCCGATTTTTTATGCACCTATGATATCAACACTGACGTGCCAAGACCGCACCTAATGTCACGAGCACCGATATCACGAGCACTACACCCAAAATTTATCCCCTCTGGTCCCTCTGGTCAGGGCTTAAGATTAAGAGGATCTCGCCGCATTCTTGACAGGATAAGAGAGTTAACGTTTTCCTTACCCATGAGCCTGCAAGTATTATCTTCTGAAAAAAAAGAGGAGATTTCGGTTGATGTTATTCATTTGCTAAGACGGCCTACAGAGTCTACTATCAGTTATCTAAAAGAAATATCATCAGACAAGTGGCCTGTTGACTTACTACTTATGTATTACCTGGTTGATAGCGAAGATATCTTTTTTTGCCGAGTCAGTGAATATTTTAGATATATTCAAGGCCAAGAATATGAAGCAAATCGAAAGGATAGGAACAGTTAAAATTTGGACAAGCTTCGACAGCTGGGTTGAAGAGAATCAGCCTGGCAAATCAGGAGAGTCCTCTTAAGTCTAAAAGGGGAATGATAAAAAGAAAGCCCTTAATCTTCAATTGCGGCCAAGCTATCAAAGTTTCAAAGGCTTATAGCATCTAACTGGTTATCAGAACAGGTAACCATTTTTATAAGGATATTATAAATGTCAGAATACGTGGACGATTCTAACAAACCACGAAATCTATATCAACCCTTTCTGGACAGAGGTATAGAGTCTGCACCTACCAATCGAGTCGAAGGTATATACCGACTCAGCAAAGAGATAAGCTGGTGGGAAGGGAAAATTTCCGAAAGAAGTCGCAACGATGTGAATCAACTTAAAATTCTAGAGTTGCAGATGGATACCTTGAAGTTAAAACTGGCGGAATTAAAGCAGTCAAAAACCAATAATTGGGTCAATAGCTCGGGAATTTTTGCCAACCTAAATGCCAAAATGGAAAGGGCTATTCAGTTGGAGAAGTCACTGGCCCTACTATCCAATCTTGAAAACACCTTATCCGAAATAGGTGAATTTGCAAGATCAGTTAGGAATGAATCAGGCCTAACCCCACATGAAAAAATTGAGATGATCCGTGGTACTCTCGAAGGTTATTTCGAGGATGAAGTCCTAGACTTCTTCCTGCTTCAACTAGGAGGCCTAGAGGAGGGAGTATAATGTCCAGTCAATGCCCCGAGTTGAAAAGCGGGTGTTTCGAATACTGGTCTAATTTATACGACTGGAAGGGAGGTCAACTCGATGAAGGATTAGAAGATTAAGAAGAGACTCTTTGTGAAAAAGAGAGGTGTAGAGGTCATCGAATGCTGTGGGAGGCTAAAGATGCCCCCTACGCCCTATTTTATTAACAATCTGGCCATATGGCCACAATCAATTTATTTCGAGAAATAAATGAAAGGTAAATGTACGAATGTTAGATAAATATTTTACCACAAATCGCTCTCTGCCTCAACTGGAAGTTGAAGAGACCGGGGGCGTATGTGCCATCCACACGCATTATTTCCCACAAGTAAGCCAGAACTTATCGGCCTCTCTAAGACGATTCTACCGCTTGTCCAACCACCAAACAGAGATGGCCCTGAGCCTATCCCGCCGCATCGATCGGCACAAAAATGAACTCAGCAGGCTAACCCGACAGATTGATGAGGTAACCCAAACCCAGGAATACCCTTTGATGATGGACTGGGAGCGTAGAGTGATGGAATTGTGCCGCCAGCGATGGCGTCTTCAGGAATCTTTATCCGACCTGGAAGATAGACTGGAGAAGATTTTAGGGAGAGAGGTGACTGATGCAGTCTAATAGCGAAAGCAAACGGTTGTTACGCTCGAAGAATCAGCGAAACGCTCTCTATCTTGCAGCCGATGGCATTTGCGTTGGCTGCGGGGTGGATTTGCCCTCTAACTGGCACGCAGACCACATTGACCCCTGGTCTAAAACTAAGCGCACCAACGTACACGAGATGCAGGCCTTGTGCCCCAACTGTAACCGAAGAAAAGGAGTTTTAAAAATGGAAGAATTCGTCATGGCCGACAACAACAGTTTCCAACTACGAAGCCACCAGCAAGAAATGCAGAAAATCGCCCGTCGACTCGCCACTGGAGATGATGGCATCGAAAAAATCATTTGTGATGTAACTCCTGGGGGAGGAAAATCCCTGTTACCAATTATCGCCGCGCGGGAACTTAAACGGGCCAATAAAATTGACAAAGTCTGTATAGTAGTGCCTCGAAAATCGCTCCAAGAGCAGATGGGACAAGGCTTCATGGACAATGATGTTCGCCGTGGCCTCAGTCATAGTTTATCCATTATGCAAGCTACAAATGAGATAAACCCGAGTAAAGGTACTGACGGCTATGTTACGACCTATCAGGCTATAGCACAAGACAGCAGTCGTATCAATGAGTATGAGTTGAATCGGTCAAGGTATTTGCTGGTACTGGACGAACCGCATCACATTTTAAATGACGACATATGGCACCACAGTTTAATAGGACTCGTCGACAGGGCTAAGTTTGTGATACTTATGTCAGGGACGCTATACCGCCATGGCCGTCAGAAGATCGGTTTCCTAAACTACCGAGGGAACCCACCAGAAATTGATTGACCGCGGAGTTGAAGGTGAAGAGTGGATCAAATACAGCCGAAATGAGGCTCTGGGGGAAGAAGCCATAATCCCAGCTCGTTTCCAAATTTTCGACGGCAAGGCCTCCTGGCTAGACGGCGAGGGCAAAAAGGTGTCGATTGACAACCTGAGTGAAACTAATGATCACACAGCGTTGAATGTCGCACTAGAGATGCCTTATGCCCTTAGTATGCTAGATCAAGCATGGGCTGACTGGGTTGCACACAAGGATCAGGTATATCCTGAGGCCAAATTACTGGTTGTAGCGCCCAATATCGGAGTTGCCAAACGATACCAATCGCACCTTGCTGGCCGCCAGTACGATTGTGGCATCGCCACCAGTGAAGAAGCGTCAGAAGCACTAAAAGAAATCAAAAGATTCAGGAATGGTGGCCGAGACTGCTTAGTCACTGTCGGAATGGCCTATGAAGGGTTAAATGCCCCTAAAACCACGCATCTAATCATTTTGACCCCTATCAGATCGAGGCCCTAGATTGAACAGGTGATTGCTCGAGCTACACGCTATGATCGCCACGGTGGACGATGGGAAGACCAAGAAGCGAGAATCTATGTGCCTGACGATTATAAGATGAATGAGATCATCGTTAAAATCGAGCAAGAGCAGGAGGAAACACTAGCCAGGGAATTAGACGAGGATCAAGATCGCGGCAACAACGGATCTATCACAATTCCTAACTGGGACTACATCCCGTTAAATGCTGCAGTAACACAGGAGCGTTCCCATGAACTCGGTGGGCACAAGGGCTAAACTATGAAAAGACTCGACGTATCAGAAGGGCAATGGAAAGTAGCGGCATTACAGGCATAAGCCCAATCAAAATGCAGGAATTTTTAGATTGCTTTAGTGCCGGCAAGCCGGGCCAAGGCACCGAGCCTGATCCGACGCCTGACCATGAGCCCATCCCAATCGATGAATCGATGACGCCAAGTGAAGAGCGTCATATTCTGCGGGAAAAAATCAATAAGAGATGCTCTGCCATTGATAACAAGATGGGTTGGGAGCATGGGGATATGAACAAAAAAGTGGCGCATGTTTTTAAACAATCAAGGAAATACATGTCGAACGAAGAGCTAAAAAGGGTTTTGAAATACCTCAACCAGAGATGGGAAGCCCTCCAACAGGAACTGGATTACCATCAAGTAGATTTCGTAGCACATCAAAATCTATTATAATGACTGACAAATACCGTTATCGATCATTATTCAGCCGACTGAATGAAGAGGGTATTGGATTGGATAAATACGTCAAAAGTGTTACAATTTCCGTTAACCTCCGGTTATGCCAGAAACCTGGCGGGTTGACGATAACTGGGAAGCCCTATTACAGTTTAGGCTTTTGGCTAATCATGGTTGTTTTAATACTAACATGTAGTAATCGTTTAAAGGAGGAGAAACAGTATACGCACTGCGAAACTGTTTCTGGCCAGTAATTACACTGACCCGTTTATCTCTTGATGCAAATTTTATCAGATGCCCAAGCTGGGCAATATTTTCAGAATGGTTATCTCTTGGTGTCTGGCTTGATACCTAATGAAGTCTCCCAAATGATCGAAGATCGAATTTGGAAAGAGTTGAAATTTGATCAGAACTATCCAGATTGGGAACAAGTAAACTTGGGGCCTTTGAACCACCCTGATTTTTTAGCCTGTTACACAGATGAGCTCTTGCTGGCAGCGGCACAGCTATCAGGTGATGATCCGTCCACCTTTCACAAACCAGATAGTGCTTTTGGTTTGCATACTTACCCTTCAACAGGTGAGTGGAGTTGGCCTCATCCACACATTGACCACGCTATTAAATCGCACGGTCATAAGACCTTTCCACGAGCATTTCGAATTGCGACCATGATCTTCCACAGCGATGTTGGTCTTCAGGGGGGAGGAACTGTGGTGTGGCCTAAATCTCACCACCAAATCCGTGCCCTAGCAGAGAGTAACCCACAAAAATATGAATATATGTGGGTGCTGAATCGCGATATTCATCAGTTGGAATTGAGTCCCCCTGTGGAGATGACTCCGCGTCGAGGCGATGTTCTGCTTTATAATGTGTTCTGTGCCCATTCTGGGAGCAAAAATATCACTGACCGCCCACGGTTAGCATACAATTGGAAACAATAGAGTGCGGCTGATAACAAGGAGTTCCATATGAGAGTTTTAAAACAGGCGTTGTCACTGATAAAATTAACCAAGATCTAATCGAAGCGGTCGAAATCACAGGCCTTTACCGCATAGTTCAGTCGGATCCGAAGACCGAACGGAGCCAAAACAGTAGCAGTCGGCCGACGATATGTCACAATTGCTGGGAAACCCCGTCATCTGTTCAGAAGTTCTACGCGAAGTAGAAACGAGCTCTTAAGGGTTTTAAACTGGTCCAATCATTGACAATTAAGCGAATATATTAAAAAGAGTGAATATAACATGCGGGAAACAACCTCAGCAGACATCGATTTTTACCAGGAAAACAGTTACATCCAATACACGGACTTCTGGCCCCGGCAAGCGTACTATTCCCTACGCATATGACTACCGCTGAAGGTCGCGTGGTAACACCGCAAAGACTGAAAATATATCCTGGCGGGTTACTCAGGAGAGGGAGAAGTGATGCCTTTATCTTACATTTATACCGGCTTTGAGAATGCCTCTCCGCTAGATTGGGAGGTCGAGGCAGATGGAACGGTGCGGGTTAGTTTGCTTTACGATCATGAACGAAGTTCGCCCAACCGGGCCGCTGGTCATTGGCATTTTCAATTACATACCGAGAACCCGGATCTCAATCCTGACTCAAGACTGAAATTGATATTGGAAAACTTCGATAATATCTGGAACGGGAAACCGGGATCGCCTGTCTCTGACCGCTCCAACTGCTTTATATCGACTGACGGTCAAAACTGGTCGGCGCTACCTGCTGAGAAGATTGGGGGAAATCGGCTTCAGATACAGATTGAGATGACAACAGATAGACTCTACCTAGCCCGGTTGGAGCCCTATCGGCTTAGCGATCTGGAAAATTTACTAACCCTGATTGCGTCTCATCCCTATGTCGCAGTGACTCCAATTGGTAAGACGGTTGAAGGACGAAGGTTGGAATTGGTTCGTGTAGGCAGACCTGATGCACCCTATCGGGTTCTTTTACGTGCGCGATCTCACCCGTGGGAACCCGGTGGGAACTGGCTGGTGCAAGGGTTGATTCAAAAGCTGTTAGATGACACTGATTTGACCAACCGTTGCCTCGACCACTATTGCGTCTACATTATACCGATGGCCAGCAAAGATGGTGTGGCTCGCGGACACACCCGGTTTAATATGATGGGGGTAGATCTAAATCGAAATTGGGAGCAACCCGCTGACCCGAACCACGCCCCCGAAAATCTCGCCTTAGAAACCGTCCTGGATAACATGCGCGATGGTGATAACCTACCTCACCTGGCAATAGATCTGCATAATGACAACAGTGGCAAAATACATATCAGCAACCCTGTTTCTAACCCACAACCCTACCTTGCAAATATGCAACAATTTGAACAATTGATGCGACAACATACCTGGTTTACTGAAGGTAGCATCGGCGGCAATTATGCCCCAGCTAAAACCGTCAGCGGTTTTCGGAATCCGGGTACATTCGGTGAAGGGCTGTTGCAACGGTACGGCATCGATGCCTGTATCCTAGAACTCAACTGCGACTGGATCGCAGGTCTGCAAAAAGTACCTTTTGGACGAGACTGGGAACTGCTGGGTCAGCAGATGTGCCAGGTGTTTCTCGACTACTTTAGCCTTAGAAATCTGACCTGAAAGGGTATAGAAAAGTCGTGTTTCCGGCTTTTAATGTCGCCGGACAACCTGTCCAAGACCGCAGTCAAGCTCTTTTTACCTGCATGGTGCAGTCACGAGTAATCCATAAAAATATACCTCCTAGATCAATGGTGGCTAAAAAGAGTCCGAATTCTTACTCTCACCTGTGGCTATTCCATGCCACCATTTTAGATGCCGGAACGCATTTTCGACTCTCTGCCGCCTTTGGTCTCAATCTGGGTTGTCATTTCTCTGATATTTTCTCTTTTTCTTTGGCCGAATCACCGGCCGCATCTCAGCTTGATTGGCTTTTGGAAGAATTGCTTGGCTATCATAACCCTCATCGGCCAGTCAATGCTGAGCCTGAATTCCTGGTCTTAGATCTTCAGTTGTAGAACAATCGGCGGTTGTGCCTGCCGTAACAATCGCTCGGATCAGCCGATCATTCTGATCCCGGGCCAAATCTAATTTGGTGTTAAACCCCCTTTGGTCCGACTCATCTGCCAATTCCTTTTTCCCTCGCCACTGCAGGTGGCTTAACTTTGAGATGACCGGCCTCTATCATTAACCCTTCATCATCCTATCGACTAATGGTTCCAATATTTTCCCCCCATACCTTGATTCCCACAACTAATAAATCGGCGCCGGCTGTTGCTCCATTCTCCACATCTTTCAGCTCAATCCGGCCATGCTGCCCCGGTTCTGAAAATGCTACAAAGCCCATTGATCAGTGAACGATTATTCTTAGCTATTCCTGCCCATAGGACCCTTGGTCCAAGGTAATAATGGTTCTAATAACTGAAATACTTGGTCGGATATATCGTGCCTGTCTGGAACTGAGTTCATTTTTCTAGCCTAGATCTTTTTTCGGGGCTCATACCATTCATCTCGTGACTATTTCATCTGGGACGTAAAGCACATATCGGAGATAGTATTCAGCAGTGACGAGAGTCAACAATATTGTAGGAAGGTAAGGAAACCCACCAAATATTTCTCCAACACCCTCTCGACGATGCCTTCGATCTGGCTGCGCGTTAAATACACGACATTCTACACCTCGAATACTGGCGAATGCCAACTCAGCCTTCTGCGAAAAAACTACTTCTGATTCTTTGGCTTCAATTTGAGATGTGCCCAACATCGTGTCGTCTGGAGCCGACTGATCGTGCATCCTATCTCTCGTCGACCGCCAGGACGATATCGATCATCGCCTTATATCGAGGTAAACACACTTCGCCCTTGTCTCGAATGTAGAGCGACACAGTCGGATACACGATCAGTCCTTTGCTGTCGTCGAATGTATCCGCAATCAGTTGTTCTGTTTCCTGCCGAATCTCCTGCGGTACCTTCGTACATCCTATGAATCGGAATATTGCCTTCGAGCCACATCTTGTCACGGGCAAATGTCTTGGCTTCACAGGCGATAATATCCCTTAGGGGAAGAGGCTCGAATGGGTGTAGGACATCCGTACCCATGTCAACAAACCCCTGGAATATGCTCTTGATTGATCCATGTGAATGGACGTGCATTCGCCCGCCAGCATCGTGGATGAGGTCGATGATTGGCTTGTCATATCTCGTATTGAAATCGCTGAAGTCCTTCGGGCCATGCAGGGGCGGGACGCTATACTCCTGGCCTAGCATCGAAAAGAAAGAACCGATATTCTGGGATAGAAGAAACTTGACCTGCTACATAACGATCTGCATCTGTCACTCACAAAGATGGTGGATGGTCTCCCGATCTGTAATGGACATTAGCGCGAAGTTCTCTGAACCACACAGTTCGGTGACGAAGCCACCGGGATTGAATCCAATACCCCTACGTCAACGATGCCCTTCTCCCCAACCTCCGCGTTGGCGGCAAAGAACGATGAGATATCACCGGAGACACTTGGCCTAGGTAAAGGCAGATATTTCTCAGCATCATCTGGTGAATCAACAAAGAAGAACGTTTCGTGTAACCTGGGCTGCCCTTTGAGACTTACAAGGAAGAACAGCGCAGTCTCCTTTTGGGAGTGTGCAGGATCTCTGCACGACGCTGAAAATCATCGGATTGTGCTCAATGTAAGAATCAATGTTGTAATTTGGCTCGAACCGCGTACCCGGTCAACGCATTTTCAGTTCTGTATGAGCTTGAAGGATTGCTGAGACCAACTGCCAGCCGGTTGTCTACAGGTGGTAGAAATTTGATCTTGGAATTGCTTAGTTGCAAATCTTTCAATGAATCGGAATACTAATCATGGCAATATAGATCATGTTTTTAGAACGTTGGCTTTTTGCCTTCATAACCTAGTAGCATGTCATATGTAATATTGACGTATGTAAAATGAAAGGGTAAACCGATACAACTGTTTTAACTTCTTGGGTAGAAGAGTGCTGATGTCCAAGAAGTTAAAAAGTGGGTCGAGTAGTGATGATGGATAATGCCTCATTTCAGTAGAAACCTTTCCATCGATGGGCCTTTATCGTACTAAACCTTGGCCTGGTCACTATCCAATATAGTCCGGAGAGTGTTTCACAAATTAAAAATCAAACCAGTCTCGGTACATTCGGTTGGAATCATGGCTGGTGTGTTGCATCTGCCTTATGAATACGGTTATAACATTACTGAGAATGATTGCAGTTAGATAGATTCATGTTAAGATCTAGTTTTCACCCTAATTCTGGAACTGATTCATCAACCAATGTCAGAATTGTAGCCATACCCAATCTGTTTTAAATGGCATTCTACGCGGAAATCAAGGTTATAAATGGCAAATCATGCGGTCACAGTTTTGTGTTGCTGACAAGGCAGGAATCAAGTCAACATAGCTAAAGCTAAACGCAAGTGTGTTGCGAGATGCACTTGGCAAAGCCGGCTTTCGTTTTTTATCCCAACTGTTTAATGTTTCAGCAACGACTACTTATAATTGGGGGCGTCAGGCGGCGGAATCGTTGGCCGAACCAGTGAGAGAGGAAAAGATTAAACAGATTGAAATTGACCAGAGGTGGCATTTTTTGAGGTCAAAAAAACAAGAGGTGGATCCTCAAAGCCTTGGCCCGTCGTACCGGGCAAATTATGGCCTAGGTTGTAGGCCGTCGTAATGCGGCAACGATAGAAAAATTGTACCACCAGCTTTGACACGGATGACTGGAAGGATTACAGTCAGGTTTGGCCAACAGAATGGCAGGTAAGAGGGAAAAAATACACATTTGCCTGGAGCAAAATAACTCCAATACCAGACACTACCTTGGAAGAATGGCCGGCAGAAGCAAAATAGTCAGTAGATCGGAAGAAATGATTTCTCTATTGATGGCTCGGTGGAAAGCACTGACACAGGCGGAAATCTTTCCAGATTGTCAAACATAATTCACACCTATCTATAGGTGAACGACCTCACATTGCTTAGGTGGGTTTCACTATTTAGAATCGGATTTTGGATTGGCTTTATAAATCCGATCTGTAGTGGGAGTGTCTTAAGGCGTTGGAAATTAAATAGGAACTGAGTTTATTGTATCGATTGCGATATTTGATAGTGTTGATGGCAGTTAGCAAATAGTGATATTATTTCACATAAAGTCTTTTACAATAGAGGAAGATTATGAAACCCGAGAAGGAGAACTAACATGATCCGTTATTTTACCCTTTCAATCCTGTGTTTATTCGGATTGAGCCCGCTATTTGCCACTGATCAGACAAAAGTCAAAGAACCTCAAGACCAATCGGCCGAGGTTGTAAAACAACAGAAAGAGTCACCAACAAAAAACAGAAGGCAAAAAAAAGATACCGATAAACCGCATCGTCGAGAAAATGACCGTCGACGCCAACAAGAGATGAGGGGCAAGGAAAACGACCGTCGATGGCCAGAATTACGGGAGCGTGAGTTATCGATGGAACTGGAAAATCGAGAACGCCAACACCAACAGCAACTAGAAAAGCAAGATCGTGAAATGCAGATGGAACTGGAACTTCAAGAGTTGGAGCATCGACTGCAACTGGAACGAAGGCAACAGGAACACGATCTGGATATGGAGGACATAGACCACGATCGCCGACGGCAAATGGATCGACAAGATTTGCACCATTTTGATGCCGGTATCAACTTCGAGTGGATACACGATGAACTATCGCCGGAAGATCGGGGGAAAATGCGCCTGATCCGGTTTCGGCTGGAGCAAAATAAGATTCAGAAGATGGCCGAAATCCGGATTAAAGAGATCGATATTCAGATCGCACTGCAGCAGGCTTTTTTTGGCACTATTGACCTCGGTCCAGTTGAGGAGTCAGTCAAGGCCATTTCCGCTCTGAAAGGAGAGTTGCAGATTTTGGAAATCAAGGCTATGCTTGAGGTCAAAAATTTGCTTAGCCCTGAGCAACTCCAGGAGTTGCACCACCAGTTCGAACGCCGCCGAGATGAACGTAATGAGAATCACGAAAAACACCGTGATGGAGATCACTAGACAACAGGAACTGGAAACTGTAATTCAGATTTAGCCGATTAACAACGGCCAGGTATTCAACTCTATCTCAACACAGCACACGCTGTATAGAAAGCGACAAATCCATACAGGGCTACTTATCAAATCGCTCTAAAACGAGATCGTAGCAGGACAGGGGTTATAGTTCCGAGAACCGGAGAAGGTGAATCTGCGGTTCTCGGCGGAAGGAGTGAGCGTTATGCGTGGCTTCCGCCTCTTATTAGAATGAACTGTCTCTAGTGGTAAGCGAACACCAGCGGGACATAAACAGATTATCAAACAACACTTGATGGGCCGTTGGGGTACCGATCTGTTTTAGTGCCATAGCCGCATTAAAGCGAACGTATCGGTTTTCGTCGCTGAGAGCGCATTGTAAGGCCGTAACCGCAGATTCAGCAGCGGCCCCCATTTTCGCTAATGTACGTGCCGCGTTGTCTCTAACCCAGTACTGCTTGTCTTGTAGTAGCGAAGCTAAAGCCGGCACAATCGAACCATCAGTTTGGCCTATTGTACCCAACGCCTCTGTTGCATTTCGACGCACCGGAGCCGAGTCGTCCGTCAAGGCTTGTGCCAACTGATGAGTAGCAACTTGTGCCGGTCTGCCAATGTCACCCAAGGCATACGCAGCGTTGGCACGAACAGTCTCGTCCTGATCGGCTAAAGCCTCCGTCAACGCAGGCACAGCCGTAGCATCGGAGGCCCCCAAAGCATAAGCTGCATAGCGACCAACCGACTTATCCGGTAGAAGGTCTATCAGTTCAGAGACGGCAGGTTGGCTCCCCAAAGCGTAGGCTGCATCCAATTGCTCGCTTTCCTCGCCAGTTCGCAGTTGCTTTATTAGTGCGGAAAGTTTGCTCCCGCCCTCACCTCCGATCAAGGGGACAGAAGTCGATCCATTATCTGGAGATGATTCTCCCCGATACCAATCCCACAATTTATGCCATACTAAGTCGAGCTTTGTCTGACCGTTTTCAGAGTCAATCGCTTCCCAATCCGCTTGTTGGTAATTCCAGGATGGAGTTGTTGGTTCGTCCAGTCGATAAAACAGAAACTTTAGCATGTAGCGTTTCCGTTGGCTCGGATTTGGCATAGCACGATGCCACAGATCGTAGTGAACTAACGTGACAGCACCGGCCTGGCCCGACAGTGCTAGTTCAGGTTGTCGATGCGCTGCCTGGCTGGTATCGTAATATTGCGTTCCCGGCAAGATAGCGGTTGGGCCTATTGTCTCTGGAGTGTCTTGCGGATAGTAAAACGCCAGGACCCATCGACAACGGTGGTGGATAGCTGACACATCGCCTTCATAGCTATCTTTGTGGAACGATTGGCCACTACTTCCTGGCGGGTTAAGATGGCAATACCGATGGGAGTGCAGTACATAGTTGGAGCCTAGAATACCGGTCAGGGCACCGTGTACAACTGGATGGTCGAAGATTTGTTGAATATTGGGAATCAAGGGTAACATATTATTACCCAGGTTACCGTACTGATCGAACATCTGTTCAACTTGCCGATGGATCTGCTGATGAAACTGATCTGGGAAATCGGTTGTCAATTTAAGATACCCGTTTTGAATAAAGGCTTTCATCTGCTGGTCGCTGAGAAGTTGTGTCGCTTTGCTCATTTGAATGACTCCTATAACTCCCTAATCGGTCGGACTCAATCAGAGGCCGAGTTTATCTGCTAGGTTCAGTGCTATCTTGACCTATTATACTCGCTTTCTTAGCAAGATTATAGGAGTTTTTATCCCTGTCAATTCGGTAGGCTTGTCGTGTTATAATAGCGATTCTATATTTTTTCTCTAAATTAGGAGATTTAAGATGCCTTTTGTAAATGTCAAAATGCTTGAAGGGCGAACGATCGAACAGAAGAAACAGTTGGTAAAAGCCATTACCGAATCAATGGCCGAGATCTGCGGTGCAAACCGGAGTATACGATGGTGGTAGTAGAGGATATTGCAAAGGATCATTGGGCTCGTGGTGGTGTCATGGCATCAGATCGAATAGCCGATAATAAGTAGTGGAAGTTTCAAAAGATGCAGATTGAATATCGGGCCCCTAGAAATATAACTGAACTTAACGATTCGATTTTTTGTAGTATGTGCGCTTTCGACTGGAACGAGGGTGGATTTTCGGATGACCATTTTTTCAGTCGAATCTTGAAACTCGATCCGTGGTATGACCTGAACAATACACGCGCTTGCTTTGTTGACGGTCAAGTTGCCAGTGTGGTGGTGATCTTCGAGCGTCCGATACGCATTGGCAGCAGCGTTGTGCGAATGGGCGGATTGGGTAGTGTGGGTACACATCCCGATCATCGCCAAAAGGGCTATTCGTCGCAGGTCCTGCTGGATACGGCTGATTATTTAGAGTCAGCAAGCTTTGATCTGTCGCTGTTGTTTACCGGGCTTAATCGCCACTACGCCAAAGCGGGTTGGGTGACCTATCCAGTTACTCTCCGCTCCATAGATTTATCAAACTGGGCTCAACCTGACCTTGCCGCAGAAACAACCGATCTTTCCATCGAAACGTGCGATTATGGAACCGATCTACCCATCTTAGTTGAGATCTACAACCAATTCAACAAAAGCCGAACCGGAACAACCGTTCGGAATCAGGTCTATTGGAAGAATCAACCCGAATGGCGAGGGCAAGATCCAACTCTATTTTGGGTCGCCAAGCAAAACGGTCAGATTGTCGCCTACCTGAAAGGCGGGGAAAAGGAGATCCTCGAGATCGGGCGTCGGTTGAATCCGCCGAATAGCGTGCAGGTGCTGGATCAGTTGATGGTTCATTTTCTGCAGAATCGCATTGCGTCTAATCAGAAACGGATCCAGATTAACGACTGTGCCGAAATTCGACAGCTCTTTGATCGTTTAGGTCTGGAATCTTCAATCCGTGAAACGACCCACTTCATGTTTCGGATCACTAACTTCCGGTCACTGTTGGAGAAGATCTGTCCAATGTTGGAATATCGGTTACATGTGTCTGAGTTAGCTGACTGGAAGGGGAAAATTAGGCTTCGATACGAGTTGGATACTCAAACGCTAACAATCAGTGATGGCCGGATTAAGGTTGGATCTGGTACCGATTCGCCAACCATTGACCTGTCGCTTAGCCAATTACAGGTCTTACAATTGATTTTCGGCGAACTGGACGATTCGACCTTGGTCGATAATCCGGTTCTGTCGATTCTCTTTCCACCAGACCAGTTGTTGCACTGGTCACCGGATAACTTTTAATGTGATTATTGCGATGAACAGCTCGGTTTGTACGGGCAGAGCAAGGTTCCTCGCATGTCCCTTACAGCGGATTTCCCTTAACTTCTACCTCTTCCTTGCTGATAAGCCGATAAATAGCGTGGCAAATTTTTGACTAAAACCCCGCTTGATCAACAGTTTCCTGGTGACCGATCCTTGTGATACTTAAGCTAAAGGGTTTCCATTTTTCTTAGCTGGCGTGGATGAGGGTAGTGATGGCGTTGGTAATTGATTTCTTCTATCTACCGAGGTTCAAAATCAATACATGTTATCAGCCCTCTCTCTTCTATGGAAAGATGTCATTCAATGACCAGTATCATGTTACATTTAGAATTCATTGAAGAGCGTCATTTTCACCCTTTTCAGTATCGTCTCTTGTTCCAGTGCAAGATTTATCAGATCCGATCAAGTAAGAGTAGGTTTTGGTAAAAGGCCTCGGTGAGAATCCAGGCTAACGACAATGTGTGTCTATCAAATCATCGGTTGAAAGTCCAGGTTTTCGGTAATCCGGGTGCCGTCTTTTTTGAGTGCTTCCATATAGAGGCGAATCCGCTCTTTGGCCACTTTCAGATCGTAGTTGTTGAGGTTGATGTTGAGTAGGTCAATGTACCACGGGACTTTAACTGTGGTCAGAACATAGGTCTCAACAATCTCCCTGGCGATGGGAAGCGTAGTTCTCTTGGAGTTATTATGCACATCTTTATCTTTGGCTTGCTGTAATTTGTCGTATTCTTCCACCAACAATCTTTCAAACAACTCAGTGGTGAACAGGTCTCCTGCTTTAGCATCTGTCTCTGCGTCGTCTTCGTTCAGACACCCGCCTTTATGCAACCACTCCCACAGGATGCTCAACCGAATCTCGCCGGTTGCCATATCCTCCATCAGGTACATAATGCTGTCGTCATCGAAGAAGTCGGCCGGCTTTAAGGCGGCCGCCTGGAAGCCCTGGCCAAACGCATTACCGTATTGGAGGCCAACACTTAGCAAGTTCCGAGCCCCCCGGATGGTTCTGGGAGCAGGTTCCAGTTCGGTTAGACCGTCGGCATCGGCTTGTGTATAGGTCAAGGGCGGGAACTCCCGACCCAGTTGATTGTTCTGACCGATGTCGGCCCAGACCGGTCGGACAATATGTACCATCTTCCAGTGGGCTACCCATTTACCGCTGGCACCGGCTTCTTGCTCACGCCTACCCCCAGCCACCGCCCTTTCCATGCTGCTGGCAACCCCTTCTACTGTCCCAACCGGAATGTTGGGTTCCATTCCTCCTTGCCAGAGGGTAAAGTTGCCGTTTAGGTCGGGCGTATTAACCGCGCGACGGACTCGATCTTCGTAGTTTTTCATGTAGCCGTAGGTCATGGTGATGGATTCGATATTAGGGTTGATAAAGCTTTGATCCCACTCTACAGCATCGGCTACGCTATTGATGTAATCCCATCGCCCGGTGTTGTAGCCGGCAAAATGCTGGCCCAATGCAGCCCGGATTTCCATCAACTGGAAGGTGGCTTCCAACTGCTCGACCAGGACATAGACTTTGGCCGTGCCTACAGGCAGACCCAAGTGCGTTTCTAAGGCAGCGATCATGTCATTCCAGAGAGCGGCCTCCTCTGCGGTTTGGATCTTGGGTAGGTACAAGACGATAGAAGAATCCGTAGCTTGTAACTGCTGATAATTGTTGACGATATAGGTGGCCATATCCACCAGTGAGGCCGAGTAACCAAATCCATTTTCGTCGCGTACGTGACGGTCATCAAGGTGCAGACCACGCGCTCGGAAGATTTTGGTAGTAAAGTTGAGTTGGGCCTCCCAATCAACGATCGTTTCCCGACCGAAAAATGAAACCGACCACTGGTTCATCTCTCGAGCCACCTGTGCTGCGGCTTGCATAAAAACGTCGTCACGGTCAATGGCCAACTTGAGGTTGCGTTGATTGTCTAGCGACATGGTGGTAATTTGCCCGAGTGCGTCTTCGCCATCGAACATCCAACCATCAGCTCCCGACAATAGAGCATAAGCCACGTTGCGGATACTGCGTTCGATAGGAGCATTGGGTTTAGCCCCTGGCCCAGTACCTTGGATCCACTGGCGTTGCAAATCAACCGGGATTTCCGGGCCGATAAATTTACCGTCTCTGGCATCCTGGACTCTGATGCTAGTACGTGGAATATAGTCATCAGGGTTAAGGAAATTAAGCGGTTGCTGTTTCTCACCCCGTTCGGTGCGACGATCCATCCGCTTCCGCATGATGGCCAATCGGTCGTGGTTAAGCTCTGACAAGGAACTCAGTGTAGTTAAAACTTCAGGGGTATAGACATCCGGATAATCACGGTCAAGATGGTCTCGAATTTGAATATCTGCCATTCTTTCTCCTTTTGGTCGATTGGTTTATGAAGGTAAGGATATAGTAAAATCGCTTATGTTATAGTTCAGGGGAGTTTGCCCCACCTCAGTCCTCCCCTTGCTAAGGGGGCGAGTGTACCCGATCGCTAGACAGCGTATACATTCGCGGGTGGCTAGAGAACTGGCGGAGGTTTTATCAGCCTACTACGCTACTCTTAAAACACTACCACAAATCGGATAATAATTATGCCATTTGATTTTGGGCCGATGCTCAACTGTAACTTAGGCTCAAGTGTCAAGTGCAATCAGGTAGTTAAGAAAATACCACAAGAGTTGCTTGCAAGTCTAGCCATTTTCCAGAACCATAATTCAGTCCTTCCTGCACCGCAGAAATTTGATGCTCGCTGAGGGACCAGAAATCTGATCTCTGGAGCAGTTGCTATTCTGTTTAGACCACCTGGCCCAAGGGCATCAGGCAGAGCAAAATGGATCTCGGCTGGAAGTTACTCAGCAATAGCTTGATAATTCTATCCCAATTGATCCTATGTATGATCAGTCTGCTCAGGTCTCAACAATTCAAAGCCGCTCTTGGGCTTGTAGCCTGTTTCCAGACAGTTAACCAAATTTGCCTTTAACCAGTCTAACATTAGTGCCTTGTTTAGCCGTACCAATGATGGTGTCTGCTAGAGCCAGGCGGGCCTCAGTTTGGGCACAACAAGCATGGTCCGTAAAAATCCGATTTAGCCGTGGATCGCCTCAGCGAAAGCTGACATTAGAGATGGATCTTTCTCGATCACGTTTCCGGTAACAATGAAGTCGGCACCCGCTTCTACCTTCTGCCGGGCGGTTTCTGTAGATCTAATTCCGCCACCAACGATGATTGGCACTGAAACCTGTTTTTTGACCGATGAAATCATTAGATCTGGTACGGGAGTTTTGGCTCCACTGCCAGCTTCAAGGTAAATTAATTGCATGCCAAGATATTGACCAGCAAGTGCGTGCGCCCAGGCAATTTCACATTTGTCACGTGGAATGGGAGTGGTATTACTAATGAAACTAACGGAAGTCTGTGTACCACCGTCGATTAGAAGATAACCTGTTGGAATAGGTTCTAGCCCTTGTTTCTGAATCAGGGGGGCGGCTTTCACCTGCTCACTAATGAGATAATTTGGGTTACGGCCACTAATCAAGCTCATGAAAAGGATTGCGTCGGCATGCGAGGTCAATTGCATAGCTGATCCAGGGAAAAGGATTATGGGCAGATTAGTCGAATTTTGAAGTGTCTCAGCAATTAAGCTCAAATCGTTGGTTAGGAAACTGCCCCCCAATAAAAGTGCATCAACCCCCGCACTTTGGACTTGTTGGCCAAAACGAGGAATATCTTGTTGTTCCAATCGATCAGGATCAACTAAAACCAAGTATCCGGCCTGATACTTTTCACCTACAGCTTGAAGTTGTTCAAATACGGTCATGAGTAAAGCGAAATGTAGTTAAACCCAACCAGCCAAAATAAGGTGTCGAAGTTCTAGCAGTAATCGAGGCTGATGCTTAAGAACTGTTTTGAAAATAGTTGGCATGTTTACTTTTTCTGCGGGCATCCGGTTAAGTACAGCGGCACAACGATCAAACATCTCGTCGCTAAATTTTAACGCTTCGTCTCGAATTCGGCAGATCCGCTTAAAATGCTTGCCAATTTCTCGATCCCAACGGCCTTCGTAGATACTCAAAGCTTTTGCTGAAACATCCCCTTTTTTCAAACAATCTACGGCCGTATCAGCAGCAAACATACCTGAATACATGGCATTGGCAATCCCTCCTCCCGAAATTGGGTCACTGTGGTGTGCCGCATCCCCCACAATTAAAATCCCATTACCAACCAATTTCGGTAAGCTGTCACCAACGGGAACTGCACCGACAACTTGACCTATAATTTTACCTTGAGGAAATTTCCGTTTAACAAACTCGTTAAGGTAGTCAATAGCTAATTTGCCCCCTTTACCAGAGATTGTTCCACCAATCCCAACACCGACGTTGGCAATATCAGCCCCTTTAGGAAAAACCCAAATATAACCACGCGGTGCTATTTCCCGCCCAACATAAAAATCACAGTATTCGGGTTCGATATCGATGTTAGATATGAGATACTGGGCACAAACATCAATATCTCTTAGGTCGTGAGTAGTATCGATCCCAGCCCATCGACCAACCTGAGATTCAATACCGTCAGCGGCAATTACAACTTTAGCCTTGACTGTATAGTCTCTGGCCGAATATCTAAAAACAATCCCATTTACATACCCATTATCATCTTTCTTTACACCTGTTGCCCTAGCTTTAACAATAATGTCAGCCCCCGCATTGGCAGCCATTTCAGTCAAAACCCGATCAAATACCTTGCGTTCTAAGACATAACCTGCATTGGGCACATCCATCTGAACAGGTATTTCACTTGGTGAGAAAATACGTGCTCCGTTAATCGGTTGAGAAACCCAGCTTGGATCCGGTTCAATAAATTCGCACAGAGCCTCTGTGCTAATTCCCTCCGCTCAGCGAACGGGTGTACCGATCTCTTGCCGTTTCTCCAGCACCAGCGTCCGTAGTCCACTTTCTGCGGCCACTTTAGCCGCCATCGTGCCCCCCGGCCCGGCACCAACCACGATCATATCGTAATCCGAATGAATCACTAGAACAGTCCTCGCTCCTCGTATTCAGGATAGTAAATTTTATCTCGGTATTCCATTGCTAACGCTCCGACCGGACACCCTTTGATGCACTTGGCACAGTGCGTACATTGCGGTTGATCAATTTCCAAGTGAAGATCCACCAGTTCGATGATGTTTTCTGGACAAACGGCGACACAAGAACCGCAGTAACTGCAGAGCTCATTGTAGATGTGAATCATAAAAGTCTTTCCCTTGGTCTGGTTAGGGATGTCCGGCTCGAATCAGTCGGCAATTTCCCTCCGTATTAAGCTTAGGCTGAAGGTTGGCGAAGCTGGTCCCCTTAATTGGGTCGAAGGTAAACTTAAGCCTGTCCACAACTTGCTAGTGAAGCGACTTCAACTTGGAGATTGATTAGAGAGCAGAGGGGGTATTAAATCGTTGCGCCTAGACAAACCGCTAATAAACCGACAAAAATATTCCATTTCATCCATTTTTGAATACGTGCACAATTACGTTGTGTCGGATCAGTCCAGAGTTGAAACCCAAGATAGACCAATACCAGATCTACACCAAAAATCATTAATACCAGATAGATCCAGGAATACCAGTTCAATAAGTAAGGAATGGGACTAAAAATGATCCCACCTCCTATCAACAACAACGCAATAGAGATTGCCCGACGTTCCCCCCACAACAGTGGCAAAGTCGCCACCGATTGAGCCCGGTCACCTGGTAAGTCTTCAATGTCCTTTACAATTTCCCTTGCCGTCGTAAAGAGAAAAGCGAAAATCGCCAACGGAAGAACCTCTCGAGCGGTTCCTTTAGCTACCCCACCAGCAATAAATGTCAAAGCGGTTAAGCCCCCAACCACTAGATTACCAATTAGGGGCGTTCGTTTGAGCCAAAAAGCGTAAGCCACCAAAGTCACCACCACCCCAACGACGATTAAAAATGCGGTTTGATTAACCCGATAGCCGAGTTGAACGCTGCCTCCCAACAGGATCAGTGAGAAGATCAAGGCTTGTTGGCGACTGACCCGGCCCGACGGAATAGGCCGCTTGGGTTTGTTAATCCGGTCAATTCGAACATCGCAAAAATCGTTCAAGCTATTACCGGCTGATAGGGCTAAAAACGCAGCCACGGCCACCAGCCAAACCGATTGATTCGCATCAAGCCATTGCCACCAACTCTGGTCAGAGGCAAAGGGTAACCCATCGGCGATATACGCACCTAACCAAACCGACAGAAAAGCGATCAATCCATTCAATGGTCGGCAAAGTTCCACAAAGCTAGAAATACGACTTAGTGAAATTGGCCTTGTCCTGTATACTAAGGATATTTAATTCCGAACCGAGTCATATAGTACCACCGCAGCAATAAAGTTATGCCGATAAATAGCACCGCATAGATTGGTAGCAACACGCTAACAATCACCGAAAAGGTCAAAATACCGATCCGGGTGGAGAAAACAATCGCATTAACTTCAGCATTCGACGGCTTAGGATCTGCATCAGAAAGTATAGTTTCCGAATGGTCTTGGGAGCTAAGTAACAGGTTCATCCGAACAAAAAAAGGCAAACAAATAAGTGCCGTCACCAGTGCAAACCAGCTTTGTAGCCAATAAGCGCTAATAATTGAAAGCAATAAAACCGCCAAGCTCAACTGACCCGCCTTCCGTTTCCCCAACAAAGCCCCGGTAGTTAGGTCTCTGCTGGCTTGATCACCAGTTATATCTGGAAGTGTCGTATTGATAAAGGCCGAAGCCACACAAAGAATGTACGGCAACGATTGAGTTACCGCCTCCATAGAAAATGAGGCAGTAGATGTCCAGCCCACCCAAAAAGCGATTCCGCCATAACCAACCGCATTGGCCAACAGATCAAGTATGGGTTTTCCTTTTAGCCGAATTGGTGGCAGTGAGTAAATCAACCCGAAAACTGCAGAACTGCCAATTAAGGCTAAAAAGATCGGATTTCGTCGACCGAACCGCACGATTGCCCATAACAATCCATTACCGATTAGCAGCACCGCTTCTGCCGTGACTATAGAGATTTTGACGTGACCATCAGATATCAAATAGAGTTTCTGGTTGACAGCATCCGTCTTTCGATCTGAAATCTGGTTGACGATATAACAACCGGCGGCCAGTAAACTGTATAGTACCAGCGTCTCAACCAATTGTGTTGGTGGTCTCCATATCGGTATGACCGCCAACAAGGGTTCCCGCTGTGAAACCGCATGATAATATCCGAGTATCACCTGCGTCCAAACAGGCAAAAGTAACATTGGGCGAACAACAGCCAAATAGTCAAACCACCGGAGAAGCGAATGGTTGTCAGCTTGACCGGGCTCTCGCATGTGGATCTATTAGAATCTGGAACCTCAGGGATAGCGAGTGTGTAAACAGATACTCCAAACTGAGCCGTGAGTGAACTTTGATTCCTAATTCCCTATTCCATTCTGTTTGAGGGCTGCCTCAAGCTCTGTAATTTGCTGCCTTAGATCCTGAAGTTCTCGGTTAATTTGGGATGATCGGCGGGCTTGGGCCTGTGCCTTCAGTTCATCGCGATGCAAACGCGCCGGGAATCCTGATATTATGCCTGCGTTATCTGGGATGTTCTTGGTAATACCCGATCGGGCCAGAATAACATTGTGATCACCAATTGTTAGGTGGCCTGCGATTCCAACCTGCCCGGCTAGGGTTACATAATCGCCAATCTTGGTACTACCCGAAATCCCAACCTGGGCTGCAATACGACAGTGTTTGCCAATTTCGACATTGTGTGCGATTTGCACTAAATTATCGATTTTAGTACCTTGGCCAATAACTGTTGCCGTATTAGCCAGCGCAGCACGATCTACAGTTGTATTGGCACCAATCTCGACATCATCTTCGATAACTACCGTGCCGATTTGTGGGATCTTATGATGCTGGTCTTCAAAAGTAGCGAAACCAAAACCATCGCTGCCGATCACCGCACCATTATGAACAATCGCTCGATCTCCGATACTGACCTCTTCTCGCACTGTAACACTGGCGTGAATCCTTGTATGACAACCGATTTTCGATTTTGAACCGATATAGGTGAAAGGGGAAATGACGGCTCGGTCTCCTATTTGTACTTCATTAGCGATGATGCAATTGGCTTGAACCGAAATGTCTTCACCCAAGACGACCTGTTTCCCAATTTGAGCTGTTGGATCAATGCCAATCGGATCCGAAATAGCTGCATCGGCAAAAGTTTTGTGGACCTGCAAAAAAGCGTAATAAGGCTCAGCTACACAGATACCGCTTTCAACTAGTAGATCTGTCGGTTCAATATCTTGACCAAGGATGATAGCGGAAGCCGAGGTTTGGTCAATCTGGTTACGGTACTTGGGGTTGGCCAAAAACGTGATCTGCCCGGCGTTGGCCTGTTGAAGACTAGAAATCCCGTTAATCTCTAACTGGCGGTCACCGAAAATAACACCACCAATAATTTGGTGGATCTGATCTAAGGTCAGAATCATAGGTTAGTCTGTCAGGCGTTGTATGTAACGTTTCTACTCTTCGGACGTTGATTCCTTTTTTTGGGGCTGATCGTATTTAGTGTTCAATGTATTGATAATCCGCTCTGTCAAGTCATATTTAGGAGATACGTAGAGCGCAACCGGGATCGAGTAAGCACCAACGGTCAGGCGTTGATCCAAAATTAAGCTGTAGTTCTCATTTTTACCGATCTCCTCGATTAGCACTTTAACCTCCTCGATGATGGGTTCTAGCAGTTCCTTTTGCTTCTCAATTAGTGCTTGTTGCCCGTTTTCTAGCCGTTGCCGATATTCTTCTTGCTTGATTCGAATATCTTGTCTTGCCGCTCGGACGGCATCATCGTCGAGGAAAAGTTCTTGTTTGGTTAGGCGTTCTTCCGAAACGATAATTTCGTCCTCCATATCCTTCAGTCGGGTTTTTAGTCGCTCTTCCAACGCTTTTAACTCGGCATCGGCCTCTTTGGCTTTTTTGTACCCCTCAATTACCCGTTGGGTATCAATGACGCCCAACTTAAAATCCTGAGCCTCGGCGCAGAGCGCAACAAAACCAATCCATACAGACAACAATAAAATTCGACTAAAAAACTTGTTCACTAAATCACTCCCCATATTATGATTTTTACTATGACCGCTACTTCAATACAAAACTTGCGATTAAAGGCTAATTTAATTAAGTAGACCAGCCAAAGTTGCCAATATCTTACAAGTCGGCCTTAGAAACTGGGGCCGATAGTGAAATGAAACTCACCTTTTCCTCGTCCACCTGTACCATCATCACGGTGAAATCCATATCCCCACTCAGCGCGTAGCAGCATCCCTTGTAGATCCATTCTAACTCCAAAGCCAGCTCCTGTTTTGAAGGTCAAGTCATTTCGACGCAACTCTCCCCAGGGTTTATCCCACACCTGCCCGAAATCAAAAAAGGCCACCCCTGTAAACTGCTGTGCAATTGGAATCCGGTATTCGATGTTACCATATAACGACTTATCTCCCCCATTCAGAGACGGTACACCGTTGTTAAATGGGAGGATCTCAAAGTCTTGGTAGCCACGAACCGTTTCAATACCACCCAAAAAATATCGTTCAAAAAACAGGAAATAATCGTTCTCATCAGCCTTGGATTGCAGGTAACCACCGTAAAGATGGAGAGCGATGACCATATTTTTCCAAGTTTTGATGTACTGGCTCAGATCTGCCGTATACTTAATAAATTGACTGTCTGCGCCCAATAACCCACCTGAGTATTCGTAGGAGACAGTATTGTAGGTTCCATTGATCGGGTAGTTAAGGCTCATCCGGTAGTCTCGAGTGTCTTTGGAGAGGTAGAAGGTTAAACTTCGAGTCCATCGATCATAGATGACGTCCTCTTTCTTCAGGTAGTCGATCTCAGTATGAGTTTTGTCGTTTCGGAAACGAAGCGATAGATCGTAGTCATTTAGGACTGGGCGACCAATCGTAACCGAAGCCCCTTTCCGTTCGTAGATCGGCCAACTAGCATATCCATAGCGAGACAAAATGCTTCGGGTGTAGTATTGACGACGCCGATTGTTGTACAAGTTGAAGCTTAGTCGGGTTGGTGTTCCCAAGATCCAGGGAGTATTGACCCGGAACTCTGCTGTTTGACGATAGCGAGTACCGACTTCACCCTTTAGATGAACCCGGTAAGCTCGACCTAGAACATTAGAGTGGCTGACCTCCGCCATGCCGAACAAGCCCCCTTCACTCCCATACCCTCCGCCAACACTGAACATACCCATTTTATCCCGCTCAGTGACGTTGACAATCAGGTCGCGACGCTGACCTTCCTCTTCACTAGGGATAAAATCAACGTTAGTAATTGATCCTAGTTGAAATAGTCTTTGACGAGCTTTCCGAATTTTCTGGATATCAAAGAACTCATCGGTCTTGATATTCAACCTATCGAGTTCACGACTGATGATTCTCTCTTTAGTCTTAAGCAGTCCGTTAATTTTGATATTGTCGATGATAATTACATCACCTTCGCTGATGTTGAAAATAATGTCGACAATCTGGCTCTCTTCGTCGAAACTAGGGGCCGGATCTATTTCAACTAGCAGGTAGCCTTCCTCTTGATACAGTTCAGTAATCTTATCAATCGACTTCTGAAATTTGCCACGGTTGAAAATTTCACCCTCTGCGGGATCCATCATTTCTTTGATCTTGGATTCTTGGAAAGCCGGTTTCTCCGAAAAACGGATCTCGACTTTATATTCGCCAACGCTATATTGGCCCCCTTCATCAACTTTAATATCGAGAATTAAACCTGTCTTATCCTCGTTAAAATGCTTATCGTAACCAAGTACCTGCGACTGGGCATACCCGCTATCTTGATAAAAGTAGTTGAGTGTTATTAGGTCTTCTTCCAGCACATTTTCATCGAAGTATTTTCCAACCTTGTTTTTGAGTTGGCGAGCCAGTTTCTTTTGGGCTAGCCCCTTACTTCCAACGAAGTTAATCTCTTGAATCTTGATCCGTTTTCCTTCTTTAATGTTAAAAGTTAAAATAACCGTATTACTATCTTCGTCGGGATCAAGTTCGGTGGTCACCTCTGCTAAATAGTATCCTTTTTCACGGTAAGTTTTGAGGATCTGTTGTCGATTTTGCCAAGCGAGGTAATCGGTAAAGATCTCACCTGTCTTGAAGTTGATGGCTTCTTTGATTTTACCGTAGCGGATTTTCTCGTTACCGATGATCTCTATCCCTTCAATTTTGGAGCTTTCGGTCAGTCGGAAAACAACTTCGAGGCCGCCATTTTCGTAAGGTTCAACATCGACTGAAATATCAGAGAATAACCCAGTATCCTTAACTATATTTTTAATATCTTTGCTGAGTTGATCCGGGTCTACTTCTTTACCGACAGCCGTCTGAATGATAGAACGCAGCAACGCCTCTTCACCAGTTACACCTTCAAAGCGGATGTTTTGAACGCTTAATGGGTTGATTTCTGTTGTCTCTGATTGCGAATCCTTCGCTGCTGTTTTGTCAGGACTTGGCCGGGGTTGGGAAACCGATTCTGAGGAAGAGGATTCTTCTTGGGATAAGAGTGGCAAACAGACAAAACTAGCCGTCAAGCAAACAACAAATAAAATGAAATAAGTTCTCGAAAAGATCGTGATCATGTCCGAACCTCCGGTCGGCGAATAGGGGCGAAAATTTTCCCCCTCTATCAATTCTAGTAGATCTGGGTTCCGGTAGTTTGTGTCAATTGATGAAAATCGTGAATGAGATCTTTTGTTACAGTCCCAGGGGTTCCATTTCCAATAACTCGATTGTCGATTTTGACCACCGGAATGACTTCTGCTGCTGTTCCTGTTAAAAAACACTCTTCAGCAATATAGAGATCATGGCGGGTAAAAACCTTCTCTACCACTTTAATCTGTCTTTTTTCTGCCAAGTTGATGACAGCATTGCGGGTAATACCCTCCAAGATGCCTACATGTGTTGGTGGTGTCACCAGTTCGCCTTTTTTAAGGTAGAAAATATTGTCGCCCGAACACTCGACTACATGACCGTCTACGTTTAACATCAAAACTTCGACGACTCCAGCCTGTTTCCCTTCAATCTTGGCTAAGATGTTGTTTAAGTAGTTCAGTGATTTGATACGAGGATTGACAGCCTCTGAGATGTTGCGGCGGGCTGGAACGGTAATAATATCTAGCCCTTTTTCATAGTATTCGGCTGGATAAAGTACAATTGTGTCCGCAATAATAATTATGCTAGGGGTTGGACACTTGTCTGGGTCCAACCCTAAATCGCCTACGCCACGAGTAACTATCAAACGAATATAGGCGTCCCTCAGGTGATTACGTTGCAAAGTTGTCAGAAGCGCTTGTTCCATCTCTGTAATTGAAATTGGTATGGTGAGTAGAATAGCATGTGCTGATTCGTAAAGCCTTTCTAGATGCTCGTTTAGCTTGAAAACGCGACCATTATAAGATCTTATCCCTTCAAAGACACCATCGCCATAAAGCAGCCCATGATCGAAGACCGAGATTTTAGCCTTATTCTGCGCATAATACTGACCATCAATATAAATTTCCATAAATTTTTACCCGAAGAGGGAAAATCCAATCCCACCAACTCGTTCGAGCCGGATCTTTATTAACCATAAACCAGAGTTGAAAGGCTTGATTATGGGATTCTGACTATCGACTTGCAACATATTAATTCACTCAGCGATCTGTTTGGCTTCAGAAATTTTACCGTCAACCAGATGAACACGGCGGTCTGCTCGTTGCGCCAATGTATGGTCATGTGTAATCAAGACCAAGGACTGAGAAAACCGATCGTTTAAATCCCAAAGTAAGTCCAAGACACCACCGCTGGTTTTTCGATCTAAATTACCTGTCGGCTCATCCGCCAGAATCACACGTGGCTGATTAATTAACGCTCTAGCAATTGCAACTCGTTGACGTTCTCCACCAGAAAGTTGCGTCGGGTAGTGATCGAGTCGATCTTCCAGCCCAACGTATGCCAAAAGTTCGTCAGCCTGCTGAAGAGATTGATCCATGCTATGGGTGCCGGAGATCATCGCACCTAGTGCTACATTTTCCCGAGCGGAAAACTCGGCTAGCAGATGATGAAACTGAAACACAAATCCAATTTCCTGATTCCGAAAGTGATCCAACTCTCGGTCTTCGAACCCAAAAATATCCTGATTGCCAAAAAAAACGGCGCCAGATGTTGGTCGATCTAAGCCGCCGATCAGATGCAATAAGGTACTTTTACCTGCCCCGGAAGTTCCGGCAATTGCTAGAATCTCGCCGGCATTAACCTCTAAGTTAATGCCTTGTAGCACTCTAATTTCATTGCCTGCCTCAGTGTAGGTACGGTGAATATCAACGATACGAATCATACTATGGCGCTGTACTTATCTGATCTATTCGTACCGCAAGGCTTCAACAGGAACCAAATTAGAAGACTGCCAAGCTGGATATAGCGTTGCCCCCAAGCAGATGAAAAACGACAAGAAATTGATGAACAGGACATAGACCCAGTCGATCTCCACCGCTAGTTGGCTAAGTTGGTAAACACGACTATCAATTTGAATTGGGCGGACCACACAGTAGAGAACAAATGTGACAACCAAAATCCACAAGACCGGAATCCCAATCTTGAAGAAGACGGCCTTGTCTTCTTGCCCATTTATGGGGGCAGTTGAGCGAACCGGTTTAGTCGAACGGGTAATCGATATCCAGATCTGTAAGGCGACAGGTAGGATAATCGTTAGTGCGAGCCAGTATGAAGGCCGATCATTTTCTAGATCCAGCAGGAAACAGAGTCCAATGCCGAGTACCGTTCCAATCATCGCACCTAAGACACCAATTAAAATCCCTTGAGAGATAAAGATTTTAGAGATTTGACGCTTGGAGGCTCCAAGAGCACGTAAAACACCAATATCCCGCGTTTTTTCCATCACCATCATAATCAGAGTACTAGCGATGTTGAAAGCGGCGACCAAGATAATCAAAGCTTCGATAATTAATGTTACTATCTTTTCCAGTTTCATTGCTTCAAAAAGTGGTGCATACTGCTTCATCCAGGTATCCGTTAAAGGAACGCCTTTCAATCCACCACCTGGAAACTTAATTTGCTCTCGAATTCGTTTGGCAACGGTTTCAGCTATCTCTGGCGTGGAGGCTTTAACCTGAATTAAGTTGGCCTGTTCGCTGCGATTGTAGAGGTCCTGTGCGGCTAGCAGCGAAACAAAGCCAAAGGCGTTATCATAGGTGTGGAGTCCCGATTGGTACAAGCCCACCACCACATAGTTGCTGACATCAGCGAAGAAGGTACTGGGATTAGCCGGATTAGGTTCCATCTTCGATATCAGTCTAATGATGTCACCGGTGAATAGCCCTTTTTGGCTGGCGACATTATAACCCAAGATAATGCCCCCTTTGAGTGTCTCTCGCTTGGATAACTTCTTTTGCGCAGCCGAGATTAGCTCAGGATCATCAAAATCAACCGATCCGATCACATACTCTGAAAATCCTGTTACACTGTCCTCCTGCTTTAGGTCTATCCCTTTCACGTAGATTGTTCCTTCGATTCTCTTCGATCCTTTAGGCTGAAGTGCCAGTTGACTGTAGATCACCGGCGAGGCGGCAACGACATCATCAACCTGTTTTATCTGCTGGACCGTCTGATCGTAGTTTTTGAAAAAACCACCCATCGAGCGAACAAACACGTGAGCTTCGTTGGCTAACAATTTGTCCTTTAGCGACTGCTCGAATCCGTTCATTACCGAAACGACCAGAATCACGGTGGCAATACCAAGAGAAACGCCACCTACCGAAATTAAGCTGATAATCGAAATGAAAGACTGTTTTCGCCGAGACTTTAAATACCGTCCCGCCACAAATCGCTCAAAGCGCATAAATAATTAAATTAGAGGCCTACCGAAATGAGCGACCTAGCTAATGGCGCTTATTTCTATTCACACTCCAAACTAAAGTTCGGGTTTCATTTGGGGAAAGAGAATCACATCACGAATTGAGGATTGGTTTGTCAGGAGCATCGTTAGGCGGTCGATGCCAATACCAAGCCCACCAGTTGGTGGCATACCGTACTCCAGTGCTCTCAGATAGTCTTCATCCATTAAAAAGGCCTCTTCATCTCCGTCCGCCCGCTTTTTCGCTTGCTCCACAAACCGTTCACGCTGATCCATTGGGTCATTTAGTTCGCTAAAAGCATTACCAACTTCCATTCCGTGAATAAAAAACTCAAATCGCTCTACCAAACTATCATCATCCCGTTTTTTCTTCGCCAGTGGAGAGACCTCAACTGGATAGTCGTAGATGAAGGTTGGTTGAATCAACTTCGGTTCAACCAAGGTGGCAAACACTTCTGCTATGAGTTCACCTCGTTTCTCAGTACTAGGGGTCGATTTACGGCCGGGGTCTTCTTCCGTAGATTGCAGAAGATTCGCCAGTTCAGCCAGGCTTTGCTGACTAACATCAATTCCTGCTACTTTCTTGATAGCTTCAAACATGGTCATCCGTGGCCAGGGTGGATCGTAACAGATGGTCGTCTCTTGATATTGGATCTCGGTTTGTCCAAAAACAGTCTGCGCCACATGTGAAACCAGGTCCTCTGTCAGCCGCATCATGTCCTGATAATCGGCGAAGGCTTGATAGAGCTCAATCATAGTAAACTCCGGATTATGATCGCGATCCATCCCCTCGTTGCGAAAATCTTTGGCGAATTCGTAAACTCGATCGATGCCACCAACAATCAGTCGCTTCAGATACAGTTCATTAGCAATCCGAAGATAAAGATCCATCCCTAGCGTATTGTGGTGTGTAATGAATGGTCGGGCGTTGGCACCACCATAAATCGGTTGTAGAATTGGTGTCTCAACCTCTAGAAATTCCCTCTGATTCAGGTAGGTGCGAATAGACTGGATGATCTGTGTTCGGTGGATAAACACCTGTTTGACATCCGGATTCACAATGAGGTCAGCGTAGCGTTGTCGGTACCGGGTTTCAACATCTTGCAGGCCGTGAAACTTTTCCGGTAGCGGCCGAATCGACTTAGACAGTAATTGAAACCGATTTACCATTACGGTTACTTCGCCTGTTCGAGTCCGAAAAACGGGGCCTTCCACACCAATTAAATCGCCGACATCAAACTTCTTGTAGATTTGGTATTGATCAGCCCCTACCGCTTTTTTACTGATGTAGACCTGAATCTGACCTGTGTGGTCTTGTAGATGTGCGAAACCAGAATTTCCGTGATCCCGCTTGGTCATTATTCGACCGGATACACAGACAGGATCGTCTTCATCCGGTTCGTTGCCGGCTTCAGTGTGAGTCTCTAAAATCTGCTTGGCGGTTGTATCAGGATCATAACGGTAAGGATAAGGATCTATGCCCAGATCCCTCAATTCTTGAACCTTATCAATCCGTTGACGCATTAGCTCATTAGTTTGTTCCACTCTATTTTAAAGTCCTTTAACGGATGTACATCGTACATCCACATATAGATATGAAATGGTCGATGCCTGAGCACATCGCTAAAAGTTTAAGTCTCAGTAAGAGCTGCTGTTTGATCATCTGCTGGTCGGCGATTTGCCCTGTACTTAAGATAACTTTCAATAAACCGGTCGATTTCTCCATCTAAAACTGCATCGACATTTCCTGTTTCAATATTGGTGCGAGTATCCTTCACCAACCGATAAGGATGCATAACATAGGATCGGATCTGACTACCGAAACTGATCTCGACCTGATCGCCTTTCAGTTTCGCGATTTCCTCTTGCTGTATCAATTGATAGTGTTCATAAAGCCGAGACCTCAACACCTTCATTGCCAATTCCCGATTCTTGTGTTGTGATCGTTCGTTCTGGCACTGGGCTACGATTCCTGTCGGAATGTGTGTTATCCGTACAGCAGAGTCGGTTGTATTAACGTGTTGTCCACCTGCGCCGCTGGCACGATAGAAGTCGATTCTCAACTCTGAGGGACTAAGTTCGACTTCGATGTTATCATCAATTTCGGGGGTAACAGACAGAGAAGCAAAAGAGGTATGTCGGCGTTTGTTGAAATCGAAAGGAGAGATACGTACTAACCGATGGATGCCGGCTTCAGCTTTTAGATAACCGTAAGCCAAATCACCATTGACCAGAATAGTGGCGCTTTTGATCCCAGCCTCATCGCCGGCCGAAAGATCAATCATCTCAGTTTGGTAACGTTTCCCTTCACACCACCGTAGATACATTCGCATCAACATGGCGGCCCAATCTTGTGACTCTGTTCCGCCAGCACCAGGTCGAATGTTAATAATCGCATTATTCCGGTCGCGCGCCCCACTCAGAATAACCGATAATTCGATTTTGTCGATTCTACGGTTGAGGTGATCCAGCCCTGCAATAATTTCATCACCCACCCCCAGATCTTCCTCTTCTATTGCCAACTCAAACAGGATTTGAAGATCTTCTAACTCGGAGGCGGTTTCCTGATATGATTGGATTTCAGCCCGCAAATTGGAAATTTGTTGAGACGTTTTCTGTGCCTCTTGAGTATTATTCCAGAAATCGGGTAGGGCAACCTTATTTTCTAGTTCAATTAACGTCTTACTTTTGCTTTCAAAGTCAAAGATAACCTCGCAAATCTGATAATCGCAGGATAGCGGACTCTAAATCAACTTTTAAATCAGCGAACATACTTACCTCGTTGTTACTATACCTTAATTCTACTGTTTTTTCGTCTACTTTCGGCCCCGATCGGGGAAGTCTGTGGGAATGTGATGAACGTTAGCTAAAACCTGGATAAATTCGGTTGTTTGTCGTAAGAACAGACCCGATCCTTGCCCAATTGCTTGGCCCGATAAAGGGCAGTATCTGCCTGTTTAATAGCCTCTTCTACTCCGATTTCACCGAGGATAGTCGTCACTCCGATGCTTAAATTAACAGAAACAGAGGCTTCAGTCGTTTGAATTGGTGAGTGGCTGACTCGACCTCGAATTCGTTCTGCCAATCCGATTATCTGTTTAGCGTTGCAATTAGATAAAACAGCCAGGAACTCTTCCCCACCGAACCGACCGATGGCATCTTCAGATCGAATTGAAGTTAACATCCGCTCAGCCACCTGATGCAACACAGCATTTCCTGCCAGGTGACCGTAGTTATTGTTGACCTGTCTAAAGTTGTCAATATCAGCCATTATCAAACTAACCGGTGTACTGTGACGGAGAGAGAAATCAAGCTGATTCTGAAGCCAGCTAACGATCCCACTATAATTCAGCAGATTGGTCAGCAACGGATCGTGTGTCGCTCGAAACTGAAATAACCGGCAGTCAGCGAGCAACTGTTCCTGAGCTTTGGCCATACGCTTAACAACCTGCAGATAGGCGCGCAATAACTGATAATCATCGGTACTGGTAATGCAGACATCTGCTCCGGCCTCCAAAAGATCGACTTTCCAGTCTGCCATGGTGGCAGACCTATCTGCGATCAATTGCCGTATTAGGATCGTAAAAGTATGTGGAACGGCCTGTTTCCTAACGGATTGGCAAATTGACAGCCCATCGACTAGATCTGCAAAGTTAGCCAGAACAATATCTGGAGATGGCGAAAGCCGCTGACCTACCTGAGTCACCCCACTAGCAGTAATAATCTCGCCGTCCGGGAACACATCTGACACAATTTGGCTGATCAGTTCAACCTGATCCTGAACTGATGTGCACGTAGATATATCAGCGCTCTGCATGGATGTGCAACGTACATCCACATTTTGCGCATTTGTTCCAACTTCAGCTATCAGAATTCGCATCACTGTGATTTTCCGTCCAAGAACCGATATTCACTAAAGTAGGGCTACCGATCGGGCCGAAGAGGTTTCTATGCCTCTGCTTTTTACCTGAACCGCCACAAGAACAACGCTTAATAAAAAGCAAAGAAGCGGAAACCAATTCCCCCAGCGAGTACTGAGCGTCGGGTTAGCATCGGCAACCAGAGGCAACTGATGGACTAATACGCTAGCCTTGTCATTAGGCCAAATTATTGGCGTGACCTGCCTCCCGAACCGGTCAATTATACATGAGATACCGCCATTGGCGCAACGGAAAACAGGAACCCGGTTCTCAACGGCTCGAAACGGTGTCATAGCAAAATGCTGTAATGGAGCCGGCGTATTTTCGAACCATGCATCGTTGGTCAGAATTCCCAGCAGATCGGCTCCCTCTAGGACAAACTGACGCACTAGGTCTGGAAAGGAGGACTCAAAGCAGATCGCAACACCCATCCGCAATTCCGGCCAGTTGGGAATGGGAAAAGTTTCGTATCCTCTGCCAGGTGAAAATCCAGTTGGCAATTGAATTAGATCCGGTAAAACGTCAGCGAAAGGAGTATATTCTCCAAACGGTACCAGATGGATTTTCGAGTAGGCCCCAAGTTTCTTTCCCGCAGAATCTAACAAAAAAACCGTATTGTACGCTTTTCTAACAGGCTTGGGTTTTCCCTCCTGACTTTCATAGACGTAGTGTGGAACCCCAGTCAGTAAGTTTGTCTCTTGTTCTTCCAATAGCTGTTGCAGTTGGTGGACGTAAACATTAGCTCCACCAGAAAAAATTGGGCTAGAAAATGCCGTTTCGGGTAATGTCAAAAAATCGAGATTTTGACTTAAGACAGGCTGAGATTCCCCCTTTAGGTTTTCAGTCTCAATATCCAATTGAGTAGAACAGGCCTTTTCCAGTAAAGATAAATAGCGTTGAAAGATGGATTTAAAGTTTTGTGGGTTCCATTTCTCACTTTGCGGAATGTTGCCTGGTACCAGACCGATTTTGACTTGATGTGTTGCTTTTGCTGGCTGTGTTAAAACAATCCAACCGAAAATCAGACTGGCACAAACCACAGAGAACGGCGGAATCGTTGCCCGAACTCGAACCTGCCAGTTGGAATCAAACAATGTGGCTAGAAGTACATTAAAAAGCATTAGTACAAAGCTGACACCATGAACACCAAAGATGGAGGCAATCTGGATGGAAGGTAGATTCTGCCACTGCGTATAGCCTAGACTAATCCAAGGGAAACCCGACATCATCCATTCAGAGACCCACTCCAAACCCGTCCAAACAGCCGCCAATTGGAAAATCGCCAAACTGCGAGGAATAAAATCAATAGAATTACTTCTCTGCCTCTGATAGGTCAAGAGGACGACTAGGCAGAATACGGCAGGGTAAATCGACAGGTAGCCGGACATGGCAAGATAGCCAGTACCTGTAGTTAGCCAATTGGTAAAGATATTTCCCGTTTCAGCGAAAGGTGCCAGCAGTGCAATCCAATAGAGAGTACCCAGATATTGAATCAACCCATTCACATAACCGAGTAGAAATGCACTTTTCCAAGTATTTACCTCTTTCAAAGCGAGGAGAAGAGGAATCCAGGCAACCCATGCCAGTGGCCAAACCCCAACCCCTGAATTACTCAAAATGGAGAGTAGGCCGCTTCCTGCTGCGAGGGCAATGAGTAGCCATTTTTTCCGAATTCTAGGTTGGGACTTTGTCTCCGAAGTAGTTATTTCCCCAGTCTGTTGACTCTCGGTTGATTTGTTGGAGTAGAATTTCTTCATTATCGTCTTCGTAAAACTTGTAATAGGTCGCCAAGTGCTTCAATCCTGAGCAATCTGCAGATGATCAACAAAACTACCAGCCCTAGACCAATCGGAACAAAGACGCCGATTAGGCGAGGCATCAATCCTTCAATACCGATTAGCGACTCGATCCAGTGGTTGGACCAGATACAAACAAGCCCCATCACCGTTGCTGCCAGTAAAAGTCGTAGGATCAGGGATGGTAGACCTCTCAATCCCAGTCCATCAACTCGACGATTGAGCAGCCAGAGTAGTAACAAAAAATTAAGCGTGATCGTACAGGCAGTAGAAAGAGCTAGAGAACGGTGATCTAGACTCAATCGGAGAATAAAGACATAATTGAGAATGATGTTAATCACAACCGACAATAGACTAACCCAGACAGGCGTCTTGGTATCGTTGTGGGCATAGAATCCATCAGTGGTAATTTTGAGCGACGAGTATGCGCAAAGGCCAAAGGCATAAAAAAATAATGCCGTTGCAATCGGCGTTGTATGATCTGCGTTTTTCCCGATACCGTAGATCAATCGGCAAATCGGTTCGGCTAGGACCATAAGTCCAGCTGAAGCCGGGATGGTCAACAGCAGTACTAATTCTAGTGATTTCCGGTACGATTGGCGGAACAAATCTATTCTTCCTTCAGCCAGATGACGTGCAAAGTTCGGTAAAGAGACCGTAGAAATTGCAACCCCGAAAACACCAATTGGCAAATGCATTAATCGAAAAGACCACTTGATCCACGATAACCAGTTTTCACCTACTGACGCAAACATTCCATTGATCATCACGTTGATTTGAACCGCAGCGACTCCCAAGATGGCAGGGATCACTAGACCTATAACCTGACGAACTCGTGCATCAACAAAATTGAAAACTGGTCGGAAACGGAATCCGACCTGCCACATAGAGGGGACTTGGACCAGAAACTGTAAGCCACCGCCAACCAACACGCCTAGTGCTAAGCCAGTTACCGGATGCCAACCGATTTTGGGGAACAGGAAAAAACCGGTAATGCCGATCAAAATAGTAGAGAGGTTGAAAAAAGAGGATGCTGTAGCGGGGATACCGAACCGTCCCTTACTATTTAGCAATCCCATGGCGATGGCGGCCAAGGAAACCAATAATAAAAAAGGGAACATCACCCGAGTCAAGAAAATTGTTAACTGTCGCTTGCTGGTGAAGCCAAAATGTTGGCTGGGCTCTAGGGCCAGGTCAAATCCTTGTCCGAGGTAAATCAGGTTGATGAGGTACGGAGCAGCTAAAATTCCAACTAGCGTTATTACAACCAGCAAAACGACAACTCCACTAAAAACACGATTGGCCAAGTCCCATGCGGCTTCTTCGCTATCTTCAACTGCAGTCGAGGTAAATGTGGTGACAAAAGCTTTACTTAGAATCCCTTCGCCAAACAGGTCACGCATCAGGTTTGGAATCTGAAAAGCAGCATAAAAAGCGTCAGTGACGGGAGTCGAACCGAAGAGATAGGCAATCATTTGCTCTCGAATTAATCCGAGTATCCGCGACCCCATCACAGCAATGCTGACAATACCGGCCGAACGTACCGTATTCGTTCTCGATCCAACCGTGGAGCCTTGATCGGAGGTCGGCTCCCTCGATTCAATTGAGGATTGGGGATTAGTCTGAGTGGAAGAACTGGGGTTGCCGGTGGGCATCAGACTTATTAGCCTCGGCCACGACCGGAGGTTGGTACACTTGGTGCTTCGTTCGACCTGCGGTCAGCGGCCTCAACTTGATAGCGAAGCGGCCTTGGTAGCGAGGGCACTTTGATCTGAAAACTCAAGGGGAAAACGACCAACTTAGAGTGGTAAGTTGACAACTTGACCTGTTCTAATTGACTGATAGGCGGCCAGGGCAATTTCTGTGGCGGCTCTACCATCAGTACCTGTGACAGGAGGTAACTGACCTTGCAGAATCGCTTCAATAAAAGCTTGGATCTCCGCTTTTACAGGTGAGTCGACAGCGATTTCTGTAGCTGGAATGGTTTCTGTTTGACCGTCAAAAGTGTGGATCTGAATTTGGGAGTTTTCTCCCCAAATAGTCGGAAAGTGGAGAGATCCTTTCTCACAATCCACCGCGCCTCCGTATCCTCCAAGGGCGGAGACTTGACCTGCATGCAAGAAGCCAATTGCACCGTTGGTAAACCGCATGGTCAGGAAAACCAGATCCGCATAGTCAGTGTGTGGTTGAAGATAAATGCCACCGGAGGCATGAACGCTGGAAACTCGATCCTCAGTTCCGACACCCAATGTCCAACGCATGAAGTCGATCTCGTGGGCATTCACTTCCATCAGAAAGCCACCACATTGGTCGCGTTTCATCCGCCAATGGCACGGTTCACCTGACCAGGGGCCACCGGTCCGATGCACCTTCATACTAATCGGACGACCATACGTTCCACTATGCACCAACTGACGGATCGTTGAGTGAACGGCATGAAACCGACAGACCAACCCAACTCCTAGTTGAACACCATGTGATTCAGCCGAACGGATCATTCGGTCACAGTCGATTAATGTAGTTGCCATCGGTTTCTCAGTGAAAATGTGTTTGCCGGCCGCAGCCGCCTCGACGGCAATATCCGCGTGTAGAAAAGGTGGTGTGGCGATTAAAATTGCATCGATTCTGTCATCGACCAGTAGATCAAGGTAATCGTCAGTAAACTCAGCACTGATATCAGAAGCTAAACTTTTTGCGAGAGAAATATCCAAATCACTAACAGCGACTACCCCAACATCGTATTCGTCGTCGCTATACTCTGCATCTGCCCCTTCCCGATCTAAGGATGGGTTAACACTTTCAGTTGGACCGGTGGACGATCCCCAGGTCAAGGTCGTTTCGCTAACAAGTTGAGGACGGGCCTTTACCTGTTTGATCTGATTTGCATTAGTGGCTAGGCTTCTTCCCATCCCACCACATCCAATAAGTCCGAGACCAAATTTTTTCATCGCTGTTACCTGTACTCACTAATCTCTGGTTGAATGATAGCACCGACCAGGGGCGGACACTGTTTTGCCCCTACATTTATCAGTCTATTAGTCCAGACGAACCAATCGACGCCAACTTTGGTCGCCTACTTGTATACAAGCAGACGTCTACTTGTATGTACTCTCAATAAATTAGCGGATTTTAAATACGACTTGCAGATTGATAGTCAGATCAACCTCGCCGGGTGGTTGAATTGGTACATCCGCTGCTACTGCTGCTTTCTCGAGGCTATCCGATCGAACGATTGGACCTCCCCAGGAGGTCTCCTGAATTCGTATCGGCTTTCCGACTGTAACGCCGGCCGCTGTGGCCATGACTTCAGCCCGTGCTTGCGCATCCTCAATCGCCAGCTTACGAGCCTGCTGTTTAAGCGATGTCGGATCTTCAATAGAAAAGGTCAATCCATACACATTATTGGCTCCCACGTCGATGGTCGCTTGTAGAATCTCACCCACTCGATCTAAATCGCGGATCTTTACACTTAACATATTGCTAACATTAAAGCCGATCACCACCGGGGGACGATTAGCTTTGTACTCTCGTTGAGGTGAAATGTTAAATGAAGCAGTTTGAATATCTGCCTCTGCGATCCCTTTTTCGAGTAAGGAAGCAATCGTTGCCTCGACCTTGCCATTATTTTCAGCGACGGCCTCTTCAGCCTTAGCCGCGAATGTTTGGACACCGACTTGCATGGTAGCAATATCCGGCGGAGCTTGAACAGTACTAGATCCAGAAACGTGGATGCCATCAGATTCGTTGGCCGGGAGTGTAATTTCCGTGCAAGCAGAAACCAGCACAAGTATACTCAATACGGATAGACCTCGACTCAGGTCGGACGAAGACCAAAGCCTGTTTTTCCAAGTTGGACTTATACTTTTCCTCAATCGAGGATGTCCCACTTCGTGAAGTTGGGGGCGGGTTTCACCTCTTTTTTCTTGAAACATATTTTTAATATCTCCTTCTGTTTCCGACAAAGCGGGGATCAAGAGCCAAAGTATGGGCCGAAGCCCCTTCGAGTTCTAGTTGCGACATGCCGAAAGATTGAGACGAAGGGGCGCTCGCTGGGTCGAGGGTAAAGATCGCTTCGCTAACAAACTGGCCGACTCGTCAGTTGGGGGAGTGGGTCTAGACCACCGTACCCAACTTTAATTGGTATTCAACCATTCGCTCTGTGCTGGCTAATTTGGTTGAATAAGGGCACCATATTGCGCCCCAAGCGGGTAGCACTATGGGCGTGTTCCTCTGCCAGATCGTATTGTTCGGCATAATAGTAGGTGACAGCCAGATTGTTGTGGGCACCTGCATTTTGTGGATTAATCTCTATTGCACGTTGATAAGCCTCAACTGCTAGCTGTTGATTCCCACGGCTCCGATGTAAAATGCCGAGATGATAGTAAGCCATATCATTGTCGGGATTTTGAGTAATTGCATTTTGATAAGCATCGATAGCCCTTTGTGTTTCGCCCTGATAGTAGTAGACTTCGCCCATCAAAGCGTACGCTTCAGCGTTCGTTGGGTCTATGCGAAGTATGTTGGCGAAAGCGATGATTGCGTTCTCGAATTGGCTGGTCGCTCGATAAAGTTTACCGAGTGCCAAAAATAGATTTGAGTCTTTAGAGTCTATTTGAACGGCGGTTTCATAATGCTGAATAGCCGACATATACTCGGATTGCGCTTCAAAGAGAGGTGCTAAATATTTGAGTGCTTCTAAGTGATCTGGTTTCTCAGCAATAACTGCTTGAAATGCCTTTATAACTTCTTTGGGCTGTCTCTCTTGGCACTGATAAGACAAGGCTAAATGAAAGAGAGCATCGGGTGTTTTGGGGGCATATTGCAGTGCTTGTGATAAGTACCGAATCGCGGATTCGTACTGTTGAGTATGATAAAACGCAATTCCAGCTTTGGTCTGATACTCAAAGGACCTTATATTGGCATCGGCAGCATTTTGCAAAAACTCAATAGCCTCTGCATATTCACCTCTATTGAAATGGAAATTGCCAATTCGATCAGCGGCGTCAACACCTTGTGCACCTAACTGTATAGCCTGACGATAGTGGGTAATTGCCTGTTGAATATCGCCTTTCCTCTCATAGATAGACGCCAAGTTTTCATGTATAGGCGCAGCGTTCTCTAGGTTTAGTTCTAATGCCTTCTCAAAGTGAGTAGTCGCCGGTTCGAACTGTTGGAGCATATTGTAGGCCAAGCCGATATCGGCATGATATTTGGCCCGGTTGGGCTCCAATTCTAAGGCTCGTTGATGGGCAGTGACGGCATCTTCAAACATAAACAGATTGGAGTAACCCAAACCTAGATTATTGTGCGCATCAGCGAAATTGTCTTGTAAACTCAGTGCCTGATTGAACGACTTTAGGGCGTTGTCAAATTGGCTTTCAGCCAGGTAAGCGACCCCTAAATTATTGTGTCCAACCGGGTCACCTGGACTCAATAAGATTGCCTTTTGATAATAGGTAATCGCTTGTTGCTGTTTGCCAAGTGCACTGAAGACAGCCCCTAAATTATTCAAAATTGGAGGATGGTTAGGCTTTAACTTGGCGGCGGTTTCAAAGGATTTAGATGCTAAAGCGAAATTGCGAAGTTGGTAGTAAGACAACCCTAAATGAAAGGTGATCCGCCAGTCGCTCTTGTAATGAGTTAACGCCTTTTTATAGGCGTTGACAGCCAAATCGTATTGGTTGGTTTGACTGTAAGTGAGGCCAAGGTAGAAGTTGACGATCGACCATTTCATGGGTGCAGGTGAGTCTTTTTGCAGTTGAAGAACACGATTATAGGCTTTGATGGCCTCCTCAAATTGATCTGTCTGTTGGTAGGCAACGCCCAAACTGTATTGCACCCCGGTCAGTTGAGTCGAAGATAAATTCGTTTCTCTCTTCGATGCGATCTGCTGCATGTGGGTAATGACTTGATCGTATTCCTGTTGTTGAAGATATAGCTTACCGAGTTGAAAATGTACTTGAGTGACAGTGTCGGTAATGTCAGGGAACAGTGTTAAATCCAACTGGCTGGTAATTTCGAGAACTCGGTGATAGGCTTCGAGTGCCGAATCATTAGAGTCAGAGGAGAGACGAGTAGGAACTCCCGCGGTCGGATCAACCTCCGATTCCTCGAAAGTTACATCTTCTTTCTGTTGATGTAACTTTCCTAATCGATAATACGCCCGGTAGAAGTTGGGGGCTATCTGGACCGCAGCCTCATAGGCTGTTTGTGCTGCTGATAGATCTTTTCGTTTTTCGTACATCCGGCCAACATTATAGTGAGCATCAGCTAGATCCGGATTAAAACGTAATGCTTTCCGGTAGGCATTAAAGGCCTGATACTCCCGACCCAATTGGTCATAGACAGCCCCCAAGTTATTGTAGGCACGATCATAGTCAGATTTTAACTTGATAGCTCGTTTAAAACAGGTAATCGCTTGCCGATATGCTTTCTGGTAAAAGTAGGCTGAGCCTAGGTTGTAGAAGGCTACCGGGTCGTCGATATTTTGGCGTGCTACCTGCTTATTAACCGAGACTGTATCTGCAAGGTCATCCGGAGTCTTGGCGACGAAAGGAACCATCAGGCGGGTAATCTCACCGTCTTCAGTTGTAACTAATGCTGCTGCATTATTCTCTTCAACAACTGGATCAACCGAGGAAGAATCAGGTGTTAGATCTTCCAACCCGCTATTTTCCGCCCCTGTATCAAAATTTTCAAAATCGGTAGTTTCGACCATGTTTTCTTGAGAACCTCAGTCAAGTTGAGGATGCCGCCTGTAGGTTGATTGTCCTAATACAGGCTAGATTAGATCTATATCCGACCTGCTATTTGGCATCTACTGAGGCATTCAGTTGCCGTAAATGATCTTTTGCCTGCTCGCGCCATGACTCTGGTGGGTTCAACTCCAGAAATTTTTTCCAACGGTAAATCGCCAATTGCCTTTTTTGGCCGTATTCATACATTAGTGCCAGATTGTAGTTAGCAGTTAGGTCTGTCGGATCTAGCTTTAATGCCCGTTCAAATTGCTCACTGGCTTGACCTAGTTGATCCAAATTAAAGAGGGTATTACCGTAGTGTAAAAGCGTTGGAACGTGATTCGGATCTAATTTGATCGCCTTCTCCAGTATCCGTTTGGCTTTTCCAAAATCCATTGCTGAACTGCGATAAAGGTCACCTAACCGCTGTAAGGATCTGACCGAATCCGGATGGATAAATAGCTCTTCTTCGTAGAATTGGATGGCGACTTTGTAGTTCTGTAACCACTCTTCGATCAGGCCAATCTCCAAATTAGCACCAACATAATTCGATCTTAACTTCAGTGTTTTGACGAAGTATTGACGCGCGGAATCTCGATTATCCATGTCGAGGTAGGTTAAGCCAAGAAAATAATGCGCGTCAGCATTTTTGGGTTCAATTTCGACTACCGTTTTGAAGTCTGCCGCCACCTCACTGGAGAGGTACAATGTATCAGCTATCTGCCGATAGCGACGCATAATTAGTCCTCGATAAAAATAAGCCGGGGCATAACGCTTCAGCTTAATGGTTGCCGAGTAGGCTTCCACTGCCAGGTGTGCGTGATGATTATAATCTTCCACCGTTTGCGCATGACGATCTAACAGGCGCGCATAACGAAAATGCCAATCGTAGTGCGAGGGATCATACTGATTGGCTAAGCCGAAATGCTTGATCGCTTTAACCCGCCAATCTCGATCTTCAAAAATAGCGGCTAAATTGTATTGCTTCTGCGGATGATTGGGGGATAGTTCTAGCCCAGGTTCCCAAACCCGAATTACATTATCTACCTTACCTTGATCATAGTAGATCTGACCTAATCGCAAAAAGGGGGCAGCTTGGGTTTGATCCAGTGAGATGACGGTTTCGTACCGATCAACGGCCTGATCCAGATCTCCTTGTTGCTGGTAGATTAGTCCAGATTGATAATGCCCATCAACATGTTTGGGATCTAAACGTGTTGTTTCTATAAACGCCGTCAAGGCAGGGGCTGTTTCATCCAAGTCCAGATAGGTCAACCCCAACAGGTAGTGTGCTTCCACATTTTCCGGCTCAGCCTGGATCAGTTTCTCCAGCATCTCCAGTGCGGGGCGGTATTCACCTTGCGCCCGATACATTGTTGCCGCTCGATAAAGTGCGTCACGGTGCGTTGGATCTAGTTCAACGGTACGGACATAGAAATTCAAGGCATGTTCCAGATTATCGGTTTCCTCGTAGCTACGCCCCAGTAGATAAGTGGCTTCGATATTTCCGGGCCTAATCAGAACTGTCTTGTCAAAAGAGATGATGGCTTCAGCATAGGCCCCATCGGCAAACTCGATTTTTCCTTGTTCGAAAAAATGGGTTTCCAGATCCGGATCCAGGGCAATGGCCTGACGATAGGCCACTCTGGCTTTCTGGCGATCATTAATCTGGTAATAAAGGTCGCCTAGTGGGAAGTAAACGTCGGCGTATTCTGGATCCAAGGCAATTGCCCGTTTATAGTGGTCAATTGCCAACTGTACGTTACCTTGATCGGCTTCAATTTGCGCCAGGTAAAAATAGGCCAATGGGTCTTCTGCCTTCAGGAGCAAAGATTTATCCAATAATTGCCGTGCCTGATCAGCGGTCAACTGACCTGAATAGTATTCTGGAACCTGGTCGATAAAGAAACTACTCAAAGCTAAATCGTTAGTCACTGCTTGCTGATAATGATATTGGGCCTGCTCTTTATCAGTGGAGTAGAAAATTTCACCTAGCTGAAAATGAGATTGAGCGTGTTGTGGGTTTAGTACTAACGCCTTCTGGAAAAGTTCGATAGTTGACGTTAATACATCCGTTGAGTCTTCAGTGTTTGCCTCGGTGAAGCAGACCGCCAACTGGAACCAAAGTTTGGCCGTCGTTGGTTGATATTTGCTCGCTTTCTCGTATTCAGCCAGAGCGTCATCAAAGAACTGTTCCTTGGCTAAAACCTGAGCCAATTTATAGCGGGCAGGCGCAAACTTTTTGTCCTGCGCTAGTGCTGTGTCGAATGCTTCTCGGGCAAAATTGTTGTTGGATTGCGCCCAATAAACCAGTCCCAGCCCGTAGTGTGCCCGGGCCGATTTCGGGTTCATATTAATAGTGGCTTCAAAGGCGCGCAGCGCAGGCTGATAATCCGCTTGGGATAGATAGATCTCGCCTCGTTTCTGCTGGGCGACGTAATAGTTTGGATCAACAACCAAACATCTTTCAAAGGCATCTAACGCCTGATCATATTGCTTCCGTCTTTGGTAGATCCGCCCGAGATCGTAGTGTGCCAGCAGATGATTGGCATCCAGTTGTACTGCCTGCTCGAACTGAGTAATCGCATCTGACGAGAAATCCCGGTCCTTTGAAGAGCCTTCTTCAGCGGACATGTAAGCGTAGCCTAAGCCGTAATGCAGATGTGCCACCTGGGCTGAATCTATGTTTTCGGGATTACGAGTGTCGGCTTCATAGAGCTGAATCAACTTCGGCAGATGGCCTTTTTTTCTCCACTTGGCAACCAGGCCACGATGACGTTCCGCATGTTTGCTTTTTGACCGAACCGTCTTACTATAGTCTCGTAGCAGTGCTTTCTTATCTTTACGAGAAAGAGGTGGATCTTCCGATTGCACTACTTCTACTAGCGGTTCCTCTACAGGTAATACAACCCCACTGGTAGCCATCAAAAACAAAATGAGTACAATGTATAGCGGATTGTAGCGAATCGAAATAATCGGTTTGAGCTCGTTCACTTTTGTGTCCGTGTTTGCCTCAGTCGCTCGAGAATTCTCAATCTCAACCGACTAACGGTTTCCTGCATCTCGGGTGCGGTCACTAAATTATTGACCTCGTTTGGATCTCTCTGGATATCGAATAACAGGTAAGGAGCACCTTCGCTATTAAGTGCGATTTTCCACTCACGGTCCAGCAACATGATCTCCCCTTCCAGTTCTGAAATCGCTTCTGTTCGGTGGTCCGTGTCGGGATCGTTTAGCACCAACGACAACGATTTTCCATATTGGCGGTAATTAATGGTGCTATTTGCCAGTTCTACTAGCGTTGGACCGATATCGATCCACTCGACAGGGCTATCACAGATACGATTTGGTAGATCTGCTATTGCTGTTTCAGGCGTCCGAACGATTAATGGCACACGAACTGCCCCATTGAGGAAATTACTTTTATAGATCAATCCATAGTCACCGTTCATCTCGCCATGATCTGAAACAAAAGCGATCACTGTATTATCGAGTTCTCCTCGAGCCTCAATAGTATCCAGAATCTGACCGATTTGGTCATCGATCAGCGTAACATTACCAGCATAATCAACTCGTAGATTCCGGGCTTCTTGGGGAGAAATGGCAGGCTTAGGCCCATTTTTCAGACGTCGGTCTAAACAGTTTTGGGGCAAATCCAACCCGTCCATACTCGGAGGCTGAATGGGTGGAGGCATATCTTCAGCGTGATACATACTGGCATAAGGTTCCGGTGTATCCCACGGTTCATGTGGCCCACCGAAGCTAACCCAGCAGAACCAGGGTTGGTCCCATTGGTAGGCCTCCAGGTAGTTTTTAGCTTGCTGGCCAATATATACATCGGCATAATTTTCTAGTCCTAAGACCGATGGACGAACAACATGCGGTTTATTGCCAAATCGTTCCGCATAATCGGCTCGATAGGTTTCCCACAGTCCTTTCTGCTCCCAGTCTGCTGTCATATGCGACAAAACCCGCGCACTGGCCCGTGGCCCTCCAATTTCATTGACATCATCCAATCCATAGGCCTGCATTAGCCCCTCTCGATCCCTAAGATCGCCGCTATGTGGATGAAGGTGTGTCTTACCAAACAAACTGGTACGATAGCCTGCCGAACGAACAGCTTGCATCCAGGTTGGCGTTTTCGGATTCAGCGTATGGTTCATGTTGTTCCAAACACCAGTATTGTGTGGATAGAGTCCGGTGGCTAAACTAAGCCGTGCAGAAATGCAGACTGGTGAATTGGTAATACATCTAGAGAACAAAACCCCCTGACCGGCGATACGGTCCAAGTTCGGTGTATTAACCCAGCCGCCGGTGCAACCCAGTGCATCCCAGCGTTGCTGGTCAGTCATCAGAAAAAGGATATTTGGTTGAGACATCTGCTCCCTCTAAGTCCAAACTAACCTAGGGCTTCAGTTGTAAATTCCCACTTTCAACCATTGCCACCAGTGGATTATCTCCAATATTGAGAGGTAGATCCACCAGGCCTCGCCGTCGACAGGATTCGTAGATAGCGAAGATGATCTCTGTGGCATCCAGTGTACGTCTGGCACTCAGCTCAGGTTCTATTCTAGCTTCTAAGGAGGCTAACCACATCGGCACGGCAATAACTCGATCGATGTTTTCCCATTCCCCGGTCTTGACGAATACGGAGATGAACATTACCGCCTCCAACTTCGATGATACCTTTAGTTCTAATCCCCCCATTTTACCTTTCCCTATAGAGGTGTACTATATTGCAGTTCGGGTGGGTAGATCGACCGCTTGCCATTCTGATTGGGCCCATCGCCACCGGAACGATAGTTTCGTTTGACCGGCATTATAAAAGGTCACTTCAGGATTGGGCCTATCCGGCATTGGTCTTACTAACGACAAAAGGCCGTCCGGGACAGATCCGGTCTCGAATTCAACTTCCGTCACCATTTGGCTTTGGATCTGTTTTAAGCCGAGGATCAATGGCCCATAGCAACCGGTTACGGAACCGGTTCCCCAATTGCGTCCGTGCCCGGCAGCCACTGAACAGATGGCTCCCCCCATGTCAGCGTGCTCTCGTCCTCCCCGTAAAACACGCCTAGCCATCATTAGACGGGTTGATGCATTTTTTAACGCTCGTTCAGCATAAAGAGGATTACCTGTTACCTGAAAGGCCAACGTGAATGTGGCTGGTGATGGCTCTTGAATCGGTTTGATTATACCATCTTCTGTCCATTCCCCCCATCTAACCATATCAGCACGCTTACCAACTCCACCCTCCCGAATAGCGTAGACCTGAGGAAACAGCAAAGCCAACTCATCGGGTGGATTTGTTGGGAAGGATTCGATCTGCGATAGGATCTCTGAATCCAGACTCTCGTCTGAAAAAGTCGAACGATAGTAGCTGAGTGCCGCTGCTGCTGGCTCGTTGTATGGGTCACTAAGGGTTCCAATTAATGGGGCGACAATTTGGCGGGCTGCCGACTTGAAGATCTGATCTCCTGACAACCGATACAGGTCGCCAAAGGCGTAAACAGCCCCGGAGGATAATAGGTTTTCGATGCCGCCCAATGGGTTGCCTGACTTATAATGTTGCGAATTGGCCAGCGACTGAATGCCCAGTCGCTGGATCGCGGCCTCATCGACTGGATTGCCGCTCAGATCCCACAATAACGGGATCTCCTCTCTCAGCAGAATCCGTTCTGCCCGTTTACGACCGTAGCGAATCGACCAGTCCAGGTATCGTTGTTCACCTGATACACGGTGAGCGGCCAGGGCCATCAGGATAAAGCGAAAATGTTCGCCCAGTTCGTAAAGATCTCGCGTCTCTTTCCGCACCATTTTAGATCCGATCTGAAAGCTATGAAAAGCATCTCGTTGATAGTCATACCAATCTTCGACCGCACTGCTCCAGTTGCCGATGTGTTCGGCGGCATCCAACAGAATCTCAATCGCACGTTGGTCCTCTGGTTGTAGACCAATATAACGTGGTAAAAAGAGAATAAACGGTTCTGTCCCGTGATGGGCTTCTGCTACAGGTTCATAGCCGTGATAACACTCACGCTCGACCCAGCCAATCAAAGCCGAACGAAGATCAAAAAAATGTTGCAAAATAGTCGGATCTTGGGTAACGGCGTAGTGATCAAACCAGGCTAAGGCGTAATTGGCCTCATCTTCACCGCCCTGGTTTTTACCAGGTGGATCTAATAACATGCTCTGCTTCAACCAGCGATCCATTTCACCGCGGAGTGTCGTATAATGTTGATAGGTAGCTTCAAGCGTTTGATGAGACATTTAATCTGCTCCTTATCAAGCTCATATTATCATCCAGATCAAGATTAGATGGAATTATAACATTAACCCCGGTTTGAGGTAAGCATTCAAGTAAGTAGTTACCAAGTAGGTCTGGACGCGGATTCGAGAATTATGAATCGTAGCTAAACCCTGAGTCTCAGCATCTGTCTAAGAACTCGTTAAGTCGAATTTGCTATCTTACATCACGCTCTGAGAAAATACTGGAGGAAAGTTTGGTATCCCTTTTATTACGGCACTCTGTCTGTTGGTTGTTATTGTCTTTACCGGCTCTTTTCGCTGCTCGGGCAGAACAGGATTATCGGATGGAAGCCCATCGAACATATGAAAAAGTTGAAATTGACGGTTATTTCAATGAGCCGGATTGGCAACTTGTACAGCCTGTTGGGGATTTTATGCAGGTTGAACCCAATCCGGGAGAACCGTCAACACAAGAGACAGAGGTGCGGGTTTTGTATGATGACAAACATCTCTATTTTGGTTTTACCTGTTTCGATACCGATATTTCGAAATTGGTTGCCAATGAAATGCGACGTGACGCTCGAAACCTTCACGAAAACGATAATGTTTTTCTGATCCTGGATACCTACAACGATCGGCGTAGTGGATTCGCTTTTCGGTTCAATGCGCTGAGTGGAATTCAGGATACGGCCATTACCAATAGTGGCGATAGCTTCAATCGGGATTGGGATGTGGTGGTAGAATGCCGTAGTCGAATTGAGCAAGATCGGTGGCTTTGTGAGATTGCCATCCCTTTTAGTCAACTCCGATTCAAAAAGAGCGACCAGATGAGTTGGGGAATAAATCTGGCACGCAAACTAAGTCGGAATGAGGAAGAGTCAACCTGGGTGCCTGTACCATCTTCCTATGGAGGACGTGCTAAGTATCGAACCGAGAATCTGGGACGATTGTTCGGTTTGGAAAACATTAGCCCCAGCCGAAATTTGGAACTTTTACCTTATATTCTACCGGGCCTGAGTCGTATTGACGGCAATGTTGAGATGGAAAGAAAGATCGGCTTAGATCTAAAGTACGGGGTTACCTCCAACTTAACCACCGATCTGACGATTAACACCGACTTTGCGCAGGTCGAAGCCGACGAAGAACAGGTAAACTTAACACGATTTAGCCTCTTTTTTCCGGAGAAGCGACCTTTCTTTTTAGAGGGGGCCGGCTTATTCGACGTCGGTATCCCACGTTCCAGTTATCGTCGTCCGCCTCCTCTGCTGCTCTTTTACAGTCGTCGGATCGGCATTGAGGATGGAAACGCTATTCCCATCCTTGCGGGGGGGAAAATCACCGGCAAATCGGGGCCATACGGCGTCGGCCTTCTAAATGCACAAACGCTTAAGTTTGATGAGACTGCAGAGAGAAGTTTAGAGGATCACGATGAGGCTTTAGTCGTTCCCGCCACCAATTTTTCGATCATGCGACTAACCCGTGATATTTCGAGTGGATCTAACATCGGTTTAATCGCTATTAATAAGCAGAATGGCGAATCTGCCAACCGCACAGGTGGTTTAGACTTCGCCTATCGACCCAACGATAAGACACAAGTTCGAGGCATGTGGGCTATGACCGCTGATCCTGCTTCACCAGACGAGCCGGAACAGCAAACTGGACAGGCCTGGTATCTTGGGTCCGGTTGGCGAGGTGATCTGTTTCAGATTGATGGATCTGTGGCCGATATTAGTCAAAATTTCAACCCTGAAGTTGGCTTTGTCAGACAGAAAGGCATCCGCAGGTTAACGGGTGAGATAGATTTCACGCCCTGGGTTCGCAAGTTTGGGATTCGCCGCGTTTGGATGGGACCGGAGGTGGACTTGATCCTAAATCAAGACAATCAGCTAGCAACTCGTAACCTCTCTTTCGGTGGACGAATAGAGTTAACTAAAGGGGGTTGGTCCGGGTTTCAGGTTCAGAATGCAACCGAAGTTCTAGCAGACCCATTCGAGATCCGAGAGGGGGTCATCATTCCAGAAGGACAGTATAACTTCACCGATTTTAGAGCCATGATCGACATGCCTGAAAGCCGGATGATTTCCGGCGGTATCGGCGGGAATCTGGGGCAATTCTATAGCGGTTCTCGCTATGGCACGGGTATTGATGTCAACATCAAAACAGACGGGCACTTCATCCTGGAATCGCAATACCAATTTAACCGAATCGATCTCCCCGCTGGTACCTTTAATGCCAGCATCATTTCTTCTCGAATTGTTTACTCGGTGACAACGACCTTGTTTGCGAAACTGTTTGCCCAATGGAACAGCGAAAGTAATGTCTCCAGCTACAATTGTCTGCTGAACTGGATCTATCGCCCAGGCAGTGACTTCTATTTAGTCTTTAACCAAACCGTTATCCCTAAAGACGATAACACCAGATCATTGGAATCGACACTGCTGACCAAGTTCACCTATTGGTGGAGTCGATAAATCTTGTTGTTGAATCCCGGTTTCTCCTTCCAATTGCAGGCTGTCAGTAGCATTGCACCCGGGGAGTAGACGGTTGACGACTTCCCAACCGGCTAAAGTTCCGCTTCGCATCATCTTGGCCGTCCTATTCTTAGCTTTGATGTGGGGCGCCAACACTTCTGCTATTAAGTTCAGCCTAATGGCCTTCAAGCCGATTGCTGTAGCTGCTATCCGATTTACGCTCGGTTTAGCTGTTATTATCAGTTGGGCATCTCTGAACAAAATTCCCTTCCTCCCTCAAAAGGCTCATCTGCTTCGTTTGTTGCTATTAGGCATCGTTTTCGTGGTACAAATCATCGCCTTTAATTGGGGAACTATGCTGACTGATGTGGGGCGTGCTTCATTGCTGCTCAATACGTATCCACTACTAGTTGCACTAATGTCTCACTTTTTTATTACTGGGGATCGGCTTGATTGGTTGAAATCTGTCGGATTAATCACCGCCTTCATTGGTGTTGTCTGTATCTTTAGCGGCCAGGTTGGATCAACTGATGTTCGAGTTGGAGACGGAATGGTTTTACTGAGCTCCCTTGGATTAGCCACGATCAACATTCTACTCAGACGTTTCATGGTTCCACAAAGTGATAAGCCAACTCAACCGATGAACCAGTTCCAAACTTTGTTTGGGCAAATGGTTTTTGGTGTTCCCGCCTACTATATCTTGAGTTGGGTCTTTGAGGGTGGAACTACTGCTTATAAATTCTCTTCGCATAGTGCCTGTCTAGGCTTAATCTATCAGGGGACGGTCGTCGCAGGTTTTTGCTTTATCGCTTGGGCTTCAATCCTCAAGCAGTATCCACCAGGCCGCTTGTCCTCCCTGTTCTTCACCACGCCACTATGGGGGATGGCTTTCGGCCATCTGTTCTTTCAGGAACGAATTACCTCTTCCTTGCTGACCGGTGCTGGCTTGGTGGCAGTCGGCATCTACCTTGTTAATCGTTAAAATTGAATAACTAAACCGAGCTAATAAACAGCTCCATTTTTCAAACCCGGTCATATTAAACCTACCCGTTGAATTAGCAAGTAAAAATTACCGTTTGTTGTACCTTATTTTTATTGCGACCTCCGATGAAAATGAAGTATAGTGTGAGTAGCTACTCACGAGGTCATATGACGAATCGTGTTTTATGTATTAGGCGCATATATGTCACAAGGAAATGGACAATGAACCGAAGTAGCTTAAGGATTGGAATTATTGGTGCAGGTAGAATGGGGCATGCTCATCAGCGAGCTGTTGTTGCTTACGGAGCTGAAGTTGTTGCCGTTCAAGACATTCACCCGGAAACCGCGCAGCAAATGGCAACGGAAACCGACGCAGAAATTGCTACGGATGAGCTTGATGTATTCTTCGATCGCGACTTAGATGGCGTGATTATCACGACTCCTCCACCGGTACGTCTGGAGCCAGTGCGGCGAGCTTGTGAATACGGCATCCCCTTGATGATCGAGAAGCCGCCGGCATTAAATCTGCATGAAGGGCAGGTTTGTTTGCAACATATCGAGAAATCTGAGGGGATTGCCGCTGTTGGGTTTCAACTTCGATATGCACCGATCTATGAAAGGTTGAGGCATCTGCTTACCAGTGAAGTGGTTCATCTGGTCCGTACTGTTTGTGCCGTCGATTATTACCTCAATTTTCGGATGCCACCGTGGTTCTTACAATACCAAATCAGTGGTGGGCCCATCGCTGAACAGGCAATTCATCTACTCGATTGTGTCCGCTTCGTTACGGGAGACCCTAAACCTGTGCAAGCACATGCGCTAGCAGTTAAGAATATGGCGGGGGATCGAACCGAATTCGATGCCGAAAACGCGATCCAGATGACTTACGAGCTTGATAACGGCGTCTTCGGTACACATACCAATCACTGTGGTACCGAAAGAGGGGGATTTGATCTCGAGGTCATTGGTCCTCATCTACGCCTCCAGGCACACATGGGTAGCCGGCGAATCACCGGCTATCTTAATGGAGATGATTTTGAAGAACCTGTGCCGGCTGAAAATAGCTTGGGTCTGGATAAGATTGGCGCCTGGTTACATGCAATTGAAACCGGAAACCGGTCGCTGATCCGGTCGGACTTTGCTGATGCAATGCACACACTTGCACTGGTAGAGGCGGCGGTCAAGAGTCGTGGGAGCGGTAGATTCGTCCAGGTTAGCGATCTAATGTAATGAACGTCAGAACAGAAACGCCATGTTAATTCTATCTAATACCGGTACGACCTCGTTCGGGATTAGGCCGTGAGCTCCTCAAATGGATTTCACAAGCGTTTGATGACACACGGGTCGAATGAAAGCTACGAATTTGGGAAACCGTAGTACGACTACATAACAGGACATCTGAGAGGTGAAGCTCACATGACAATCAAGAAAATCCTGATCACAGGGGCTGCGGGCTACCTGGCCGGTTTTATTATCGAACGACTCCGGCCGAAGTACGAACTCACACTCACCGATCGGGTAGAATTGCCGTCGGATCGCCAAGACCTACCCTTCGTACCGGGTGACATTACAGCTTATATGGATATTGAAAAGGCTTGTGAAGGACAGGATGCCGTTGTACATCTAGTAGCACTGGTCCGAGAACGCTTCGATAAGCCACTGCGGTTGTTTGCCGATGTGATGGTCAAGGGAACTTGGAACGTTGCCGAAGCGTGCGCTCAGCAGGGGGTTAAACGCCTGGTTAACATTTCCAGTATATCCGCCTGTAATCCCCCGCCCGATAGTGATCTGCCCTATTGCGTAGGCGATCCATTTCAGTTTGGTCAAGGCGACCTATCTTACGCTCTGGCGAAATATCTTGGTGAAGAGATCGGGCGTGCCTATCATCAGGCATACGGGTTAAGTGTTATTCACCTACGGCCCGGCGTTATCGCTGAAGATGGACTCAACCCTGGTCCTACAACCCCCAAAGCACCAAAAGAACCATGGTTTGTTTATGTCGATCCACGTGATGTTGCACAGGCAGTCGAACGAGCACTGGAAAAGCGAGAGGTAGCGTACAGTGCCTACAACGTCGTCGCCGGTCGCTGCGACTCTCGGTTTGATTGGGCGCAAACCTGTCAAGACCTTGGCTACCAGCCTGAATACAACTGGCCCGAGATTCCCGATATGGAGGGCACAGAATGACACTAAAGGATAAAACAGTTCTGGTCACTGGTGCTAGTCGCGGCTTCGGTAGAGCGATTGCAGAGGAGATGTTGCGGTTGGGAGCGCACGTGCTGGCGCTTGGGCGGGATCCCGTTGCCATGGATGAAACGCGAGCGTCCCTGGCCACAATTGGGGGCGAATTCGAAATGGTCACGATGGATGTCTGTGACGAATCCGCTGTCACGAACTACATTACCGCTCTCCCCTGCCTGGACGTGGTCGTGAACAATGCAGGAATCGCGCATGTGCAATCCCTGATCGAAACTCCTACGCAGGAGATACGTGATATCCTCGAAGTTAACGTAATTGGCGCGTTTGTGGTTATGCGCGAGTCCGCACGGAAGATGCTTCAGACGAATGGGGGACAAATCATCAACATCGCTTCTGATGCCGCAATTCGCGGAATCGCCCGTATGGGGCCGTATGTTGCCAGCAAACACGCCTTGCTGGGATTGAGTCGATCAATGAGCCTGGAATTGCGTCAACAGGGTGTGCGAGTGACGACATTCTGTCCTGGGCCGATTTCTACTGACATCCTCGGTTCCGGTACGGGAGACTCGAATGCGATGTCACCGGAAGATCTGGCCAAAACGATCACCCATCTGGTTGAGGTTCCACCAGAGATTGAAATACAGGAATTACTGGTTCAACCAACACCACAGCGACAATAAATACCGGTGCGGTTGCACAGTTCTTGCAATCGCACTGAGACTTCGGGGACGATAACCTTCCCTATGATCTACAATTTTTTGTCTACACTTCGCCAGTTACTGTTCGCAGAAGAGCACTTCTCCTGCCTGTCACCACAGGCGTGAGACTCGATACGGCTAGATAGCTAAACCTTAGCCGATAGAAACTTTCATCCCACAAGAAAACCGATCAGTTTTAAAACTCAACCACGATAGTAATCACGTTACAGTGGTAGGTGAAGGAAAACTAGAGAAAATCCGAGAATTCCTTACTTCTGAATCTGTTGGTTTTCTGCATTCAGCTGTTGATTTCAGTTCTGAAGAACTTAAAAATGTGATGTCATCGGTTGGAGTATCAAGCGTTCCTCAAATATTTATTGGACAGAACAAACTAAAGTAATCCAAGTCCCATTTATTTATAGCTCTCACAGTCTGTGAGAGTTGTTCACAGAAGGTGAAATATTGGTCAACGGCGGGATTTGTATAAAGGAACTGCCGCCATCATCGCATTATAGCCGGATCAGCATAACCTGGGTTAGCCGAGCTAGTTTAAATTGACCCATCCCATTAGGCTGTCGATCAGGCGCTACATCATGCTCCTACCTGTTGTTGAATCATACCACCCTGTAGATTAGCACCCCGTAAGGTATTATTACTTGTCAGGTACCGTTTTTTCGGTCATGAACACTTTCAGTGTCAACTTTCTACCTAACGAGTTCTGAGTGAAAAATGAGTCAAGATAAATTTGAGTCTAAAACTTTCTATTTGGATTACCGAAAACAGATCTATGCAAAGGTGTCGAAAAGGCTAGATCATGCGATTCAGACATTTGTTAACGATTTTAACAATGAAATACTAACAGAGAGTAACTTGGAAGCTATTCAGAATCTTTGGAAGTATTCTCCACTTCTGGTTGGTTCAACAACCTTGGGCTAGATTCTATATCGACTTTCCAATCAGCACCGACAGATGATTTTGAAAGGTTTAGAAAAAGACCTTCAGTTGAGAGATATAGAGGATGAGACTCAGCAATCTTCCGTCTTAGTCATAGACGATCAAGAATCGCAACGGCGGTATTTGTCCCAAATATTAAAGACAGCAGGCTACCAAGTAGCAATAGCAGAAAATGCCCAAGCTGGCTATCTGAAGTTGGGGTTGCATCGTTCGTCCTTGGTCTTGGTTGATTGTGAAATGCCAGGAACTAACGGCCTACAATTCGCCCATCAAATCAGGCTGAATTCCGACTTTGACTCGACGGAAATTGTCATGGTTACTTCCCGTCTAAGTAAGAAAATAGTTCAAGCCGCAATGAGCGTCGGCATAATAGATTTTATCGCTAAACCAGTTGAGCGCAAGATGTTACTCGATAAAGTAGCCAAGATTTTATCCTTAGAGCCAGTTTAAAAAAATTACCCTAGTGTCGTGTCAAGGATATAATGTCGTATGGGATGTGATATAATTTCTTCATAATCAATCCAGGAGAGTTGAAGATGAAGAAATATATCCTGACACTTACAGAAGATGAACGGAAAAGTCTTGGCCGACTCACTTCCAAAGGTAAGCACAGATCACAGAAGATTCTCAATGCGTTGATATTGCTTGGCTGTGATGAAGGTGAATTCCAGAATACACCTTCGACTAACAAAGAAATTGCAACCGTGCTGAGCATTAGTATGAAAAAAAATGACCGCCTGAAGAAGCGATTTGTTGAGGATGGTCTTGATATCACCCTCAACGGTAGAAAAGGAAGTC